>NZ_JCAYNV010000020.1:0-91263 GCF_059758055.1 Shewanella sp. MF05956 | reverse complement strand
ATGGACTTATCCCGTTCGATTACATCGAACACTGCTTAGAGCAATTATCCTACCCTGATTGTGACCTCAACAATCTCTTACCCTGGCAGGTTAGGCTAGACAAGGCGTAGTTCGCCGGACGCATACGCTTTAACTTACAGTTACCTGTTTGCAAACTAATTAAAGCTCCAACTTTTCTGGCTCTGGGATATTCGCTATTTCCTATTTAAAACTCTGTATTATGGACACTATTTCAGCATTTAATGAAAAGCGCATTAACGCTCCATTTGCAATATGTACTGAAATAGCAGTTTAAGTCACTCAAAATACATTCACGTAGGTTAAGCTAGAATGTAACTTATAAATAGGCGATAAAACCATTTTACGATTGAATTAGCCTATCACTTCAATAATGACATTATTTTCATTTTTGAAGTGTAAAGCTAAATAAACAAATGCAACTGCCACAGCTTTCAGTACAAACTGATACATCAATATTTAAAGTAGCTCGTTAAGTAAACAGCTACTTTTCCTTAATGAGAGCCTTAATACATAGCTAAATTCTCTAACTTACAACATTGTTATTCGCAGCTAGCGTCTTTTTCTTCGTATGTTGTGATGTGAATAACATCATCAGAACAATCATCTGAGAAGCACACTGTAAATCCATAGTCGAATGATTCGATATCGAAATCAGGCACTAGCTGTGTTGTCTTTTTCGTGTCACTGATGAATAACTCAGTGGCACTGTCATTCACATCAATAGCGGTGCCTTTTGGTGCGCGATAGACGTTATAGGTTACATGATCTCTTTCCGTACCAAGCGCATTCAGTGTTAATTCAAGCATTCCGCATAAAGGAAGTGACTCGCCAAATGTTTCAATTAGTAGCTGTTTATCACATGCATTACCATAAGGAAGTGCCTGCTTGATGTAGCTTAAATTACCCGCCTGATAAAGCTCACCCGCTTCAACAAGTTTGTCGTTGTTAAGATGACCTTCACCACAGCTATCAACAGTACACGTTGTGGTGTCACTAAACTCAGTAGATGTTGATAAAAGAAGGTATTTTACTTCTGCTGGTGTTAGCCCGTCAGTAACACTAAGCACGTTGGCAATCGCTGCTGAGACAAGAGGAGTTGAGAATGATGTACCATCACCGACGTATGCCTTGTTGGGCAGAGATGGGTCATCTAATCCATACACGGCCAAGTCATCTCCGCGAGCAGTAATGTCATTCATAAACCCATAATTAGTAAAGCTTGCCTGGTTGTCATTTATGTCAGTAGCAGAAACAGCAATTACACCCTTGCAGTTTGCCGGAAATGCAAGTGCGGTTTCGACGCTGCCATTTCCTGCGCCAGCAACAACTGCAATACCTTTTGATAGGGCATAATCAATTGATTCCTGAGCCTCAATAGGGCAGTCAGAATAACCGGAGCGACTAATATTAATTACATCAACTGGGCGACTAATATCAGCGATACCCTCATCGGCAAAACTTTTCCCTGCCAGCCAAGCTATGCCGTCATTTAAGTCGAAGGTGCTTCCTTCACCACAGGCAGCCACTCGTGCTGGGATGACTTCAACGTTATTGCCAGCACCAAAGATTCCCACTCCATTATTGCTTTTTGCTGCAATGATTGAAGCGACATACGTTCCGTGAGGATTGCATGAGGATGACTCACGCATTAACTTTTCACTGTATGCATCACTGTCACGCTCAAAAAAGTCTGCACTTTCACTCGCGTAGTTGATATCAGGATGCGGAGCAAATCCCGCATCAACAAGTCCAACACGGATTTTCTTTGTCTGCTTTGTTTGTGATTTTAGCCACGAGCCAATAAATTGATTGCCGACAGTTGCCTCAGTTAATGAAGAGTGCATATAAGAATACTGTAGGCGCTGAAACTCAGCATCGTTAGGCAATGAGCTATCAGATGACACAGACTGCTTGCCAGTAGGCTGAGGTGCAAGCTGTGGCGTAAAGTAACGCTCAGTAATCTGTGTTTCTTTTGGCGCAGACATTGCTGCTGTTGCTACGAAAGACGCGAGTATTGCCATTGATAAGGTGGTTAATTTTTTCATGATATTCTCCGGTTATACAGCGTTATTCTGCGGCACAAGTTGATGAAATGATTTTGCCGATTAACGCAAATTCGCTATTAAAAACCCACTGGCCGTTCACATATGAGCCCATTGATGGATTACCAATTAAAGATGACATGCCAGTCAAGGTCATACTTAACTCACCAGGAGTAAACACCGGTAGCTTGTCTGAAAGCGCTGCAATATCACTGATTTTTGTTGCCAAAGTGGTGTTGATTGGAAGAATGTAGGTTTGCAATCCGCTTATAGTCGAATCAATATCTGTCTCACTCAGTGCGCCAGCCTTGTAGTCTGCAAGCATTTTGGTGATTGCTGCTGAAGAGTAAGAGTTGTTTTTAGCTAAGGTGCTGTATGCCACTGTTTGCGCGTCACTAAAGGCATCTTGATAATCATCTGCATCGGATGCTGTTGTTTCGCCAACATACACCGCAGCACTACTGTAAAAGCGGTAAATATTCGTCATGTCAGCAAATAATGATTTTTGACTCACTGATGATGCGTAGGCGGTTAAAAACGAAACCTTACTGACGGCAGATGTGTTTTTAACATTAGCCGTGAACGTAACGGTATGTGAAGTTTTGCTGTCTTTGGCGGTAACGACAAACTGCTCAATGAGATCGTTGTTCATTTCAGGGGCAGTAAAGGTCACATTAACTGAATTACCACTAATATCAATTTTGACTTTTCCTTTGCCTGAATAGCTACTTGTTGCCGACAGTGTGCCATTAACATTACTTGCTGAGAATGAGCCAGAAACTGAGCCTAACTCATCTACTGAGGCACTAATCAAAGACGTGCTAACTGTCATTGGTTGAGATGGCTGTGTGGTTACTGGTGGCGTTGGTATCACCGAGGAGCTATCATTTTCATCGCTGTCACTGCCCCCACCACAAGCAGAAAGAAAAACGGTTATAACCGCAGTATAAATAAACAGAGCGATGTTCTTTTTCATTATATAATCTCGATTAATATTACGAAGTGTAAAGTTGATTGTTGTGTTATAAGCTAATTATTAATTTTAATGCAATAATTTAATAAGGTAACAAGTTGGTTGAGAAAAAATTAATAAAGTAATTCTGTGGTGTTGAATTATTTTTTATTTTTAACAGGCGGCGCTAAGCTCTTTTAATATGCGTGTTATCTATTGCTGTTGCATTTAATGCGAAATGTTAAGTTTCAATTTAATATAAGTATTAATATTTTATTAAATTGAAAGTGTGCGCCTTTATGTGTCATAACGTAAAATATCAGCAACCTATGTAAAGGCTGCTGATTAAGTTGATTTAGCTTATTTCCAGTCGGCTACCCATGTTTGATAATTTGATTTAAATGAACTGTAAGTCATTACTTGCCCGTAATGATTTTTTAGATTAAGCGCATCAAACGCTGACTCAAAGCTAGTGATGCCGCTTGCTGTATTTGAATATAGCTTGTTTATGGTGCTAACATCATTATTTAGATGAAGATAACTATAAGCCAAACCATATTCTTCATAGTATGCATTTTTATCTGATGCGTTGTTCATATCATCAATTGATGTATTAGACACTTCGCTTCGTTTAGTTATTGATTGGCCTGAAAGATACACTGCTTGACCTTCTACAAGCCAGCTCGGAAGGTTGTATATACCAATAACAGAGCGCTCAGTGACTCGATAGTGTTGCATTTGAACATGGTGAATAAGCTCGTGCTTGGTGTAAACTGATTGCAATACACGACTATCCGCTTCTGGCTCAGCGAAGTTTAGTCCGTGAAATGTCCCTTCAGCAAAACGACTTTTATTCATGTGTCCAGCAAGACAGACAATAACTTTGTCGCTGCGTTTTTCAACTTCCTCTCCTGAATCCCCGCTAAATTTTTCTGTTAGAATTAAGGCCGAGTCAATAGCGCCCTGAGTGTCAAGAGACTGATAATGATCTGGGATGCCATAGTAAACATCGCTAGAAGTCATTGACTTCCAATCAACATCTTTATGAATGCCAGTGTAGACATAGTTATACGCAAGTTCATCATTGTATTCAGTTGTGTTTAAAAAACGATTTGCGATTGTTGGCGAGTATTGCGGCATAAATTCTTTTAGAGATGCCGTGGTAAAGTTCATTTTCCCGTAGGAAAAAGACATATTGTTTTGAACAAGTGTTGCAACAGCCATTAAGTCATTATTGCCAACTGCGCTGTTAGCATAAACTCGTACAAATTCGCTTTCAAAATACTTGTCAGAACTACCATTACAGTAATAACCCTGACCTACATCTTCTGTTGGATATTCGATATAGCCATCACTACCAGATTGCATCGTATTACCAGATACATAGGTTTTAGATGGTGTTGTATCTGATGGAGCATCGGTTTCTTTTTCTGAGTCGCCACCGCCACCACAGGCAGATAACACTAATGCCGCTAATAATGTATAAGAATGTTTTTTCATTTTAATGTCACAGAATCTCAATAACGCCATTAATATCCATCCACACATTAAATGTGTGGTGATAAAAGCTAATGTAAAAACAACAATACTTCGTTGTTTTCAGCCTCAGTGTTTAGTCCCCAATTAATTACTCGCCATGAGCAGTAAAGGGGGCATGAATACACAAACACCCTTATAAAAAAATAACCCAATTTACAGAGAATGACTACAGACGGATTTTTTAAAAAAAACCACATAAGAATTGAAAATTTTTTTATATTATAGCGTTTCAGCTCAAATTTTAAGCATTCAAATCAGTCTGTTATGGACTTTTAAACGGTTAAGGATATAGTCACAAATTACACCGTGTCATACTTTGTGATGACTCAGCGATACACTTGCTCAAGCAGTCAATTACCTTATGTTGCTGCATAAATGTTAACGGTGCAGCATTAATAACGACATGTTGATTTGTGAAAGAGTAAAAACATAACTTTGGTGTTTATATGGTTTCATTATTTGCGTGTTGTTGAGTATTTTAGGCATCTTTATACGGATATAACTCTCATTCACAGGCGGGAACGTGACTTCACTTTACGATATTTTTATTCAAGCAATATCACTTCCTGCTACACAACAACGTGCATTTATTCATCAGCAGTGTGAAGGTGAACAAGCATTAATTGATGAAATTAATGTGCTTATTACCAATGATAACGAGCTTGCTGAACATGATTGGTCAAGATTAATGGCAGACCAGTTTGACAGTTTATCTAACCATGTGACCGCGTTAACAGGCTGTTTTGTGGGTGCATTTAAATTGGTGAAACTCATTGGCCAAGGTGGCATGGGAGCCGTTTATTTAGCCGATAGAATTGATGAGAAATTTGAACAGAAAGTGGCTGTTAAAATTATTAATCATCAATTAGAGTCATTTATAGGTAAAGAAGCCTTAATTCGTGAAGCCAGCTTTATGGCAAAGCTCAATCATCCTAATATTGGTAAGGTTTTTGACGCGGGGATCTCCGCTGAAGGTTATTCTTACATTGTGATGGAGCTCGTTGATGGTAAGCCAATTTCAACGTTATGGGCCGATAACAGCGTTCGACTAAAAGATAAGTTAAGCGTTTTTTGTAGCTTATGTGACGCCATTCATCATGCGCACCAAAATCAAATTGTTCATGCAGATCTTAAACCCGCTAATATTCTGGTCGATAATCGCAATCAAATAAAGGTATTGGATTTTGGTATTGCGCGTATCTTTTGTAATAGTGATGAACCAAGCCAACAGATATACAAAACGTATGTTAAGGCGTTAACCCCTATTTATGCCAGCCCAGAAGTTAAACTCGGCGAGCTTGCCAATACAACAAGTGATATTTACTCACTTGGGTTAATTTTAAAAGACTTACTGCTTTGCTCAGATGAATATAGCAAAAGAGTGGAATTACATGCGATTGCTGATAAAGCATCCAGCCTTGATAGTTCGTTACGTTATCTTTCTGTTTTAGATCTTAAATATGATATTGAACGCTATTTAAGTCATCAAAATGTAACTGCGTATTCGGGCAGTTATGGGTTTAAATTAACAAAGTTTGTTTTTAAGCGATATCCTATCCCGACATTGACAGCGGTGAGTTTTTTTGCCGCGATAACTTATCTAACTGTGAATTTGTACATACAGTTTGAAGACCTTAAAGTGGCTAAGAATCAGTCTGACTTGGTGGTGAAAAAGTTATCTGAGCTATTGGAAATGGCAGACTTAAAAAAATCGAATGGTAAAGAGTTACTCGCGGTAGATTTATTAGATAATGCTAAAAAAATCGTTAAAGACGATAAAGTCCTTAATGCCGATTCTATTGCGAAAATCAAACTGACTCTGGCTGATAGTTATGAGTCTATTGGTAATATTGCACAAGCTAAAACTCTGTATCAAGAAGTGATAAATAGTGTTGCATTATTAAGCGACGCTGATATGGCTTTTAAAGCCGGCGGACAATTAGTGCAATTGTACAACTATTCAAATGAATTTAGTTTGATTGACCCTAATACAAGTGTGTTACTTGATCATTTAACATTTTCGGGTGTTAAGGGGTTACCAGATACACCATTGCAAGCCATTTTTTATCATAATTACCTTAATGGCCAGAAATACCATTTATATCAAAGTATGCCCAGCGATATGGGGCTACAACACATTAATTTACTGAGAAATATCAAAGCCCATTATTGGGATGAATTAACCGATGAGCTTAAGGGTAATGTGCTTGGCGCACTCGGTGGTGCGTTAGAGAATCAAATACCCATTGGCATTGAGTTTAACTTTGAGCAAACAGATGAACTCATTTTTGACTCACAATATAAACCTCTTATTGAAGAAGCCGCTGTTGCCCTTAATCAATCGGTCGAGATTTATACTGGTTTGAATAACCAAATTGAAGTATTAAAAAAGCAGTTAGTATTAGGCCGGGCGTACATAGAATTAGACAGATTTGAAGAAGGACAGCGTGTAATGAGTCAGGCGCTGAATAACCACAAAAAAATTGTCGGTGAACAACATCCTAATAATATTCACTTTTATCGCATGATTGCTGGTTTTTATGCTTATGATGCGCCGCAATTAAGTTATCAAGCGGCGGTAAACGGTGTCACGTTAGCGGAAACATATTTGGCGACTAACCCCGGTTTATATCTGAATTCGCTTGAGGTGCTGTTGTTCACGTTATACAACATAGGGGATTTTGAACAATATCAACAATATGCTAATCGGTTGTTTAATGTGTATTTAACCCTTGGTACTGATAAGCGGGACATTGCATCGGTGACGTTAGCAGCAAAAATTATAGATGAGTATTTGTCTATTATTGGGAAAGCCCCTGAACACTTGCCCGCGATTGTGACTCAAATTTTAAATGATGTTGATGGGCTGGTGAGTGGCAAAGACAATATCCCAGAGCGAACCACAGCGCTATTTACACCCGCATTCAATACTTATTTACTGAATTTAGTCACAAGCCAGGACTTAGCACTAACGCGTATTGATTATTTGCAATCGCAAGATGTGCTTACTACAACAGCAAAGCGAGATGTTTATTTTTACAATAAGAAACAACTTGAACTTGCCTATTTACTGAGTGAAAGCGCAAGCACAGAAGTGCCCCCTAACATTGCGTTAGCAGCATTACCTCAGTTTACATGGGGAGCAAAAGAGCGTCGCAATTCTGCTAATCGTCTTGATGTATTGATAAAAGAAGCCAAAATCGCACTTAATTATCACGATATAGCGTTTTCAAAGCGCAACATTACCCAGATTAAAACACTGTTAGATAACCGAAATATTCAGAGTAATAGTAATTGGTATAAACAATACCAGCAGCTGGTGGATGACGTTGCCGTTTCTGAACGGTCTGTGGGTTTAGCAAAACGCAGCAGTTAATATCGATTCAAAGGAGCTTGTTAATGACAGAAAGTGAAGTGTTGTGTTTAATTAAAGCTTGGCAAAATGGCGAGCCTGAGCCAACGAAGGTATTGATGGAATTGGCTTATATTAAAATAAAAGAGTATGCCAATATTCATTATGACAATCTGCCTGAGGATGTAAATACTGCATTTTTATCTTTGTCTGTTACGGATTTAACGCATGATTGCTATGAAAAGTTGTTGGTCGCCGAGTCAACTTTACCTGTTGAAACATTACGTGAGTTTTACAGTTATTTAAATTCAACGGTAAGAAACCTATTTATTGATCATTATCGTAAGACGGTAAAGAGCAAGGCGAGGGGGATGAGTAAAGTGTCATCAACCATCGCGATTAATCAAAAAGGCCAACCTTTGGAGGACGACTTTAATAGCATCATTTTGTACCTCGAAATGGACGGCTTTTCTAAACACTATGCCAGGCAGGCAGAGGCACTGGATTTACGCTATTTTGCTCAAAAGAGTAACAAAGAAATTGCCAGGTTACTCGGAGTGTCTTTAAGAACGGTAGAAAATGATTTACGGTTTGCCAAAGCATGGTTAAAGCAACGCATGCAGCCGTCTGTTCAACCGTCTAGAGAGTTTGCATAAACGGTGTTGTGATAGTGATTTAAGATACGTTTAACCACCAATAAAAAACCAGACAAGCTGTCTGGTTTTTTATTGAACTCATTTAACTAACGAATAAAGATCAGTCATTACAAGTTTCACAAACGTTAACACCGGTGAAATCAATATCACCTAATTCACCATTAACAACGGATTGTGTCATTGGACCATAAGCATTTTCATCAGCGGTGTCGATGGCGTAAATTTGGTAGTCGCCATCTGGAATGCTGCCAACGGCATAGCTATAGCCGCTCTGATCTGTATTTACCGTAACTTCATACTCATTTTCTTGATCCAGTGTTGGTATTAGAAACAATCTGGCGATGGTGACTGTCGCTGAAACAGATGTAAATGATGCTGAATATTGATCTGTATTCAGCCAGTCATTTAGGATTAGTTCACTGTATCCTTCTGTTGTTAATAGGTCTGTGTAGTCATAGCCAGAAGGCAGTGTGAATGCGCCTGTTGCTTGCAACATTGCGATTTCACTGTGAAACTGTGGCATTGTTTGAGGATCTTGTCCTGCTTGATACGAATTTCTAATGAGTGAGATAAGTGCTTGATCAGTTAACCCTTTGTCTACTAAGTAGTTAACCGAGGTTTTATAGATTGAGTATAGTTTATTATCGTATTGTGGATAGGCTTCTAAGATATCTTGTTGGTGGTTATAGGTGTTAATGCCATAAGCTGATTGCAACCCTTGTAATGAGGGATTACTTGCCAGATCGCTTGTAAAGTTCATTAATAATGAACGGCTTACATTACTTGAATCCATTGAAGCAAAATACTCCGCACTGCCTTCTTGGAACCAACGAGGTAAGTGATGGTATATTGTATTTTTTCCAAGTAATTCAGTTTGAACAACATGGAATAGCTCGTGTTTTGCTAGTTTAAAACCGCTAGCGTTAAGTTCAATAGGGCTAAATGTCATACTGGCAATTGAGCCTGTTCCATTACCCGTTTGATTGTTATCGAGACAAATTACCCACTTATTTTGTCCATCTAAATTTAGGTCATTACTTTTATTTAAGCCCGTCGCAGTTATCAGTTCATTTAAGGCTATTTGAGTAAGTTGTGCTGCATAAATTAAATCAGCGTCATTCCCATCACTTTTGGCGCTTGAGCTGAAACCTACATACAAGTCTGTCGTTTCATAGACACTGCTTGTTGTCGAACATTGAGATTCTACGCTGTTATCTGATACCGATGGGGTTATCGCCAGCATTTTTTGAGCAAGTTCACCTGTTGGGGCCATATAGACACTTTGCTCAGAAGAAGAGGAGCCGTTGCCGTTGCTAGGTGTATTGACTGAGTCGTCGGTGTTTTCATTGCTGTCGCTGCCACCACATGCAGTTAATCCTGCAGATAATAATGCGATACTGATTAACGATGTATATTTTTTCATATTATTTTCAACTTTCTTCATGGTCAGTGTGTCATTAATCAACTTTAGTAAATTTTATGGTTGCAATACCTGATTTAATCAGTAATGAACCGTCTTTATCGATGATGTAGGCCTGATCGCCTTCTTGTGTTTGCATGATTAAAATTTTTCTGTCGCCTTGTTCTTTGACGTAGATTTTTTCGACTTCTATTTTTTGACCATTTGATTCAATGTAATCAGTGCCGATGTACATTGTTGTTTTAGGCATCATGCTATTTAAGCTGCCTAATCCGGTAGCCTCGATGCTTGATTCATATTGACCTTCATAGCCATGTCCCCCGCAAGCTGCGAGTAAAAGTGATAAACCTGCAACGATAAAAGATTTTTTCAGCATAAATTTTCCTTTGCGAACTCAAATATAAATCATCTAGAGGGTGTAAAAGCCGATGTCAGACGATGCGAGCAGATAAAAATACCTAGAAAAGGTGCCGTTTGCTACAGACGTCGTTTTTAAAAAAAACCACAATTGTTTTTATCAAATTTTGAGTTAGATAATGATTTCATTGCAAAGTGAGCGATGTTCGACAGTATTTGAAGAATTACAGTTGCGGCATGGCCAAACTCATTTGACTAAAAAAGTCCTATAAATGATTTATATGAGGGGTATTACCGTTTTAGTTTTTTGGAGCCTGTAAATTATTTTCAGGCTCCATCGGTCAAGTTTATAGTGTAATAGTTTGGAATTCTTTTGATGTCAAAATATCATTCAGCCCTATGGTGACTAAAGCTTTGTCATCAAATTCAGCAAGTCGAATTATTTTATAAGCGGCTTTTTGATTAATTTTTCTCTCTGGACGTGCAATTAATAAATTAAATTTTTCACTATTATCAAGCTTAAATCGCCCATCCGCGCTAACAGTAGACACATAATCTAGCTGATTTAAAAGAATATTATTGTAGTGAAACTCCGAATACAAATTCAAAGTACGCATATGTTCAAAAGCAACTTCGTTAGCTATTTTTTCATCACTAGGAATTATCACTCTATCCACTGCGTCTTGAGCCCATTTCACTTTGGTTTCAAGGCTTTCTAGCATTCTTCTGTCATTACGTTGGTATCTGTTATGTAAATCAGCTATCTGAGGATGGTCTTGGTAATACGAGTTGGATTGTTTTATTAACTGATTTCCGTCTCGCAAATACGATTGAGCTTTATTTAAGGCAAGTTTAATTGCGTTAATTTGAGGTTCTTTAAGTTTCTGGTTTTGTGCATTATCAGACGCATAACTAGAAGGGAATGTAATTTTTGTGCAAACCAATTCTGATTTATCGTCTGTTATACGTGCATCTGAATAATAAATAGCATTTGGTTTATTTCCTGCATTTCTATCTAAATCGCGACACGTTTTATCTTTTAATGCCTCTGTGAAATTATACGAATACGTATTATAAAATCTGTCATTGCCTAATCTTTTACTTATGTTTCCAGTCGAGTCAACTCCTACATCAGCCAGACTTTTAATGGCTTCTGTTTTTGCCAATTGAAACGCATCATTTAACGCTACTCTTTGAGATTTAAATGACTCAATATCAGATCTCCCCTTTTCAAAGGCAGCAAAAGACTCATTGTAAGTGGGAAGAAATGAATCTTTTTCAGCTTTACTCGCTGCTAGCTGTGCTAATTCGTTATCAAGTTGTGCTTGATAGGTCGCTTTCAGTTTTGCTTTAGCCTCTACTAGGTTAAAAGGCTTTACGTCATCGACTAAATCAACAAGATCCATTTCATCAATTAAATCGTCAACGGCTTCAACGAAGGCTTCTGCATCACTTAAATCCTTAGTGCCCGTGACTTCTTCCATTCTTTGTTTGAAGTCTGCTTTAGCTTCAGCCCAATCCTCGATTGCCGATGAATCGAGTGTATAAATATCGACTTTACTCGAGCCTAAATAACGCATTGATGAATCATCTATCTTGCCAATATCAGGGCCTTGAGTACAACCTTGGGCTATAAAAATTGCAGCGACTACAGTAGAAAATTTAAAGATATTTGTCATCTAATTAACCCTTTTGCATAATTTGTTTATCAAATCACAACCTTTAACTAACTACTTAATTTTATGTCAAATAATGAGTATTAAAGGTCATGCTAAACCAACATAGCTAACGAAAATACCTTGGTGTTAAGTCTGTTGCTACAGACGTATTTTTGAAAAAAAACCACAATTTTTTTTAATACATACAGGAGAAACTTGATATGCCATACCAATGACGTTTAAATAATCCTGTGTCACATTGTTCAAAAGTAATGAGATATCGCCTTTATTAGGCAATAAAGATCTTTTCCCTCAATTATTTTTTAGGCAGAGAAATCTGTCTTTATTTGATTAATACTTACTGTACTTCTATATATCATCACACTGTGATGGGTTTAGCTTGATTGTGACTTCAATTTTGTACATTAGTGTGTTTACAATTGCTTTTAGCATGCTTGAAGAACCATTCCTGTGTGGTCAAACTAACGGTGCTACTACAGCGATTATGATTTATAAACAAGTACCCTTTCTAATTTGAATTACTAAATAGACAGTAATTTATTAAGATTCATGACAGAAAGTCCCTGTATGGCATTCAAAGTCAATTCTCAATTTACCTTGATTTAAACGACAAGAAGATGTCAATACTGTGCCGTCTATTGGCAAACCATTGAATGACAATAGGCTGTGGCTTGTACTTTGCTTTTCTCACATGCGCAGCATGTAGCTTTTGGGTTCAAAGGGGTTTCCCCTTGCCCGAGCTTGTATCCGATCTTTTTGGAACAAAAAGTGGGATACAAGCGTACCGGGTTACGTACTAGTCCCACATAATTGTGGGCTGTTTTTTGCTTCGCACTCACCGACTGCGAGCCATTTTCAACAGCCTAATCTCTCGCTCTCTGCTGTAGCGAAATAATGACAGCTTTGGCAGTGTTTGTGCCTCAACTGGCACTGTTACTGCCAATTGAAACAGATTGTTAATTTAGGTTTAAAGTTTATTTATTAACCACACCCGATCATCAAATTTGATAGTCAATTTTCTCAATATCCTTAAGCAATGCAGCAACGTTTATATCTTTGCCGTAACGACTGAAAGTGATGTTGGGATTAGCGTGACCGACGATTTGCGCCACGATATGCTCGCTGATATCAAGTTGCTTCATTTCATCGATAAACGTGTGTCTGAAGCCATATGACGTGGGGCGCAGGTTCGCTTGCATGCCTATCTCGGTTTGAAGCTTGGCGAGCTGTTTGCAGTAAGTTTTTGACCAATCTTCAATGATGCCGACAGGTTTATAGTCAAACAGCTGGGTATGTGTTGATTTTCTTTGCTCAACAAACGCAATAAAGCCAAGCTCAAGCAAGCGCTGATGTATTGGCACATAACGTTTGTCATTGAGGTTCTTTAATCGTTGTACAGCACCACTGTCATCAACGCTAATGCAGTGTACGCCATCGATTAATTTGATATCTCCAGGTTTGAGCTGGCAAGCTTCTGAAGGCCTTAAACCACCATAAAGCATTAATCGGGTGACCCATTTGAAATCGGTTGTTGAAGCCTTGAATGATGAGCTGCGAAGTAGTCGTTTAAGTTCAATGTGCGTCCAGCGGTCTCTAGCTTGATTCGGTTTAGCTTTTGGTTTTTGTCCGACTGTAACGCTTTCAAAGGGGTTGCTGGTGCAGTAAGTCATTAATTGGCCCCACTTAAAGAACTGAAATATGGCAGCTAAGTACTCTTTATTGCTTTTGTAGCTTCGGCCTTGAGTTAGTAACTCATCGCGATAGGTCATCGCATCAGCACTGGTGATGTCATGCACACATTTATCATCAGTTTTAAGCTTGGTTTTAAGAGTGTATTTTGATGATACAGTATCAATAAAATGCCGAGTACGCTGCTCAAGCTGCTGAATAGAGAGAGGCCTAATGGCTGATTTTTGTTTTGAGATAATAAATGCGCTTAATGCTTCGTTTAACCCAGTAACAGGCTTTGCTTGCGCGACAGCCGTGGTTTCACGGTGTTCTGACAACTTAGTGTCCCTAATAGGGATAGCATGAGATTTAGGCGTGATATTGAACGTGATATCAGAATCAGCTGCATCAAACTGAGATCTGAGATGGTTAATGACCTCATCAACGTAGCGAATAAAATCATTAATACGGGTTTGATGGTCAATAGACCTGATGATTTTTTTGAGTGCTCCGGCAACATCGATGTTACGGATGACCGCTTCAGCTCTGTCGCGAGTCAGTAAGGAGACTTTTACGTCAAAAGGGAAGCCCTTGTCGCGTAAATATTTGGCTAAACAGATACGTGTGAAGTATACGTTGTTGGGTGCTCTGCTCATGTAAAAAATGGATACATTGTCTGAGTCAATCCTTATGGAGAGCCCCTCAAACGCCAAAAACAAAAAAAGCCGTTGATAATCAACGGCTTTTCTCGTATTTAATGTGGCGGAGGGATAGGGATTTGAACCCTAGAACGGGATAAACCGTTGCCGGTTTTCAAGACCGGTGCATTCGACCACTCTGCCATCCCTCCGAACGGCGTGAATAATATAAGTAACTCGTTTGCTTGTAAACCATAAATTTCAAAAAAATGGCTGAATGTTTAGCATTTAATCATCCTGCTATGATTTTATGCATTCGCACTATTAAGGTGTTAAGCGGTAACAGGTTAAATTCGTTAGTGACTTAATCGATTTGGACTGAGAATCAGCTAAGGCTTTTGTGGTGCTTTATGCTAATATCATCAGACTATTTTTCGTTGCTATGGCCCGATTATTACTCTATGAACCCAACGTTATTGCCTAGTGCCAAACTTGCCCCTCAATATCATTTACCAGAAACGGCCACATCGACCTTTTTTCCTAGCCATTTACTGCTAGGACAAGAGCGCGCTGTTGACGCATTTAAATTAATGACCAAAATCGATTCGCAACATTTGTTTCTTGGTGATTTTTCGGGTGTTGATAGACCATTATTTATCAAGGCATTAGTGTCTCAGGCTGATACGCCGTCAAATAACTACTTAGTGGCGACGAAAAAGTTGTCTGACGATGCAGAGATCCAGTTCAAATGGCAAGCTGCAATGCCTGCGCAAAATGTCGGTATTATTGCTAAGCAAGAATCATTGTCGTGTTATTTACAAGGCACACTGCGCCGTGCGGATTTATTAGGCCGAATGATTAAGACAGACAAAGCCAGTGTTTACAAACCGGGGGCTTTGGCAAGTAATCATATGGTTTTTATTTGTTTAGAGTCTATTTGGCAACGTGAAAACCTGTGGGACTTGTTAATGCAAATCCTGCATGACGGTTACTATCGTATCAATAACGAGCTGGCTCCTATACCGGTTAATTGCAAAATTATTTTGGTTGGTTCAGGGCTTGCTTATGGCCAATTACGATCAGAAGACCGCAAATTTAACCGCCACTTCCCTATACTTGCAGAGATGAGCAACGAGGTTGATTTAACTCAGCACCCTGAATCTGCTTATGTGCAATGGCTAAGTGTGTTAGCTAAGGATGAAGCCGCCGAATTAGAACCGTCGAGTTTATTACCGCTGTTTTGGTTTAGCTCTCGTCAAGTTGAGCACCAGCAACGCTTAAGTTTAAACATGCTGGAGATTAAGCAACTCATTGCTCAAGCCAAAGCTTATGCCGGTAAGTCATCTCTTAATGCCGCTGCGATTGCTAAAGCGCTGGAGAAGCTCAAGTTTCGCCATAATAGTTCTGAAGTGTATTCTGCCCAGAGTTTTGACGATAATTTCATAAATCTGCCAACTAAAGGTGCTATGGTAGGGCAAATTAATGGACTGACAGTCATTGATACTGGCGATTACACCTACGGTGAACCCGCTCGTATTACCACGTCAGTGCATTATGGTGACGGTGAAGTTGCAGATATTGAAAGAAAATCTGAATTAGGTGGCAATATTCATACTAAAGGTATGATGATTTTGTCAGCTTGTTTATATCGTATCTTTGGCCGTGATGCGCCGCTGCATTTGAATGCTAACATTGTGTTTGAACAGTCATACCAAGAAATCGACGGTGACAGCGCTTCATTAGCTGAATATTGCTGTTTGATGTCTGCCATTGCTGAGCAACCCATTGTGCAGAGCCTCGCAGTGACGGGAGCATTAGACCAATTTGGTAACGTACAAGCCATTGGCGGCGTAAATGAAAAGATTGAAGGATTTTATACCTTATGCCAACGTCGTGGACTCAGCGGCGAGCAAGGTGTAATTATTCCTAAAGCGAACGTATTACAGCTCAATTTAGAACCCGCTGTGATTGATGCGGTAAACAAAGGCTTATTTCATATCCATGCCATTGAACACTTGGACCAGGCTGTTGAGATTTTAATGCAAATGCCAGCAGGCGTTGCCAATGAAGATAACGACTTTGCAGCAGATACCCTTTATGGTTTGGTACAACAACGGCTGGATAAACTCGCAGGACAAGATGATGATGATATTGAGCTCAACTTTTTTGCTAAATTGTTAGCTAGATTACGGATTATATAGTGATCGGAGTTGTTTAGCTTACACGTGTTCGCTATCTTGTTTGGATTAATAGTTTATAGAGTGGTAAAGAATTAAATGGAAAAAGCTAACAGTTTCACTAAAGAACAACTTATCGCCTGTGGTAACGGTAATCTTTTAGGCCCTAACAGACCTCGCTTACCTGTCGATAACATGTTGATGATTGACCGCATTATTACCATCAATGAAAATGGTGGTGAATTTGGTAAAGGTGAAATTGTTGCCGAACTTGATATCACTCCTGACTTATGGTTTTTTGATTGCCACTTTAAAACAGACCCTGTTATGCCGGGTTGCTTAGGTTTAGATGCTATGTGGCAGTTAGTGGGTTTCTATTTAGGCTGGGAAGGCGCTGAAGGTAAAGGTCGAGCTTTAGGTGTTGGTGAAGTTAAATTTACCGGACAAGTATTGCCAGATGCCAAAAAAGTGACTTACAAACTCAATATTAAACGTAAAATACATCGCAAATTAGTGATGGGCATTGCAGATGCCACGATGGAAGTCGATGGCCGCCAAATTTATTCTGCCACTGATTTAAAAGTCGGTATTTTTAGTGATACTTCGACGTTCTAAACGTATTATTGTGTTTTACCCTATTACAACAATGCCCTCATTTGAGGGCATTTTGTTGGGCATTATTTGTTAAATAAGCCACTGAGTCGACCATCAACGCCTTCTCGCCATCCGCCAAGCCATTGAGACCGTGAGTCAAGATTAGCGTGAGGGCAAACTTCTTTTGAACGCCCTCCTATCCCAGCCTGAAATCCTTTTGAAAAAGCTCTGTCTAAACGATCTCTTTTCTGTCTTTTCATTCATGCGTCCTCTTCCATTTACAGGCTTCTGTTTAACGGGATGAAGCTGAAGCCATAAATATAGAAATAGACGCTTTTTTAACCAAAATCAATTAAAAAAATGACCAATTTATGGATTTCTTATTAAGGTATTGAGATATAAATTAAAAAAATCGAGGAATAATTCCTCGATTTTTTGATTAGTCATTTGTATCTAGCAAACTGATACA
This sequence comes from Shewanella sp. MF05956, assembly GCF_059758055.1. Classification (NCBI taxonomy): domain Bacteria; kingdom Pseudomonadati; phylum Pseudomonadota; class Gammaproteobacteria; order Alteromonadales; family Shewanellaceae; genus Shewanella; species Shewanella sp. MF05956. Next base: position 73,699 of record NZ_JCAYNV010000020.1, on the reverse strand, counting down.
AATGTTAACTAGACTCAGCGTTATTTTTTTACTCTGCGACGAAGCCATAACAAAGGTAATGCGAATAACCAGGCAAAGCTTGCTGCGCCTTTACGCTCATAGGCAACGTCTTCAACCGCATCTGATGTTGAGCATGGTTCACCTGCGGTTGCTTTTAATACCACCATACGGGGTAAATAAGAGGTTACAGGCTCACCGTTACCATCTAACTCAAATAGCGGTAAACCATTTTCACCAATAATTAAGTCGCCCGTTGTCGAGTCATATTGGTATTCAGGTTTTAGAATAAACGCAGTACCGACAATAGTGCCGTCTTCGTTAATGCTATTGGCTTCTACAACTGAAATTTCGGTGTTGTAAGTTAATATTTCACCGGTACCGTCTTGAACACTTACGCTATGACGAACCCAGTCACCTTCGGTGTTTCTTTCATAACCTTTTGACTCACAGGTCAATTGATTATTTAAGTTAACGAATTCCGCAGTAGTGCTGTCATACAAGAAAGCCACTTTCGGACGAGGCTTTTCTTTGTCGTATGTCGACTCAATATAACCAACAACCTGGCCTTTATTGTTAATGTCTTTTGGTTTACTGCTTAAATCAGACAATGACGTTTGGAAATCATTTGGCGTTGTGATGCCCTCTTCTGGATTATTAGTATCCAGCATAAAGAACTTACTACGCAAATAACCACTAATGTACTTGCTGTAGCTACCAACTAAAATACCTGAATCGTTGATATCATAAGCAATTGAATAATAAACTTTATCATCCATTTCTACCCAGTTGTACTGGTAGTTGCCATTACTGTCTTTTTTCCAATATGCGGCATCAAAATATAAATCATCGTCATCGCCATTACGATAAACATGTGAACGACCCGCTACATCACCAGCTGAGTTAATCCCTAAACCTTGCGAAGTAAAAATGAGCGTTGAGTCTTCATCAGGAGTTAATCCAAGCGGTAACTCTGTGCTCTGAGCTAAACCATTTTCATCTATGTTATCAAGATCCCAAACCATACCGCGAGTTTGATATTGAATATAGCGCGTACCATTAGTATCTGGGTACTGCCATGCTTGCACACAAATATCAGTAGGGATTGGATTGCTGGCATCGGTATCTTCAGCATCTTCAATACATTTATCGATACGAGTCTCACTAGATGAAGCAAGCGCTGTACTGCCATAACCTACCACTAGATTATTATTATTTACTCTAGAAGCAAGTGACCAACCACCGACTTCAACTGTAGCGGCATCTACGTCAGCGGTTTGCTCGCGATCGTAAGTGGTAAATGAAGGTAATAACGGGTATTCGACATCATTTTTTACCGCAATACCGCGCATTTCAAATTCACGGTAATAAAAATATTCTTGCGTCGTACTGGTGCCTTCATAATCTAAGGTTAGCTCTGGACCAGTATAAGCACCGACTTTTACGCCATTATTATTAATGCCATAAAAAAAGGTATCGACATCATTTACGATTAACTCATCATCTGAATCTGTTTCTGTGCTAGCAGGATCAAATGTGCCTGCCATGCTAAAGAATTCAGGAACCCAAGAGCCCACTGAAGCATTATCGCTTGATATAAAAGTAAAGTTGTTGGCTTCGATTTCAGAGTAAACAGAATACGTGATTGACTCTGCTGCGGTAATACCGTCTTCGATATCAATCACAGAATCATCAACGTCGTCGATGCTTAACTTGTTTTTGCCTTTCGAAATACCAACAAGTTCATCTTCATCATTAACGGCCATGGCATAGCCATTTCGTGTGCCATCTAATGTGCCATTTAAATCGTAATCTTCGATGTTAACAATTTCATATACAGAGGCGGCTTGAGCCGAACCGATAACACTTAATACGCCTATTGCAACTAATGACAAGGCTTTATCAAACTTTAACTTCATGTAACCATTCCTGTTTTATTATGCTTTACTTCAGTGACTCAAGTTCTTCCCAGCGTTGGAAGCACAGCTCTAAATTTTGTTCTTTCTCTGCTAATGTTTGCAGAGCCTTGTTAACCGTGTCAGCTGGTTGATTATAAAAATCAGCACTGCTTACAGTTTGTTGTAATACTTCTATGTCTTGCTCAAGCTGTTCCATTTGACTTGGAAGTGCTTCTAGCTCTTTTTGTAATTTATAAGAGAGCTTTTTAGCTGACTTTTCAGGTGCTGCTGTAGGCTTTGTTTCAACAACAGGTGTTGGTTGGACAACAGTTGTTGCGACAGGTTCCTCAGAATAAAATTTTGCCCCCTGAGAAATTGCATCTTGGTAGCCACCAACATATTCAGCCCAGTGTCCATTACCAGCAAACCACCAGCTACTGGTGACGGTATTGTCGATAAATGCTCTGTCGTGGCTCACTATCAATAACGTACCTTCAAAATCTGCAAGCAAAGACTCTAGCAATTCTAAAGTCTCAATATCAAGATCGTTTGTTGGTTCATCGAGAATAATAAGGTTTGCTGGGCGTAGTAACAACCGCGCCAATAACAAACGGTTCTTTTCGCCACCAGACAGTGCTTTAACTGGCGTACGTGCACGCATTGGAGAAAATAAGAAATCTTGTAAGTAACTTAAAATATGGCGGTCTTGGCCATTAATCGTAACGGTACTTTTACCTTCGCCAACGTTTTCTTCAACGGTTTTTTCAGGATCAAGAGCTTCGCGATACTGATCGAAATAAGCCACTTCTAGCTTGGTACCGACTTTAATTTCGCCCGATTGAGGTTGTAGCTTTTCAATCAATAACTTAATTAATGTTGATTTACCACAGCCATTAGGGCCAATTAATGCAATTCGGTCACCGCGCATCACGGTAGTGCTGAAGTTTTTAACTAAATTTTTATCGGGTAAATTGTAGTTAACGTCTTTAACATCAAACACTAACTTGCCAGAACGCTCTGTGTCAGACACAGCCATTTTGGCATTACCTTGACGATTCAGTCGCTCTCCACGCTCAGCGCGTAATGCTTTTAACGCTCGAACGCGGCCTTCGTTACGAGTACGACGCGCTTTAACACCTTGGCGGATCCACACTTCTTCGTCTGCTAATTTCTTATCGAAATGGGCATTTTTCTCCGCTTCAACACGAAGCCATTCTTGCTTACCATCTAAATAGGCCTGGTAATTACCTGGGAATGAAATCACTACACCGCGGTCTAAATCTACAATTCTGGTTGCCATGCGTTGAATAAAGCCACGGTCGTGACTTACAAATACAATGGCGCCTTTAAAGCTTAATAAAAACTGCTCTAACCACTCGATGGTATCAATGTCTAAGTGGTTGGTCGGTTCGTCGAGTAACAACAAATCAGGGTTTACAACCAAGGCTCGTGCCAAGGCGACTTTACGCTGCCAACCACCTGATAGTTCATTCAGTGGTTTGTCAGGATCTAAACCCAATAATTGACAGTTTTGAATAATACGTGAGTCAAGTTGCCAACCATTGTTATGGTCTAACACCTCTTGGATACGCTGCATTTCATTTAGCATGCGTTCCATATCATCAGGATTTGCGTCTGCTACGTCGTGCGATAATTGATGATACTTCTCTAACGCTTCACCAATGTCTTTTAATGCTGCTGCAATATAAGAATATACCGAGCCAGTTTCGGCTTTAGGCGGGTCTTGTTGTAGGCGACTGACATTGACGTCGTTAGCGATATTAAACTCGCCTTCGTCAAGCAGTACGTCTTTTGATAACACTTTCATTAAAGTGGATTTGCCTGTGCCGTTTCGGCCAACGATACACACTCGCTCGCCAGGCTCAATGGTAAAATCTGCATTTTGCAGTAAAGGAGTATAACCGTAGGCTAACGAGCCATTATTTATCCGAACCAGACTCAATCTAAACTCCTATAAACTCTTGTAATTGTTCGCCATCAAAAGGCCAAAATAATTCACGCTTACCCTGTGCTAGCACAGGTATGCTTATGCCATAACGCTCAGCTAACGCGGCGTCATCACAAATATCAATGTGTTGAAAATCAATGTCAGTTTGTTCAACGAGTGCCAAAGCAATATCACACAGATGGCAGCCATCTGTGTGATATAAAATGTAGGGCAAAGCACTACTTGGCATGCGTGAGTAACCAAACATTATGAATATGTGGGTTGCGCTTATAATCTAACGGTAAACATAAATTATCGATATTTGTCACGTTAATGCCAGCTTGGTTTAACGCTTCAATATCCATCTTAAATTTACGTTTGTTATTAGAGAAAATAAGCTCACCCGTTGGAGACAATAGCTTAATCAATCCGCCTAACATTTCGGCGTGATCACGCTGTACATCCCAGCTGTCTTCCATGCGTTTTGAATTTGAAAACGTGGGAGGGTCAATAAAAATCAAATCAAATTGCTGATGGCTATTGTCTTTTATCCACTGCAAACAATCCGCCTGGATAAAGTCGTATTTAGCCCCAGATAAACCATTTAGCGCAAAGTTTTCTTTCGCCCAGTTGATATAGGTGTTTGACATATCAATGGTGGTGACTGTTTTAGCGCCGCCAATAGCCGCATGCACAGAAGCTGAACCAGTATAAGCAAATAAGTTAAGTACGCGTTTGCCTTTAGATTTGTCCCCCACCAATTTACGAGTTACTCGGTGATCTAAAAACAAGCCTGTGTCGAGGTAACCCGTAAGGTTAAGTTTAAATCTTGCACCATATTCTTCGGTGATAACTTCAACTTTACGCTCATCTAATTTTTGATACTGACTCGCGCCTTTTTGACGTTCGCGCGTTTTTAATGTCACGCGATCGGGATGAATACCTAAGGCACTTGGTAGTGCTAACAGTACATCACTAATACGACGCTTTGTCACAGCTTCTGGAATGGTTGCCGGAGCTGAGTATTCTTGAATAACGACATAATCAAGGTATTTATCAATGGCGACATTGTATTCAGGCAAATCGGCATCGTATAAACGGTAGCTGTCGACACGCTCTTTTTTAGCCCACTTTTCAAGCTGCTTAACATTCTTTTTAATGCGGTTAACAAATGCTGGCGCAATATCGATAAGATCGACACCGTCGGGAAGAGCAACCGCTTCACGACGCGTGCTATTAGCATGCAAAGTATAAATGTTAAATGCACACTCTAATGCACCATTGAACATTTTCATTTGTTTATCGGCTTTAAGCTTGAGCGATGATATTAACTCTATATCGCTACACAGCATGGCAATTTTCCAACCACCGAACTCTTTTTTCAACTTGTCACCAAGCTGGTAGTAAAGTTGTAGTAGTTCAGTGACATTACCTAAACGCTCACCGTATGGAGGGTTAGAGATTAAAAAGCCTTCGCTTACTGGTGGCGTAACGTCTAATGCGTCAGAAACAGTAAATTCAATAAACTCTGCTACACCCGCATTTTCAGCATTACGTTTGGCAATTGAAATGAGGTGCGCTTCAATATCAGAGCCGTAAAACTTAATTTTACAACGTGTCTTACCTAAAGTGGCACGAGCCTGAGCTTCGTCAAAAATGGTTTGCCACATCGCTTTGTTGTGACTTTGCCAATTTTCAAAACCAAATTTTTCACGTTTCAAACCTGGTGCAATATCGGCGGCCATTAAAGCGGCTTCAATCAATACCGTACCGCTACCACAAAATGGGTCAAGGATAGTCGTTTGATTTGCTTGCCAACCACTGCGCACCAACATATTGGCTGCCAGGTTTTCTTTTAACGGGGCTTCGCCTGTTGTTGAACGGTAACCACGTTGATGTAACGATGCACCCGAAAAGTTCATCGAAATGGTAACTTGGCCATTGCGGAAATGAGCATCGATTTTAAAATCGGGATTAACGCGCTCAACATCTGGGCGAGGTGTACCATCATCACGAAAACGGTCAACAACCGCATCTTTGATTTTTAGCGCACCAAATTGAGTATTATTGATAAAACCACCGGTACCATGGAAATCGATACTGAAGGTTTTTTTATATGAGAAGTGCGATGGCCAATCGATACAATACGCAGCGTTATAAAGTTGCTCGGCAGATTCACAAGCTCCTTTATAAATAACTAATACGATACGGCTCGCTAGGCGGGTCCATAGGGTGATCCGATATGCCAGTTCAAGCGGCGCAGAAAAGTACACACCGGCAACGCTTTCTTTAACATCGGTAGCGCCAAAATCTTTCAATTCAGAGGCTAGGCTATATTCAAAACCCTTAGGGGCTGCAGCAAAAAAATTAAACATGTATTAGTCAGTCATCGTTACACAAAATTCAGTGCAACATTATACCTGCTCAAACACATATCCCCAACGACTTATCGAAAAGGGGCTATAAATTATCCAATTTGTCCCATTAATGATCAATCTCATTTGATTACAGCACTGCACGCTTAATTAACCAGCAAACAAAAGGAATTATTCCGATTTTACTTGCAAAGACAAATGGGGATCGCTATAGTTCGCTCCGCTTTGAAGCAGACAGGTTTACACGCCAACTGGCATGTAACTCAGAATCAACAAAGCAGCGTTTATCGGACGCGGGATGGAGCAGTTGGTAGCTCGTCGGGCTCATAACCCGAAGGTCGTAGGTTCAAGTCCTGCTCCCGCAACCATTTTCTTTTAACAAGAAAAAAGATAAACGATTAGTAATACATTCTTTATCAATAGAATTAAAACAATTGATAGCGTTTATCGGACGCGGGATGGAGCAGTTGGTAGCTCGTCGGGCTCATAACCCGAAGGTCGTAGGTTCAAGTCCTGCTCCCGCAACCATTTTCTTGTTTAACAAGAATAAAGATAAACGATTAGTAATACATTCTTTGTCAATAGAATTAAAACAATTGATAGCGTTTATCGGACGCGGGATGGAGCAGTTGGTAGCTCGTCGGGCTCATAACCCGAAGGTCGTAGGTTCAAGTCCTGCTCCCGCAACCAATTCTTTAGTCAATAGAATTAAAATAATTGATAGCGTTTATCGGACGCGGAATAGCACAATTGATAGCTCGTCGGGCTCAGCTTTTTATAAACAAGAGTCGAAGGTCGTAGCTTTTCTATCAAGTCCTGCTCCCGCAACCATTTTTTTGTTCAACAAGAATATAGATAAACGTAATCAAAATCAGTCGCGGGATGGAGCAGTTGGTAGCTCGTCGGGCTCATAACCCGAAGGTCGTAGGTTCAAGTCCTGCTCCCGCAACCATTTTGAAAAATATTGTCTCTCCTATATCCAATCCAAATCTTCATATTCAATGTAAATTAAACACCAAATTTTAATGAAATCTTATTGTGAATAAAGCAGTTGGTAGCTCGTCGGGCTCAGCTTTTCATAAACAATCATCGAAGGTCGTAGGTTCAAGTCCTGCTCCCGCAACCATTTTGAAAAATATTGTCTCTCCTATATCTAATCCAAATCTTCATATTCAATGTAAATTAAACACCAAATTTTAATGAAATCTTATTGTGAATAAAGCAGTTGTTAGCTCGTCGGACTCAGATTTTTATAAACCGCTGTATTTTATAAACAAAAAGCGAAGGTCGTTGCTCTTTCTTTTTATCAAGTCCTGCTCCCGCAACCATTTTCTTGTTCAACAAGAATATAGATAAACGTAATCAAAATCAGTCGCGGGATGGAGCAGTAGGTAGCTAGTCGGGCTCAGCTTTTCATAAACAATCATCGAAGGTCGTAGGGTCAAGTCCTGCTCCCGCAACCATTTTGAAAATTCCTTATACTTAACTCCCTATATTCAATTCAAAATAATTATCAAAACTCCATTATTAAAAATCAATACCAAAGCAGTTGGTAACTCGTCGGACTCAGCTTTTCAGAAACCGCTGTATTTTATAAACAACTCTTTTTTATAAGCCAAAGCTGAAGGTCGTCGCTCTTTCTTTTTATCAAGCCCTGCTTTCGCAACCATTTTCTCTCATCAAAAATCAGCTCCGCGCATACAATTCAGCTACATGAATAAACTCAATTTACGTCAGGAAATGTTCACTCGAGTCTGTTAAGAAAGGTTTCGATACATTGATTTACCCTATCGGGTTGTTCAGCAAAGACCATATGACTGCCCTTCTCTATAATGGCAATTTGCGCGTTGGGGATATGCTGCTGTAAAAATGTGGCATATTTTATCGGTGTCATTTGATCTGCATCGCCCACAATAATTAACGTTGGCACATCAATTAGCGGTAGCTGCTCTATAACATCAAATTGGTCGCACATAGTGAAATCAGTCAGCATGACGTTAACGCCATTATTGATAATTGAAGTATTAATTTGTGATTGTAAAGGCTCGGCAATATTTTGATTTGCTACCAGCAAATAGTCTGGTAATGGCAGTGCCGACTCGGCAAGTGTTGATAGTGATTGTAAAAGCTGAGGCATCACTTTGAGCCGAGCTCCTGCGCCAATTAATACTAACGCCTTTAATTGTATCTTTGCTTTTGCTGAGATAGCGAGCTGCATTGCTATCGCACTGCCTAAAGAATGCCCAACTAATACCACATCATCCAACTGATGTTGCACAATATAATCTGCTAACCATTGTGTTAACTCATCAACATGAGTCAGTGCTTGCCCCTCTGGGTGACCGGGGTAATCAATAGCAATGCTATGTTCAAAAAACTGTTGTTGGTGCTGCCAAACAACATGCGTACAACCCGAGCCATGTAAAAAGAGTAACGTCATATTGATAAGCCTTGTGTGTACTAGTTTTGAGTCGATAATGTCGGAAGTTTCGCTTTCCACCAACTCAGCATTCCACCTTTGAGTTGATAAACATCATTAAAGCCAAACTGCTTAAGTTTTCTAACGGCTGGAATACTTCGATGGGCAGAGAGACAAATAACGATAACTTTCTGGTCTGTATTAAGCTGTAGTTGTTTAACGGAATCTGCAGAAAAATGAGTTATAGGAAGGTTAATAGCCCCTTTGATGTGTGATTTATCCCACTCCAGCGTAGTGCGCACATCTACAATTTGAATATTGTTATTTTCAAGGTGTTGGAAAACGGTATTGGCATCCATTTCTGGCACATGACCAAATGGTAGCCACTGAGATAGTCGACTGATGAGTGACATAGGTAGTTCCTTCACATAACAAGTAGTTAGCTTAAACTACATTATGTTAAGACTTTTATTCAATCTAATAATAGCAATGCCGCTGAAAAAAATGCCGGATGATTTCTCATCCGGCATTTTCAATTTAATATGCTATTGAAGCCACTTACTTCAACCAATGCTTCACTTTGGTCCGGTTATTATTATCACGACTTTGTTTAATCAATTCATCATCCGCTTCGACTTGAGTCATTTTAGCAAGGCGATCATAAAGTAGTACATTGACTGATGCCGCTAAATTCATACAACCTACAGTCGGCACATAAACAACATCGGTAGCCGCATCAATTAATTGCTGCGGAATAGTGCCATCTTCAGGGCCGAAGATATAAAACGCATTATCGGGATGAGTAAATAATGGCAACGGTGTCGCGCCAACTACTAAGTCAACACATACAATAGTTGCACCTTGAGGGACATTTTCAAGTAATGACTCAACACCTACTAATGGAATGCGTTTAGCTGCATCTTTAGTGTCGACATCATATTGTGCATCACCAGACTTAGCCGCTAACTCGTAACGTTTGCCGGTATAACAGACACTGTCGACACGATAACAGCCTGCAGCGCGCATAATCCCACCAACGTTTACCGGCGTTTTAGGGTTGACTAAACCAATAGTCACTTGCGAAGACGGATTTACCATAACACTGTTTATCTATTCCAAGTTTACGCAGCTTGCGCAACGATACGTTGACGCAGTTGTTGCCAGGCAGCTTCTACTAGCGTGTAATCGTCTGCATTTAATTCTTTATCCGCTAACGCTAAACAGGTTAATATTTTTTGATCGAGAGCGGCTAAATCTTGTTCAGCTTCTACTTCTAATTCAGCTAACACAACAGCGATATGACCTTGTAAGTAACCACAAGCAAACAATGCATCATCGTCACTGTTATTTACGCTTTCTTCAATCCAAGACTCTAATGCTGCATCGTACTGTTCTAACATGGTTTAGTTCTCCACTAAATCTGGGTTGGCTACTTGATACATCACGTAATCACGGTAGCCAGTGACTATTTTGTAATAGCCTGTGAGTGCTTTGTCTAATTCAGGGTCGCCACTATCCACAATTAATGGTCGACCTTCAAGTGCTTTAAGCTTAGTTTTTGTGGCTAAGATTAAAATATTGTCTTTTGGGATGCGTTTTATCAGCTCAGGTGACAATTGTTGGTTACCACGCCCCAATATGTGCCCTTGCCCACCAATAAGAGTGATCACCAATTTAACCTTGTCAGCAGGTATCTCTTTGGTGAATTCGAGTAACTGATTCGCGCTGACATCTTGAGCGATTAACGTTTTGTCTTGAATAACATCAACACCGAGTAAGGTGTTGTCTACCCCTAAATCTTCCATCACGGCGGCAACAGTACTGCCTGAGCCCATAATAAATAATTCATCGTCCATTGATTCAATAATATCTGCCGCGATGTCTGCTAACACTAACTCGTCAACTTCTTTACCACCCATTTTCACCGCTTGGATATAGCGAGGCTCTGCGGGTACGGTCATTTCACCAAATCGTTTTGCTCTTACCGTGCCTTGTCTAAATGCAACTTCATCAATGTCCATCACATCGGCCGACATTAAACTGACAAGCTCACCTTTTAACAACAGACTCACCACCAGACCAGAAGCATGTGGTGTAATACCGTAAACCCCCGAGTGAATTTTAACGCCAGCAGGCACGCCTAATACGGGTAACTTATCTTCAACAACAGCATAAATATCTCGTGCAGTGCCATCACCGCCGGCAAACAGCAGCAAATCTAATGGTTGTTCGAGTAAACATGTCACAGCGTGTTGGGTATCTTGCGCGGAGGTGGTATTGTCGCAGCGATAAACTTCACTAGTCGTAAATCCCATTTGGCGGCATAAGTTTGCGCCCATGTCGCCCGAGGCGGTAATGATGTCAATGTTATCTGCAAAAGGTAATATTACTGCTAGCGCTTGCTGCATACGCATTTGAGCTTTAGGTATTGCGCCTTTAGCGATGGCCTCTAATGCCACACCATCTGAGCCTTTTAGGCCAACACTGCCACCTAATCCAGCCAATGGATTGATGATTACCCCTAAGCGAAAACGTTTCACGATAGCTCCTTGCGACTCTTTTTAGATATTAATCTTGTGCTGCATTAGCGACGGCTTCACCATTAATATTTGGGATCATCAGTACCGCAATCATAGATAAAAACGCGCAGCTAGCGGCAAAGACCCAGACCCACATGGTTTGGCTACCATCGCCCCAAATCATGCCACTTATCCAGGTACCTAACGCACCACCCACACCAAAACTGACACTGGCGTATAACGCCTGCCCTGTGCTGCGGTGGCTAACATTAAAATGACGATGAATAAAATGAATGGACGCAGCATGCACTAAACCAAATGTAAACGCGTGTAGCAGTTGGCTAATAATCAACATTAAAACTGAGTCGACACCAAAAGCCAATAACAGCCAGCGCACTGAAGTCAGTAACATACTCACCACCAACAAGACTCGAATACCATATTGGCGAATTAATCGAGATGAATAAAAGAAAATCACAATTTCGGCAAGTACACCTAATGCCACCAACATACCCGCAACGGTTTCTGAATAACCAAATTGCTTTAAGTACAGTACAAAGAAGCCATAAAATGGTCCGACACTCATCTGCAATAGCATCGCAGATAACATAAACCAAATAAGTGAGGCATCGAACGTTAATTTGGGACGGTCAGATTTATTGAGTACGACACTGCGATTAGCCGGTAACGGTAATGAACAGGCAAACAAACCAAGAAATAATATCATGCCCATATAAGGCAGCACTTCAGGGCCCCAATAATCAATGGCAAAACCACCACTTATCACTAACACAATATATCCGACACTGCCCCAGCTACGAATAGCGCCATAACGTTCAGCTTTATCACCTAAGGTTTCTAAGGTGATTACTTCTAATTGCGCCAGAATTGAATTCCAAAAAAAGGTGTAGATAGCCAAGCTAACCGCGAGATATAAAAAGCTGCCATCAAAGAAAAAACTGACGTACGTAATTGCAGCCGCGAACGACCCGAGTTTAATCAGCTCCGCTCGCATTCCAGTTCTGTCAGCAACTGCAGCCCAAATATTAGGTGCGACAATGCGCGTGGCCATTAAAATAGCCAACAAAAAACCAATCTCTTGCGCGTTGAAACCTCGGCTGTCAAAGAAGACCCCTAAATAAGGAACCATGATGCCGAGAATAGAAAAGAAGAAGAAATAGCAGGCGCCGAGCCAGCGTAAATCTGGTTCAGCGCGTTGACTTAAGGACATTAACGCATTCCAATCACAGGAGTTTGACGAACAACATCTTGGTTTTGCGCGCGATGTCTTAATAGATGGTCCATTAATACAATCGCCAGCATGGCTTCCGCAATAGGAACAGCTCGAATACCCACACAAGGATCGTGTCGACCTTTGGTGATCATATCGACCGTGTCACCCTGCACTGTCATACTTTGACCCGGTACGCTAATGCTGGATGTTGGCTTTAACGCAATATGGGCCACTACAGGTTGCCCTGATGAAATACCGCCTAATACACCACCAGCATGATTTGAAGCAAAGCCCTCTGGTGACATTAAGTCACGACCTTCAGAGCCTTTTTGGGTAACCACGCCAAAACCATCACCGATTTCAACACCTTTAACGGCATTAATACCCATAAGCGCATGAGCAATATCAGCATCGAGTCGATCAAATACAGGCTCACCAAGACCCACTGGCACACCTGTGGCCGCTACCGTAATTTTAGCGCCAATTGAGTCACCCGATTTACGTAAACCACGCATGTACTCATCTAATGCTTCTAGCTTGGTAGCATCAGGGAAGAAAAACGCGTTTTGTTCAATTTGGGTTAAATCGATAGTTTCAGCACAAATAGGCCCTAATTGAGCAAGGTAGCCGTGAATCTCAATACCATGCACTTGCTTAAGGTATTTTTTAGCCACTGCACCAGCCGCAACACGCATAGCGGTTTCACGCGCCGATGAGCGTCCACCACCGCGGTAATCACGCATGCCATATTTTTGCTGGTAAGTATAATCAGCATGACCAGGGCGGAAGGTGTCTTTAATGTCTGAATAATCTTGGCTGCGTTGATCGGTATTTTCAATCAATAGACCAATCGAGGTGCCTGTCGTTTTACCTTCAAACACCCCCGATAAAATTTTCACTTCATCCGCTTCACGTCTAGCGGTGGTGTAGCGCGATGTACCTGGACGTCGTCTGTCTAAATCATGTTGCATGTCTTCAACGGTTAATTCGAGTCCTGGTGGACAACCGTCAATAATACAACCCAAGGCAACACCATGGCTTTCACCAAAGGTTGTCACAACAAAATTTTGACCAATACTGTTTCCTGACATGCGCGTTAACTACCTCTATATTTTATTCAATCAACCTTAACTTATTCTCTATTATTCAACATCTTTGTATACAGAGAAAAGTGATTCATTTTCAACTAGCTGATCACGGGTCAATACAAATACGCCGTCACCGCCAAATTCAAAATCAACCCAGGTAAATGGAACATCAGGGAATTGCTCAATTAAATGCACCATTGAGTTACCCACTTCAACGACTAATACGCCATTTTCGGTTAAGTAATCTACCGCATTAGCTAAAATGCGTTTGGTTAAATCTAAACCATCACGCCCTGACGCTAAACCAATCGCTGGCTCGTGGTGATACTCATCTGGCATGTCACCTATATCTTCAGCATCAACATACGGCGGATTTGAAACGATTAAATCGTAATGCGGCCCTTTAGGAATTGCCGAGAACAAATCTGACTGAATAGGGAAAACACGCTCAAGCACATCAAGTGACTCGATGTTAATCTGCGCCACTTCTAATGCATCTTCACTAATATCAAGTGCATCAACTTCGGCATTTTCGAATGCATGAGCACAGGCAATAGCAATACAAGCACTACCCGTACATAAATCCATAATACGATTCACAGGCTTGTTATATAACCACGGACTAAAATGGTTATTAATCATTTCTGCAATCGGTGAGCGAGGCACTAACACACGCTCATCAACATAAAATTCAAGCCCGGCAAAACGCGCTTTGTTGGTTAAATACGGCACCGGTAAACGTTCACGTACACGACGAATAATTAACTCAACAATTTTATGTTTTTCACTGCTAGTCAGGTTACTTAAAATAACTTGCTGACCGATTTCTTCAGGTAAGTGTAAAGCATGAAAAACCAATGCAATGGCTTCGTCCCAAGCATTATCAGTACCGTGGCCATAATAAATATTGGCATCATTAAAACGGCTAACCGCCCAGCGCAACATATCACCTATGGTACTTAACTCAGTGACAGCTTCATCTACAAAGATCTTATCCAAAACACACTCCTAAAAAATTGTTCTGCCGTATTGTAACTGATGTCTATTAAGATGACCTAGAATTCAATACAATACCGCCATGAAAGACGAAAATTACTCAGACACGTCGCTGTTTAGTCAACTGATAGACGGTATCAAACCGCTTAAGCAAGATACCCACCATTTTAAACAGCCAGTCAAACCCAAACAACAATTCGAATTTAAAGAGCGTCAAATCCACGTTGATAGCTATTTTTCGGATACTTATCAGCCGCTGCTGCCGGTCGAAGGCCCTATGCGCTGGATAAATGACAGTGCAGATAAGCTTGAGCTAAAACGCTTAAGGCGAGGTGATTATTCGCCCGACTTATTACTCGACTTGCATGGTTTAAGGCAGTCTGAAGCCAAACTCGAGTTAGCCGCACTTATCCAAGCATGTGTTAAACAAAGCAGTATTTGCTGTTGTGTTATGCACGGTTTCGGTACGGGGATTTTAAAGCAGCAACTGCCTTTGTGGTTAGCGCAGCACCCTAAGGTAAAAGCGTTTCATCAAGCGCCTAGAGAATGGGGCGGCAATGCGGCGTTACTGGTACTGATAGATATAGGTGAACAGCCTCATCGACGTTAACCTTTAACGTGATTAATCCAAAGCGAAATTAAACGACGTCATGTGCAAGCGATAAAAGCTGTCGTGTCATACCTGTGATGAAGGTAAGTGATGACTTACCTTATGTGTCGGAATTCAATCTCAGACAAATATATTGATCAATCAATCAATTTATTTATCTATCAAGAAACAACTTGGTGAGGGGCTGTCATGGCAACAAAACTACACTGCTGCATGTGTTTATCTATTTGCGCAATAGCAGACGTGGCAAATAATGGCGGCTCGATACCAGCAACTAATTCGCTGACCATAAAACCGAGAATAGGCATGTGAGCAATCACTAACACATGGTCTGCTTTGTATTGTTCTGCGTAGGCAAGCACAACATCAGTGGCTCTTTTAGCATCACCAGAGGGAGTGACGTCATCAAGTACAACCAACTTGCGGGGCTCAGGTAAATGCTTACTGACTTCTTGCCACGTTTGTTGCGCACGCAAATAAGGGCTTACAATCACTAAATCAAAGTGGCTAATATTTTTTACTAACCAATTAGCCATATATCCACTGTGAATACGGCCTATTTCAGTTAACTTACGCTCTCTGTCTGACGGTGCATCAAAACTAGCTTCGCCATGTCGCATCAAAAATAGTTGCATACTTCTCTCTGGATGTTTTTATTATCATTCTGAGTCAATTGTAGCGCTAAATAGCGTAACAACATACCCTACTATCGCCGATATTTAGCTAAACTTTAGTCGATAAAAGCATAAAACTTGCCCCGGCTATTTGCTAAAAACCCATAAGAAGATCAATATATAACAAGTTATGTTTACTGGAGCCTCCTTTTGCCTGATTATCCAGCAGTTTATAAAAGCCAAAACGATCATCGTCAATATCAATACCGAGTATTAAGCAATCAATTACGAGTGCTTTTGGTTGAAGATATGCAATCAAACCAAGCTGCAGCCTCAATGGCGGTCAGCGTTGGTCATTTTGACGATCCTGTTGAACGCCCTGGCATGGCACATTTTCTTGAACACATGTTGTTTCTAGGTACTGAAAAATACCCTGATTCGGGTGAGTACCATGCTTACATTAACCAACATGGCGGCAATAACAATGCATGGACAGGCACAGAACAAACAAACTTTTTTTACAGCATTAATGCCGACGCTTTAGAGGGCTCATTAGACCGTTTCAGTCAATTTTTTATCGCGCCTAAATTTGATTTAGAATTAGTTGACCGTGAAAGACATGCGATTGAATCTGAATTTAGCCTAAAGCTTAAAGATGATATTCGCCGGGTTTATCAAGTTCAAAAAGAAACCGTTAATCCAAAGCATCCATTTTCGAAGTTTTCTGTGGGTAACCTGGCCACTTTAGCCGGTAAACAGGCAGATATTCGCCAAGAGCTATTAGCATTTTACCAGCAGCATTACAGCGCTAATATTATGACGCTTTGCGTTGTCGCCCCACGGCCAATTGCTGAATTAGAGGTTATTGTTAACCAATATTTTTCAGGTATTAAAAACAGAAATGTAAGTAAACACTATCCGTTAGAAGCCTTATTAAATAAAGACCAACAACAGAAACACATTCAAATTGTGCCGCTCAAAGATCAAAAACGGGTGAGTATCTGTTTTACCCTTCCTGAAATAGATCAATTTTACAAACGTAAACCTCTGACTTTCATCAGCCACCTTCTGGGCAATGAAAGTCCTGGTAGTTTGTTGTCGTATTTAAAATTACAGGGACTGGCGAATAATTTATCTGCCGGTGGTGGCGTTAATGGTTACAACTTTAAAGATTACTCAATCAGTATTCAACTCACAGACAAAGGCTATGCTGAATTAGAAGAAGTCGTCACCTGCGTATTTGAATATATTGAACTCATTAAACAACATGGCTTAACCGCATGGCGATACCAAGAACGTGCGAGCTTATTAGACACCGCATTTCGATTTCAAGAGCAAATTAAAACCCTGGATTTAGCCAGTCATCTCAGTATTAACATGCATCATTACGACATCGAAGACATTATTTACGGTGACTATCGTATGGATGAAATGCTTGAGCATGAAACCAAACAGTTATTATCGATGATGTCCGCCGATAACATGCGTTTGATGACCGTGGCAAAAGAATCACAAGTCGAAAAACAAGCCGCATGGTACGACACGCCTTACAAAGTCAATCCAATAGCTGCAGAACAACTTGAAAAATGGGCCTCTGTGACTACAAGGTCAGCCCTTAAGTTACCTGAAAAAAATCCATTTATTGTCGCTAACCCGCAAGCGAGAACCGATAAAAGTAATACCTTCGCCCCTAAGATTGTCGCCGAGGGTGAAGGCTACCGGATATGGCACAAAAAGGATGATGAATTTAATGTACCTAAAGGCCACCTGTATCTATCACTGGACTCAGATCAAGCCAGCTCAACACCAAGACAGGCGGCATTAACACGTCTTTATGTTGAAATGCTCATCGACTATTTAACTGAGCCGACTTATCAAGCTGAAGTAGCAGGACTTAATTACAATATTTATCCGCATCAAGGCGGTATCACCCTGCACCTCACAGGGTTTACAGGTAATCAGGAAAAACTGTTAACCTTGATTATTAATAAAGCGCGCGAACGTAACTTTACCGAACAGCGCTTTAACATGATCAAAAAGCAAATATTACGCAGCTGGAATAACGTTGCCCAGGCTAAGCCGATATCACAACTCTTTACTAGTCTTACCGTCACATTACAACAAAGAAGCTTTGAACCCGGCAGAATGGCGCAAGAGTTAGCCGATTTCACATTAGAAGACTTGCATAACCATGTCAGTGCATTCTACAAAAAAGTCTATCTTGAAGGGCTGGTCTATGGTGATTGGTTAGAACAAGAGACACTGGATCTAGGCAAACGATTACAGCATTTATTGTCGTTAGTCACTAAACCCAGTGCAGAGTCTGCTAGAGAGTTAGTCAATTTAGACAAAAGAGGCTCGTTACTACGAGAGAAAAGCATTGCTCATCAAGACAGTGCCATCATCGTTTATTATCAATCACGAGCAGCAACACCAGAGCGAATGGCGCTATTTAGTTTGCTAAATCACACCATGTCCTCCACATTCTTCCACGAGTTACGCACTAAGCAACAACTCGGCTATATGGTTGGTACGGGTTATTTACCGTTAAATCGACACCCTGGGATTATCTTTTATGTGCAATCCCCTACAACTGGACCTAGGCAACTCCTAGAAGCCATTGATGAGTTTATCGCTGACTTTAACTATGCTGTGATGCAAATCACCAATGAGCAGTGGGAAAGTACCAAGCAAGGCATGATTAGCCAAATAATGGAAAATGACACTAACTTAAAAACCCGCAGCCAACGTTACTGGGTAAGCTTAGGAAACCGAGATTATCAATTTAACCAACGTGAAACCGTGGTTGCTGAAGTCATGAAACTCACCAGAGCAGATTTAATTAAATTTATGGTGACTCATATGCGCAGCAAAAACTGTGATCGCCTTGTATTATTCAGTTGTGGTGAACAACATCACAGTCAGGCTAGCCTTCGTTCTGATAACATGATTGTCGATCTAAAAGCCTTCAAGGAACAAGCCGATAAGTTTCAATTTTAATCAATCGTTTTTTACGTAAGCGTTCAAGATGAGTTTGTTAATCATAGAGACTTAACATTGGGCGAAACATTATCATTTAAGTATGCTTATTGTATTTAAAGAATATAATAAGCAGCCCATTTAGTCATTGAAATGGATTCACTCAATGTTAATGCGCAAATTGATTAATATTAACTCAACTCTACAATCTGACACGATGAACTAACTAAACAGATTGATTTTTAAGCAAACAGGAATACCGCCCTGTGATTAGCGCTGTGTATTACCCTAACGTAGAAAAGCTCTCCAATGTAAAGAGTGTAAACACAACTTACTGAACTGCATGCTATATAAAACTTTAGTGCTACTTAAGTTGTTGATAAAAAAGTAACTCTACACCAACTTCTTTAGAATAATTGCTCAATAATCTACCAATCTCGTTTTTTTTGTTAACATGCTTTTGACAAAGACGCAGGTTTCTGAAAAAGTAGACAATTATTCTATTTTATTGCGGCATCGACTGAGAACAAAAATAACAATTATGCCTAAAATTTTACTCTTTATCTGCGTCTATGCCAGCTTACTCTTTTGTTCATTAGCACATGCCTTTGATGACAAGAGCACGGAATCAAACTTTGACCTGCTACTCAACCATACCAATTACGGTGTAGCAGACGGCCTGTCACAGGATACGGTCACCGCCATCGTTGAAGATCAAGAAGGATACGTTTGGGTTGGTACCATTAATGGCTTAAACCGCTTTGATGGCAATGAATTTAAACAGTTTTATGCTGCTGATGATGGTAAATCATTACCCAGCTCATTTATCCGCAATTTACTCATTGATAATAACGGCACCCTACTTGTCGGTACAGACAAAGGCCTAGTCGAATTTAATAAAGAGACAGAATCATTTCACCCAAACAGCATCTCAAATCAAATTGGTGAACAAGCCATTTGGTCTATATCGCAACAAGGCAATGAAATATTCATCGGGTTGAATAATCAGTTTTTATCTTATGATAATAGAACATTAAAAATAACACATAAGTATGACAGTGGATTATTAAAAGAAGTAAAAAAAATAATAAAAACCAATAAAAAATATTACATTAGAAACTATGAGGGCACACTGTTTGAAATATATAATAATAACCTTGTAGAAATAACCAAAAAAACAAATGAAATATCAAATCTACGCAACAAAATTATAGTTATTAAAAATGATGGCATTTATTTCTATTCAAATAAACTTACAAAGAAGTCTAATTTAAAATTACAAAACTTAAGCAGCAACAATTTAAATGCAATAGCAATCAATGGAAACAGCCTTTATCAAATAGAATTAATTAATGACGAATTAAAAGCAACAAACCTAGGAAGCTTTAACATTGAAAAAGAAAAACTAAACAATTCATTTGTAAAAGAGCAGAATGGAAATATATACGTATCAAATTACAATGATGGATTTATAAAAATAACTGATGAAAACAACTACATAAACAAATTATTAGGCATTAACGGAAGTGTTTGGTCGATAACAAAAAACCAGAACAACATATACATAATAAACGACGAGAGTGTTGTTTATATATATAACAATGAATTAAAACTTGTAGAAACAGTTAAAACAAAAGCACCTCATGGTCCTAAATCAATTTCAGCAACAGATAAATATCTTTACATTGGTTCTTCATCAGGCCTTTTTGTTTTAGATACAAAAACAAAAGAACAAAATAAAATACTTAACGAGGTAATATTTAACGTAAAGATATTTAGTGAGAAACTGTACATATCAACATTCAAAGGTGATATTTTTATACTAAATTTTAGTGGTGAAATATTAGAAAAAATTGAAACGAAAACAAATTATCCTGTTTATGATACGCTGTTAGTAGACGATACATTGTGGATTGCCTCGCAAAGTGGATTGATTGAATATAAAAATAAGACATTAAACTTAATATATAATGAGGATTTTGTTTTCAACTTATTACATGTAGATGAAGATATTTATTTTGGGACAAGAAACTCTGTTTTGTCCATAAATTTAAATAGTGTTGAAAACAGAAAGGCAAAAATCATTCTTAATAGAAACAAAGTTATCTACTCACTTACATATTTAGATGGATTAATTCTAGCGTCATCGAACCGAGAAGCAAACATTATAGACCTGAAAAACAATGCAAAATATACATTAGATATAAACAATGGTTCACTAGAAGACTATAACTCGCAAGCATCGCTAATAGTAAAAAATAAAATAATATTAGGTAGCAATGAAGGAGTTGGCATATTAAACCCTTCTAAAATACTAGCAAAAATAACAGAAAAAAAAGACTACAAGATATTACTACAAGATTTATTGCTTTTTAACTCACCAGTGGAAGTAAAAGAAGGATCAGTATTAGAAGAACCACTTAATAGAACTAAATCTATCACATTGAAATACTCAGACTACCCTTTCACATTTAAATTTGGTGTTTTAGGGAAAAGAAAAAATAATTATGAGTTTTTCTACTACTTAGAAGATTTAGAGCAAAACTGGTTATCAACTAAAGGTAATGATACCGTTACTTACACAAACTTATCTGCTGGTGAATACACATTTAAAATCTATGCAGAAAATAGACTTACCGGAAATAAAACCGACATTAAAGAGCTAAAAGTTTTAATAACACCACCATGGTGGTTATCTAATTTAGCTATAAGTATTTATACAATTATATTTTTAATCGTTATATTTCTAACCATTAGGGTAATTAACCGTCGCCGGCAAATACAAAAACAAATCGCTCAGAGTGAAGAAAGGTTAAAGTTATCACTTTGGGGCAGTGGCGATGAAATGTGGGATTGGGATATTGAAAGTGGCAAAATTTATCGCTCTAATATATGGGGCTCACTGGACTTCCCTCAAGACGGTCGCCGTTCAGGAAACCCTAACGAAGAAAGTAATATTCACCCACTCGATAGAGAGCGTGTCACTAAAGCCTTAAATGATCATTTTAATGCCTTAACAGATCATTTCGAAATAGCATATCGGGTGAAAGCACGTAACCAACAATGGGTATGGATTTTAGACCGCGCTAAAATTGTAGAACGTGATCAAAAAGATCAGCCGTTACGTATGACAGGCACGATTAAAGATATCAATAATATTAAGCAAGCCGAAGAACAACTGCGATTATTTGCTCGCGCCATTGAAAACATTTCAGAAGGAATGTTCATCCTCAATGAAAAATACCAGTTTGTTGAAGTCAACGATGCTTGCTGTGAACTAACCGCATCGACTCAAGAGAAGTACCTCAACGAAACACTGAGTTTTAATCGTTACCCTGACAGTTATTCAGAACAAATTCGCACAATCCTAAAGCAACAGGGTCGTTGGAGTGGCGAAATTGAATCTTGCAAAGGCACAGATGATTATTTCTTAATGGAGATCACCATTGACGCCATCTACAACGAGCAAGGCGAAACCAGTCATTACGTTGGTGTGTTCTCGGACATTACCCGCCGTAAGCAACAAGAAGAAGAGCTTAGGAAACTAACCAACAATGACTTGCTAACCGGATTACCTAACCGCTCGAGCTTACAAGTCACTTTAAGTAACCTGGTTAAGAAAGACATTCACCATACTCTGATGGTGTTGGATTTAGATAATTTTAAACGCATTAATGATTCGCTAGGGCATCAAATCGGTGATGATTTGCTTATTGGCGTAGCTGAGCGGATCAAACTAGCTATACCCAAGCACGCAAGTCTTTATCGATTGGGCGGAGATGAATTTGCCCTGCTTGTTGATCAGCATCCAGATATCGGTTCATGTGCCGCTATTGCCACTCAAGTGATTAATTGTTTAAAACCCGCATTTAATCTGAACAACGAATCACTGGTATTGGGGATCAGTATTGGGATAGTGCTCTATCCTGAAGATGAACAAAATGAGCAAGCCTTACTGCGTAAAGCCGATATCGCGATGTATCATGCTAAATCAGCAGGTGGGAGTCGTTATCAATTCTACTCAGAATCATTAAACCAAAATGCCTTGCGCCAATTAGAAATTGAAAATCTGATTAGAGAAGCATTAAAAGACGACTTATTTGAGGTTTACTATCAACCTAAAATTGACGTTAAAAAAGATCGCCTCACAGGCATGGAAGCGCTGGTTCGCTTAAATCACCCAACACTAGGTTTGATTGGCCCCAATGAATTTATTCCATTAGCTGAAGAAAATGGTCTTATTGTAGAAATTGGTGACGTGGTATTACGCAAAGCCTGCTTTGCTGCGCAAAAATGGTTGGAGTCTGGATTATTTACGGGCCGTGTGGCTGTTAATTTATCGTCAAAACAGTTTGCTCTCACAGACTTGCAACAACGTATAGAGTCAATTTTACGACTGACAAAACTTCCAGCAAAGCATTTAGAGTTAGAAATAACAGAAGGCACTGTAATTAAAAACCCTGAACAAGCCATTAAGGTGATGCAGCAGCTGGCTAAGATGGGCATTAGCTTGGCACTGGATGATTTTGGTACCGGTTACTCATCATTATCATATTTAAAACGCTTCCCAATTAATTGTTTAAAAATTGATAAGACTTTTGTTGATGATATCGACAAGTCTGATCGCGACCTTAAAATGGTCGATTCAATTATTACCATTGCGCACAATATGGGTTTAACGGTTGTTGGTGAAGGGGTAGAACAAACTGCGCAGCTTAACATACTAAAAGCATTAAATTGCGAAGAAATTCAAGGGTATATATATAGCAAACCAATAAAGGAAGCTGACTTTGAATTAATGCTCACAGCAGAAAAACTCAAATTTGATACGTTTGAACAGACAATAATGAAAAAATAAATCATTCTCTTTAAGATTTGGCATGGTAAATGCTAACTAAGACTCAGTAGTCAAAATAATATAACTATTTAACCCTGAGCTTGAATAATAAAAGAGAGAATAAAAATGATTAAAGGAATAATTACACTAGCGGTTTTATCTGCATTGTCTGTTGGTAGCTATGCAATGGTTAGCACAAATCAAACTGCAGGTATTCCTGGCCTGAAAGTCCTAGACACGCAAACTGCTGGTATCCCTGGCCTGAAAGTCCTAGACACGCAAACTGCAGCTATTCCTGGCCTTAAAGTCTTAGACACGCAAACTGCTGGCATTCCTGGTCTTAAAGTCCTAGACACGCAAACTGCTGGTATCCCTAGTCTTAAAGTCCTAGACACGCAAACTGCTGGTATCCCTGGTCTTAAAGTCCTAGACACGCAAACTGCTGGTATTCCTGGTCTGAAAGTCCTAGACACGCAAACTGCTGGTATTCCTGGTCTGAAAGTCCTAAACACGCAAACTGCTGGCATTCCTGGTCTGAAAGTCCTAGACACGCAAACTGCTGGTATTCCTGGTCTTAAAGTCCTAGACACGCAAACTGCTGGTATCCCTGGTCTGAAAGTCCTAGACACGCAAACTGCTGGTATTCCTGGTCTTAAAGTCCTAGACACGCAAATTGCTGGTATCCCTGGTCTGAAAGTCCTAGACACGCAAACTGCTGGTATCCCTGGTCTGAAAGTCCTAGACACGCAAACTGCTGGTATTCCTGGTCTTAAAGTCCTAGACACGAAAACTGCTGGTATCCCTGGTCTTAAAGTTCTAGACACGCAAACTGCTGGTATTCCTGGTCTGAAAGTCTTAAACACCCAAACAGCTTAAGGAGAATATGATGTTTACTTCTCTTAAAATCGCACTTGGCTTAGCCAAACCGACACGTAAAAAGGTGAAGCTACCTGAAGGGTTGAATCATTTAGAAGTTATCCAAGCCAAAGCTTGGTGGAAGTAATTCACACGATGTCCAATCGTGATACCCAATAAAAAAGGAGCTTATGCTCCTTTTTTATTAATCTACATTATGACTATCAGCAATCATTGATCTGTAATCTGTAATCAGCAATCCGTAATAATTAGCATTCGATTCGATATTTTCCGTGACGCAATAACTTTACATCAGCAAGGCGCTTATGAGCGCTAAATAAGGGATAAGTCAGCGGACCGAGTAACAATGCTAAGCATGCCCATCGTTTCACCGCTAATCCTTGCTTATAAGCTGCTAATGCAAATGCAATACAACTGCTTGCACTCGATAATACAAGAATCACCAACAAACTCACCGGCATACTACTAACCTCTGCTATCAAAAATATCGTCCTTAGGACGTACACCAAAGAAGTTATCAAACCTCAGGAAGTTGAACTCACTCATTATACACTCAAGGCACTCTAGACAATCAAAGCAATTCAGCCTTTTTAAACTAAAACGTCAAACCAAAAGGTTAGACTAAAGAATGATAACCATACCCTAAATAATGACGTTATTCGATCAAAAATCAGGCAAAGGTATGCCATACGATAACAAATAAGCGGCAAATTATTGCCGGCTTGTTACTTGCTAAAATAAAGGTCGGTCAAAAGTTTGACGCACCGCTAATCGGCAAAAATAGACTCCGTATGTATTTTGATCACATCTTTTATGGCAACTGAATCAGAAATGATGATTTTTATTATCAGGCCTTTCCGCAAACAAGCACACCCTTAATTCTTACCGAGCGATGGTATCTTTATACTGCTAATAATTGGGTAATAAAAAACCGCTCATGATGAGCGGTTTTAGGTTAACGTCTTTCAGTAATTAGCTATTGTAAAACTGGCTGCCGTCACTCGCCATCTTGACTAGTGTGTCACACGGCGCAAAACGATCACCGTAAAGTGACTGGTATCCATGTAATGTGTCGACTAGGTTTTTAGCACCCAATGTATCGATATAACGGAACGGTCCACCTAAGAATGGTGGGAATCCAATACCAAAAATTGCCCCAATATCACCATCTCTTGCAGAAGCAATGATGCTCTCTTCTAAACAACGAACCGCTTCGTTTAGCATTTGGATGGTACAACGTTCAGCGACATCTTTAGATTCTTTATCTGAGGCAATTAAGATATCGAGCACTTTGTAAACCGACTCATCAACCAGTTTTGCTTTTTTGGCTTTAGGGCCATATTGATAGAAGCCTTTACCATTTTTGCGACCCTTGCGATCGTCAGCCAATAACTTATCGAACGCGGCAGGTGCTTTAAATCGCTCACCGAGCTCTTTCTCTAAAATCGGCGAAATTTTAGCGCCGACGTCAATGCCCACTTCATCAAGCAAAGTCATCGGGCCGACAGGGAAACCAAACTTCACTAGAGCACGATCTAAATGCTCAATGCGCTGACCTTCTAATAACAGTTGAGCGGCTTCGTTCATATACAAAGCTAAGATGCGGTTAACATAAAAACCGGCACCGTCTTGAACAACAATCGGGGTTTTACCCTGCTTGCGTGCAAATGCCACTGTCGTAGCAATAGTTTCAGGCGACGTGGTTTTATGGGCAATCACTTCCACTAACGGCATTTTTTCTACCGGAGAGAAGTAATGCAAACCAATCACATTTTCAGGACGACTTGCCGCTGCAGCAATTTGGCCAATAGGTAATGATGAGGTGTTTGATGCAAAAATAGTATGTTCACCACATTCACGCTCTACATCTTTAACCATCTGATGCTTAAGCGCTAAGTCTTCAAATACCGCTTCAACAACAATATCAGCGTCTTTGATGCCGGTGTATTCTGTGGTTGTGGTCATCAACGACATAATATTATCACGGGCAATTGGCGTCATATGACGACGTTTAACGCCTTTATCTAATAATTTATAAGCATACGATAATGCGTTGCTTAAACCCTGCTCTGAGATATCTTTAACGCGTGCAGGAATTTTCGCTTTGGTCGTGGTAACAGAGGCAATACCGCCACCCATTAAGCCACCGCCTATCACCATCACTTTTTTCACTTTACGCGGTACAGCACCTTCAGCGCCGGTTTCTTTCTTCATTTCCGTAGTGGCAAAAAACAAACTACGTAATGCAGCAGATTCTTTTGACATCACTAAATTAGCAAAATGAGTCGCTTCAACCTCAAGACCTTGCACCATGCCTTTGTTCATACCTTGGCGCACACAATCAATAATCTTAGCTGGTGCAGGGTAATTACCCTGGGTTTTCTTCATCACTTGTTTGCGAGCTTGATCGAACATAATGTCGCGCGTAAACGAACTAGACTCTAAAAACTGGTTAATTTTAGTTTGCTTAACAGGTTTAGCAGCTTGCTTACCTTTTTTAGCAAGCTCTACTGCGGTTTCAACTAAAATTGAATTTGGCACCACGTCATTCACTAAGCCCATTTTTAATGCTTGTTTGGGACGAATTTGTTTGCCTGTCAGCATCATATCTAATGCAGTCGCAATGCCGACTAATCGTGGTAAACGCTGTGTTCCACCGCCACCAGGCAATAAACCTAATTGCACTTCTGGCACACCTAGCATGGTTTTTTTATCGTCACTGCATACACGTAAATGACACGCTAACGCTAACTCTAAACCGCCACCTAAACACGCACCATTAATGGCAGCTACAACAGGAATAGACAACCCTTCAAGTTCAGAAAAAACCACATGACCTTGTTGAGACAAAGCTTTCGCGTCGGCTTCACTTTTACATGCTGCTAACATGGTAATATCAGCGCCAGCAACGAACGAATCAGCCTTACCAGAAGTCACAACCAAACCTTTAATGCTACTGTCAGCTTTGATCTCAGCCAGTATTTCGGTGATTTCAGGCCCAAATTGTTCTTTTAAGGTGTTCATGGTTTCACCAGGAACATCCATAGTTAAAATGGCAATACCATCTTCACGACGCGCTAAATTAAATGTCTTTTCCATGCTCATTACTCCACCTCTAAAATCATTGCTGCACCTAAACCACCAGCGGCACAAGCTGTTGCCAAACCAGTACCACCGCCACGACGTTTAAGTTCACGACACACTTGAGTAATCAAGCGAGTGCCAGTGGCTGCAAATGGGTGACCATAGGCTAACGAACCACCTAGCACGTTAAACTTACTCATATCGATTTCGCCAATCGCGCGATTGCGCCCTAGCTTCTCTTCAGCAAACTTTTTAGACCCAAACATCTGCATGTTAGCTAATGTTTGTGCAGCAAATGCTTCATGCATTTCAATTAAGGTTAAATCTTCTAATTCCATACCTGCACGCTTAAGTGCTAATGGCGTGGCATAAGACGGGCCCATTAACATGTCTTGCCATACATCGATAGCGGTAAAAGCATAACTCTTAATGTAGCCTATTGGTTGATAACCTAATGCTTTAGCACGGCCTTCGCTCATTAAAATAATCGCCGATGCACCATCGGTTAAAGGCGTACTGTTTGCGGCTGTCACTGTGCCGTGCTTGCGGTCAAACGCAGGACGTAATTTGGCATAAGACTCAAGCACAGAATTTTCGCGGATATTATTGTCGCGGTCGATAAACTGTTTATAAGGTGGAATATGTGCCGTCATCACTTCTTGTTGAAGCACGCCAGAATTCCATGTCTCAGTCGCTAAAGTGTGTGAACGATGGGCTAATGCATCTTGATCTGCGCGGCTAATATTGTATGTCTTAGCCATTTGTTCAGCCGTTTGCCCCATAGACAAACCGGTTGAATATTCTGCTACCGCTGGCGGTACTGGCATTAAATCTTTCAAGCCTAGACGACGTGCTATCGCAAACTTTTGCTTAAATGTGCGTGCTTTATTAAGATCGACCAATGCGTGAGCTAATTTTTTCGACACGCCAATCGGTAATACAGACGATGAATCTGACCCACCCGCTAAACCGATTTCAATATTTCCGGTCATAATTGACTCAGCCACGTTGACCGCCGACTGGAAACTCGTCGCACAAGCACGGGTAACTGAATATGCATCGGTAGTGACATTCATACCGGTACCCAATACGATTTCACGAGCAATATTTGGCGCGGCGGGCATTTGTACCACTTGGCCATAAACTAATTGTTCAATAAGTTGAGGGTCTATTTCAGAGCGAGACAGCAACTCATTCACCACCATTTTGCCCATATCCAGCGCAGAAACACCATGGAAAGCAGTGGCTTGTTTAGCAAATGGAGTTCGTAAACCGGCAACAATCGCAATGCGTTCGCCCCGGGAATTCGTTACCTGTTGTCTATCACTCATATGTCATCCTCTATTATTGTTAGCTCATCAAGGCAGAGCCGATAAGTATTCTATTTTGCCAGATTATCTGGTCAGACCATCAAAGTGTGATCTGATTCTAACTTTTTATTGAATAGTTTTAAACAGGCGTTTACAACTATCTGATTCATTAATAGTTAAAATATGTTAATCCTACTAGCCAAAAACCCATAGAATTCATAACATAGGCTTCAATAACCCCAATGCCAACTAAATAAATTGAGTACAGCTATGCCGTTAAGTCGTTTCCACTCACTGCGCGCCTATTTAGATACTGTTGTCTTAGGTCAGCCCGTATTAACCGAAAACCTATTAATTGCACTTATTGCCAATGGCCACTTATTAGTTGAAGGCCCTCCAGGTTTAGCAAAAACCCGTGCAGTTAAAGCACTTTGCGACGGGGTTGAAGGTGAGTTTCATCGCATTCAATTTACGCCAGACTTATTGCCTGCCGATTTAACTGGCACCGATATTTATCGTCAACAAACCGGTACATTCGAATTTGAAGCGGGGCCGATTTTCCATAATCTTATTTTAGCTGACGAAATTAACCGTGCACCGGCAAAAGTACAATCAGCATTATTAGAAGCGATGGCAGAAGGCCAAGTGACAGTGGGCAAAACCAGTTACCCATTACCACCACTCTTTTTAGTCATGGCGACACAAAACCCATTAGAAAACGAAGGCACGTACCCACTGCCTGAAGCGCAGCTTGACCGTTTTTTAATGCACTTAAACCTTGATTATCCTAGTGCCGAAACTGAGTGCCTTATTTTGCGTCAATCGCGTAAAGAAGCACAAACGCATCAACTGCCAACAATCGACCCAGTTGCTCAAGCAGATGTTTTTGCGGCGCGCGATCAAGCATTAGAGATTTATTTAGCCGATCCGCTAGAGCAGTACATCGTTGAAATTATTATGGCCACTCGTCAGCCAGCACGTTACAGCGCCGAGTTAGCCAAATGGTTAGAATATGGCGTCAGTCCGCGTGCAACTATTTCATTAGAGCGCTGTGCCCGCGCCCGCGCGTGGTTACACAACCGTGACTTTGTATCACCTGAAGATATTCAAGCCGTTGCACCTAATGTATTACGCCACCGTCTGTTATTGAGCTATCAAGCACAAGCAGAGGGTGTGACAGCGGATCAGGTTATCAACCATATTCTTAGCCAAGTAGCCGTACCTTAAAAGGCGCAATTGCATGTTGATATTAGTAAGTATACTCGCGCTATGATTCACGATACTCAGTCATTGCCGCTTTATAGCGATGGTGTGAACCTCACCGAGCAAGAACTCATTGCCTGTCAAAGTCTGTCACGGGCGATCCCCGATCGTCAATCGCGGGCTAAAGCCGCCTTGTCAGGGCATCGTAGTAGCCTGATTAAAGGTCGCGGTATGGAGTTTGCTGAAGTACGTCATTACCAAAATGGCGATGACGTCCGCACTATTGACTGGCGCGTCACTGCGCGTACTGGTGTGGCACACACAAAATTGTTTGTTGAAGAGCGCGAACGCCCTATTCTGCTGCTAATAGATTTAAGCCACAGCGCTTATTTTGGCTCACAACTCCTACTGCAATCTGTGCAAATTGCTCACCTTGCCACTACGCTAGGCTGGAATGCGATTAACCATGGCGACCGCCTAGGCGCACTGATTGCCAGTGAATCTACTCATTTAGAACTTAAACCTCGCAGTCGTCGCCAGGGTATTTTGCAGTTAACCTCCGGGTTAATTGATGTTCATCAACAGCAGTTAAGCCAAATAAATCAGCTTGTGTCAGACCCTGACCATATGTTTAAAGCGTGTCAGCGGTTACAACGTATTGCTAAGCCGGGGTCATTGATTTGGATTATTAGTGACGGCCAACATATTAATCAGCAGTGTTTAGCCCCGCTTACAGAGTTATCTCGCCACTGTGATATAGGCGCATTTGTGGTCACCGATCCTCTCAGGCAAGGCACATTAGCTTTGCCCAAGCAGTTCACTTTACCCGTGCGAGATGGTCAACAACAGCTAACGTTAACTCGCCAAAGCTATGAAGCATGGTTGGCAAACCAGCAATCACAACAACAGCAATTTATTAACCTAATGAATTTAATTAAAGTACAACCTAAATTAATTGATGCGGCAAAACCGCTCAGTGCCCAATTGGATATTTTACGTTAAATGACAACCTCAAATTCGCCAATGTCGCCAATAACAACCGATGCCAATGCGTCGCCATTAGCACAGTTGCAAGACATCAAACTTCCTGAACAGATTAGCTCAATGCCAATCGCACCCGGTTATTGGATAATTGCCGTATTCATTATTGCCGTTGCGATTTGGCTTGGTTATCAACTTTATAAAAAATATCAATATCATGCGCCAAGAAGAATGGCACTCACCCTGTTGAATCAATACGATATTAACGACGATGGCTTTGCCGCGCAGGTCAACAGCTTACTTAAACGTACTGCCATGACTTATTTACCTCGCGAAAACCTAGCCAAACTCAATGGTCAACCGTGGTTTAATTGGTTAGATACCCGCCTGCCTGACAAACAGCAGCAAATCATAGGCCCATTACTGGTTAAGCGTCACCAGGCCAGTGGTCTAACGTTGGACGAAAAACAGCAATTGGCGTCACTTGCAAAAACATGGCTTAGCAACAAACACACCTTTAGCGACGCTTCGTTAACGCTTAACAATAATGTGCAGGAGGCCTAATGTTAGCTTTATATTGGCCATGGTTACTGCTGTTACTGCCTTTACCACTTTTGATAAAACAAACCAAAACCACTGATGTCGGCGGGCACTTACACATACCCGGTATTGCGACAACCACCACAGTGACTCATACCCATAAAAATAAACAAAGCCGAAAACGTTACTGGGTAATGTGGACCTTGTTATTACTTGCCATCGCCAGACCGCAATGGTTAGGCGATCCCATTGAGTTGCCGTCAAAAGGCCGCGATTTAATGATGGCCGTTGACCTTTCAGGTAGCATGCAAATTGAAGACATGGAAATTAATGGCCAAACCGTTAATCGCTTTACCTTAATTCAACACGTACTCAGTGATTTTATTGAGCGTCGTAAAGGCGACCGACTCGGGCTTATCTTGTTTGCCGATCATGCTTATTTGCAAGCACCCTTAACCCAAGACAGACGCTCAGTAGCGACTTTTTTAGACGATGCCCAAATTGGTTTAGTCGGTAAACAAACGGCAATTGGCGAAGCTATCGCATTGGCGGTAAAACGCTTCGATCAAGTCGACGAGAGTAACCGCGTATTAATTTTATTAACCGATGGCTCAAACAACGCCGGTAATATTGAACCTGAAGTGGCAGCACAAATTGCAGCTAAGCGTAACATCACCATTTACACTATTGGTGTCGGTGCAGAAGTACTTGAACGCCGCACTATCTTTGGTAAAGAGCGTATTAACCCCTCAATGGATTTAGATGAAACGCAATTGAAAAAATTAGCCGAAATGACCAATGGTTATTATTTCAGAGCCCGCAACAGTGAAGAGTTAAACAGCATTTATCAACAAATCGATAAACTAGAACCGGTCAGTCGCGACCAACTAAGTTATCGCCCTAAAAGTGAATTGTTCTATTGGCCTTTATTATTGTCATTGCTCATCAGTTTATTCATTGTGTTACAACAGCAATGGCCAACGGTTTTTACTCCTAAAACCAAGGAGACAAACTGATTAT
Source organism: Shewanella sp. MF05956 (assembly GCF_059758055.1). Lineage (NCBI taxonomy): Bacteria > Pseudomonadati > Pseudomonadota > Gammaproteobacteria > Alteromonadales > Shewanellaceae > Shewanella > Shewanella sp. MF05956. The sequence continues at coordinate 41,171 of NZ_JCAYNV010000020.1, read as the reverse complement.
GTTGCATTTTATTCGACCCGAGTGGCTGTTTGCCCTACTCCCAGTAGCCTTAGTCAGCTTATTGTTTTGGCGCAGACACAGCCAGCAGTCGGCGTGGAAGCAATATATCGCGCCTCATCTAAGTCAGCTGCTAATTACGCAAGGTACAGACAATAAAAGCCAGCCTAAATGGTTGTTAATCGCATGCTGGATTATCGCGGTTATTGCCTTAGCGGGACCTGCTGTTAATAAACAAAACTTACCCGTATTTGCGACAGAGCAAGGCCGAGTGTTGATCATGGACATGTCATTATCGATGTACGCCACCGATTTAAGTCCCAATCGTTTGTCCTATGCGCGCTTTAGAGCCACTGACTTATTAGCAGAGTTAAAAGAAGGTGAAACCGGCCTTATTGCCTACGCTGGTGATGCATATACCATCAGCCCTTTAACCCTCGACACGGCAACCATTCTTAATTTATTACCGACACTATCACCAGAGATTATGCCGACAAAAGGATCTAACCTCTCTTCAGCACTGACACTTGCCGAAAATCTACTGGCACAAGGCGGACATGTACGTGGTGATATTATTTTAATGACCGACGGAGTGTCAGATGCCCAATTCAATCAAGCCGCTAAAGCATTAAAAAATAGCCGCTACCGCTTATCCATTATGGCATTTGGAAGTAAACAAGGTGCGCCAATTAGTTTAGGTGATGGCCAATTACTGCGCGACAACAGCAATGAAGTGGTGGTGGCTAAAACAGATTACGGTTTATTGCAAAAGTTAGCTCAACAACACCAAGGGATTTTAGTGCCCGCACAAACCGACGGCAGCGATATCAACACGCTCACCGACTGGTTAGCCATTGATGGTGATGCCACCGAAACAGAACTTGCCGGTGAATCTTGGCAAGATTTAGGACCTTACCTCGCAATGTTATTGGTATTACCTATGCTCATCAGTTTTCGCCAGGGATTATTGACACTTCTATTAAATCCCGCTTTTTTACTTGGCAGCCTAATGGGGTTAACGGCTATCAATAGCCAACCTGCTCACGCATCGCTTTGGCAAGATTTATGGCAGACTCAAGATCAACAAGCACAATCGGCGTTTGAACAAGGCGACTTCACCCAAGCGGCTGACACCTTTAAAGACCCTCTATGGCAGGCATCGGCTCATTACAAAGCCGGTGATTATCAGCAAGCTCTTGAAGGTTTTGAGCAAGATAGCAGCGCCAATAGTTTATATAATCAGGGTAATGCGCTGATGCAGCTTAACGACTATCAAGAAGCCATTAATCGTTATCAACAAGCTATTGAATTACAATCGCCGTTTAGTGAAGCACAGAAAAACCTTGAGTTAGCAAAGCAGCTGCTTGACCAACAAAAACAAGAACAAGAACAATCGTCAAATCAAGATCAATCTGGCGAGGGTGAGCAATCAAACGATTCAAACTCAGATCAATCTAACCAAGATAATTCATCATCGTCTGAGCAATCACAATCTGATGAGGCCGGCGATCAACAAGATGGGCAGCAATCAGAAAAGAATCAACAAAGCGATGCTGACAATCAACAACAGCAATCGTCGCAAGATGATGCGAGTGAGCAGGCTAATGACTCACAAAGCAATCAATCACAAAACAGTGATCAACAAAACAATGACCCACAAAATAATGCTTCAGATGATTCACAGCAAGATAGCCAGCAACAATCAGGCTCTGAACAACAAGCGGATAAAGAGCAACAGCCTAATGACAATAACCCAGCGTCAGATGAGCAATCTGCTGCAGACAGCGGGCAAAATGATCCACAGTCACAACAAACAGGCCAACAGCCTAGCGACAGTGAACCATTAAGTAACGAAGCCAGCATGCAAGCTGCAACAGAAGCCGCCGAAGAGCAAGCTAACCAGCAACAGCAGCAAATAAGTGCGAACGCAGCGCCACAAGCACCGACAGAAAAACCATCAGAAACATCTTCTGAAGTGATTTCAGCATCGCAAGTGAATCCAAATGATTTACCTGCAGATATGCAACGGGCATTACGAGCCATAAACGAAGATCCACAAGTGCTCATTCGCAACAAAATGCAGCTTGAATATCAAAAGCGTCGTCAAAATAGTCAACCGTCAAAGGATAATGAACAGTGGTAATCAGAACTCTATTTAGCCTATTGCTATTTATTATTGCTTCACCCGCTTTTGCACTTAGCCAAGTGCAAGCCACCGTAGATAGAAATCCCGTGGCTGAAGGTGAATACTTTGTATTGGATATCGTGGCCGATGACGATATCAATGCCGGTGCACTCGACACATCCGTCTTACTTGATGATTTTATTGTGGGTAGAACCAGCGTCGGTCGCAGCACGAAAATGGTTAACTTTGACACCACGCGCGAAACCCGCTGGCAAGTCTTATTGTCGCCAAAAACCACCGGGACTGTCATCATCCCAGCATTTAATATCAAAGATGTCAGCTCAACACCCATTGCCTTGAAAGTGATGCCATCGGGCGCATCAGCAGATGAAGTACAAAATGTCTTCATTAAAGTACAAACCAATGCTTCTGAAGCGTATGTGGGCCAATTAATTACATACAAAGTTAAATTATATCTGGCAGTAGAGCTACAGCGCGGCGTATTAAGTGCCCCCGCCGTTGAAGGCGCTCAAATTAAACAAATTGGCGAAGACAAAGACGGCAGTGAAATACTCGACGGACGTCGCTTTAGAGTCATTGAGCGCACCTACGGCATTATTGCCGATCTGCCTGGCGAGCTTGTCATCAATGGCGCAAGTTTTTCCGGTGATGTCTTAGTTGAAGCACAGCGTCGTGGTGGCATGTTTGGCTTTAATGAAAGCAGACCGATGCAAACAGAAGCCGAGCGTGAAGTGATTCAAATCAACTCAACACCACCCAGTTATCAAGGTAAATGGTTGGTGAGCGACATCGCCATGTTAAAAGAAACCTGGCCAGAAGATGTCACCGAATTTGAGGTCGGTAGCCCAATTACCCGTACCATTAGCCTTATTGCCTCTAATACTGACGACACTAGCCTGCCCGATATTGATATCCCGCTAGCGGAAGGATTAAAAGCATACCCAGAAAAACCGCTTAGACAAACTTTTGTGCGCGACAATCAAGTGGTGTCGCAATACAGCCTGACGACCGCCATAGTGCCAACAAAACCTGGCACGTATGTCCTACCTGAAATTCGCGTGCCATGGTGGAACCCACACCTTAAAAAGCAACAGTTTGCCACCTTGCCACAACGCACCATCACAGTGATTGGCAGTAGCGCAACCACTACCGATATTCCCGCAGCAGATAGTTTCACTCCAACAACAAATAGTGAATACTGGCCAATCGTCAGTGCTGTGTTTGCGGTGCTGTGGTTAATCACTCTCGTGTTATGGCGCAGAGCGGTGGCGGCAAGTTACTTGTTCAACCAAGATGAAAGCCCAAAAAAAGTGAATACACCACGAAAAACAGCCACCACAGGGCTAAATGCGATTATTCATGCATGTGACAGAAATGACAGCAGCGCGGCCATTACTGCAGTACAAGCCTATTTTAGCGAACGTTGTGGTTCAGCCATGACCTTAAGCCAAATCAGCGAATTATCACCGGCTTTAGCCCTTGCCATTAATAAATTGCAAGCAGACAAATACAGCCGTCAGCCTCAAGCGATGGATAAAAAATCATTGATGGATGCTATTTTGGCGTATAAAGAGCAGCCTCATTCCAAATCAACATCCCTCATCGCAGACCTAAATCCTTAATGGCTTAGTCTTTCACCTCAGTGTCCAGTAACGGCTAAGTAAAGCATGAACGATGGTGCTGAGGTGATTTATCTTGCTATTGCCGCTCGGGCTTTTTAAGCTACTGGACATGTTTAACTAAAAAAAGTTAAAAAATGTTTGGATCCCTACGAAAGAAAAAGACAGATGTCGCGGTCTTATCTGACATGGTAACAAAACAACGACGATACGATAGCCTTGTCAGGGCACTTCACACCGACATTTTCCGTTACGCTTTTTGGCTATGCGGAGATAAACATGTTGCAGAAGATATCACTCAAGAAACGTTCTTACGAGCGTGGCGTGCTTTGGATTCTTTAAAAGATGATAAAGCCGCAAAAGCCTGGCTCATTACCATTTTACGACGGGAAAATGCCAGACGTTTTGAGCGCAAACAATTTGACTATAGTGATGTTGAACAAGAGTTACTTGAAGATGTTTTTTCGTCAAGTAATGAAGATCAAACAGAACAATATTGGCTTCGTCGCCAAATAGGTAAGCTCGATATCGAATACCGAGAACCTTTGTTATTGCAACTGATTGGTGGATTTAGTGGCGATGAAATTGCCGATATGCTCGAATTGAACCGCAATACGGTCATGACGCGCCTATTCAGAGCTAGAAACCAATTAAAAGAAGCATTAGAAGCACCAGAGGTAAGAGGTCAATCAAATGGATGATCTACAATTTCGTCGTCAAGCATATGGCGATCCAAACAATCAATCCGACGAGTTTTTAGCGCACCTTGCTGAAAATGAAGACGATGCTAAGTTTGTCAAAGACCTAAAAGCATTTGACCAAAAATTGACTCAGGCATTGGCAATTGATGTACCTGAAGGACTGGCTGATAAATTATTATTGCGACAGCAATTAAGCCAACACCAACAGACCAAAAAGCGTGGCCGATATATGATGGCCATGGCAGCATCGGTTGCTTTTGTCGTGGGCGTCAGTTTTAGCATGTTACGGTTTACCCCAGTGAATTTATCTGAGAACTCATTAGCACACGTTCACCATGAAACTAAAGCATTAGTGATGGAACAAGACATAGGCTTTAATGATGTTAATTTTAAACTGGCTAGCCTAAAAGGTCTGAGCGACTCTAAATTCATCAAACAACCGGGACGAGTGTTTTACACCTCATATTGTGATTTCCAAGGGGTAAAATCACTGCACTTGGTGATGGCTGATGAATTAGGTAATAAAGTCACTTTATTTATTGTGCCTGCTGAAAGTCGCATGGTGTTAGAAGAAGCCTTTGCAGACAATCAATACAAAGGACAAAGCTTTCAAACAGCAAATGCCTATATGGTTCTTGTTGGCGAGCCTGCATCTGACTTAGATTTTGTCAAAAAAGAAGTCGAAAACACCTTTATTTAACACTGAAGTTGTATCACTAAAAATCCGCTACTCCATTGAATAGCGGATTTTTTTTGTTCATGAAAAAATCAAAGTGTGAACAAGATCAAACTTCTGCTAGGATTGCGGCCATAAAAATAACTCTCTGGACGATATATGGAAATTCAAACACCAATCATCATTACATTTGTTGGATATTTAATACTAATGATGGGCATAGGCTACTGGGCTTATCGTAAAACAGACACGGTAGACGACTATATACTTGGCGGCAGGAAAATGGGCCCGGCCGTAACAGCACTGAGTGTGGGTGCTTCAGACATGTCAGGCTGGCTATTATTAGGCTTACCTGGCGCGGTCTATCTCAGCGGTTTAGGCGAAGCATGGATTGGCTTTGGATTGATTTTTGGTGCATGGCTAAACTGGTTATTTGTCGCCAAGCGCTTACGTATTTACACCCAAATGGCAGATAACGCCCTCACATTGCCAGACTTTTTCGAAAATCGTTTTAACGACAGTCATGGTTTATTAAGATTAGTGTCTGCTGTGACCATTTTAGTGTTTTTCACATTTTATGCATCTTCAGGCATGGTAGGTGGCGCAATATTGTTTGAAAAAGTTTTCGGTCTCGATTATACCGTCGCATTGATTATTGGCTCGTTCATTATTGTGTCATACACATTTGTTGGTGGTTTTTTTGCCGTAAGTTGGACTGATTTTTTCCAAGGTTGTTTAATGTTATTGGCCTTGATTATTGTCCCCGTAGCCATATTTAGTCAGCCCGATACACAAGTTGGTTTTGAACAAATAGACCCTGAGATGTTGTCATTTATTAACGACAACACCACGGTTTTAGGTTTAGTGTCTTTATTGGCTTGGGGCTTGGGTTATTTTGGTCAACCGCATATTTTGTCGCGTTTTATGGCCATTGGCGATCCAAAAGATTTAGTGCTGTCTCGTCGTATTGCCATGAGCTGGATGATGTTATCGTTAGTTGGCGCCTTGGCCACTGGGATAGCTGGCAGTTTGTACTTTGCCGCTGAGCCATTAGAAAACGCAGAAACGGTTTTCATTAACTTAGCACATGTTGCCTTTAACCCATGGATTGGTGGCTTACTGATTGCCGCCATTTTATCGGCTATTATGAGCACGATCGACTCGCAACTGCTGGTTTGCTCGAGTGTGATTACCGAAGATTTTTACCTTAAATGGTTACGCCCTAAAGCCAGTGACAAAGAGCTGATGCTGGTAGGACGCTTTGGTGTTATCGCCATTGCCTTAGTGGCTGGCATTGTGGCCTTAAACCCTGACAGCAGTGTGCTAGGGTTAGTGAGCTACGCTTGGGCAGGCTTTGGTGCAGCATTTGGGCCGGTGGTCTTAATGTCATTGTTTTGGCGTGGCTATAGCCGTAATGGTGCAATATTAACCATTCTTGTTGGAGCGATTACCGTGGTGGTATGGAAACAGCTTACTGGCGGTTTATTCGATTTATATGAAATCGTTCCGGGCTTTTTGTTAGCCACATTAGTTGGCATTGTGGTGAGTAAACTGTCACCGCCTGCCCCTAAAACAATGGCCGATTTTGATAACTTTAATGCTGCGTTAAAATCATAATTTGCTATCGATTTTGCGCTTAATTAATCATTAGCGCCTAATCCACCATTCGCATTTGGATAACACAATCGAACTTGGGAAACACAATCTCGCCCTGAGGTTGTGTTTCCTTTCCCACCAACTTATTTACCCTCTTGTTTTTTAACGTTTATATTACATTTTGTACAAATGAATGTTTTTTAATTAATGTATTTCTTAAAAATGTGAGTAAAGCGTATTTACATATACTGCCATGCTATCAAACACCTAGGACACAGTCACAAAGCATAATTAACTTAATATTAACAACAACTAACATCTGGTCGGAGTTGTTAGTGGCATACCACTTACCTAAGATGCACCAGACTTTACGCTGTGAGTGGTCCAACAAGTTAATTCTTGTTCGTCACAGTAATAATAAATGGGAAATAATAATGAATAAGTTCAACAAGACTCTTCTTGCTACAGCAGTATTACTTGCTAGCACTCAAGCTTCTGCAGCAGGCTTTCAACTTAATAGCCAATCAGCAACAGGCATTGGCCGTGCAATGGCCGGCGATGCAGTTATTGCCGACAATGCCTCAGTGTTATCACGTAACCCAGCAGCAATGGCATTATTTGATAACACCTCATTATCTTTAGGTGCTGTGTACGCCGATATCGATGTGTCTGTGTCTGATGTAACGGGCTCATACGGCGGCCAGGCTGTTGACTATGGCAGCGAGCACGATGCTGCAGACTCAAAAGTCATTCCTAATTTTTATTATATTAACCCAATTGATGATAAATGGGCCTTTGGTGTCGCTGCATTTAGTAACTATGGTACAGGTACAGATTTAACTGCATTAGCAGACAGAACGCCAACCGTTGGCGGTAATGCTGTGCCATTACCAACACCGGTAGACTTACTGGGTAACACCGAAGTGGTTACGATTAACTTAAACACTAGTGTGTCATACCGTATAAACGAGCAGTGGAGCTTAGGTTTAGGCCTTGATGCCGTATATGGCAGCGGAACATTGACTCGTACCACAGAAAACCCACAAATAGGCAGTATTGTTGACGTTGAAGCCGATGGCTGGGCGTTAGGCGGTATTGCTGGTGTGGTATATGAAATGAATGAAAATAATCGTTTTGGCCTAAGCTACCGTTTAAGCCCAACATTAACCGCTAAGGGTGATGTTAATTATGCTTATTCAGAATATAACGAAATTGATATCCCAATTGCTGATATTGCTCAGTTTGCTGGTTTCCACCAGCTAACCAATGATTTTGCAGTGCATTACACCGCACAATGGACTAACTGGAGCAAGTTTGACCGCATCGAAGTGATCGACGGCGACAACGGTGTTTCGCAAACTGACTTAAAAGAATACCACTGGAAAGACTCGTGGTTCTTAAGTTTAGGCGCGACCTACAATCTTACAGAAGATTGGACATTACGTGCAGGTATCGCCTCAGATGAAGGTGTTGTTGATCAGCACTCATCATTGTCAATCCCAGATTCTGATCGCACCTGGTATACCGCTGGCGTTAGCTATGATTTAACCAATAAATCTAGCATTGATTTTGGCATTGCATTTGTTCGCGGTGAAGATGTTACCGTATTAGAAAACAGTGCCATCCTGCCTATGGCACCGGGATTAGACAGCGAGATTTCAGCACAAACTCGCTCAAATGCGGCGTATTACTCAGTGCAGTACAACTACAGTTTTTAAGCCTGTCGGCATGTTAAATGCCTAACATGCAGCAGTGGTAAACACTAATAGGGTTTACCACTTCTGATCTATCCAACTAAACCGCCTTTAATTGGCGGTTTTTTATATCTATTAGGACTAATATATAAATTTTTCTAATACACCTATTGCGTAAAAAACCAAAGTCCATTAGAATTTTCTTATAGACTTTATATAGGTGCTACCATTATGTCTCGCTTACTCACGTCATTCTCTCTTATTGGTGCACTATGCACTGCGATTTCTTTTCCGATATTTGCGGCATCTGAAGCATTTGATACGCTGACAATACAATATTCTACTCATGCACAGCCACGCGTATTTGACGCAAAAGTAGAAGCAGTTAAAGCGGCTACGGTATCAGCACAAACCTCTGGTCGAATTATTAATATTCATTACGATGTGAATGATTTGGTACCCCAAGGCGCTGCATTACTTGAAATTACCAATAAAGAACAGGGTGCAGGACTGGCAGGCGCTGAAGCGGAGCTCGCAAAAGCCGAAGCCGTAAACAGTGAAGCTCAAGCACAGTACACGCGTTATAAAGAATTATTTCCCAAAGGTGCCATATCAAAAGGGGCGATGGATGAAGCAACAGCAAAAGCAAAATCATCCGCACAAGCAGTAAGCAGTGCTAAAGCTCAGCTTGTTAAAGCCAACGAAAGCTTAAATTACACGATTGTCAGTGCGCCTTTTAGTGGCCGTGTTACCCAGCGTTTTGTCGAACAAGGCGAAACCATTTCATACGGTCAGGCACTGTTTTCTGGTTACGACACTCAACATCTTAGAGTGGTGTTTCAAGTATCACAGCAAGATTTACCCAGCATTCAACAACTTGAGAATATCCGCATTCAATTAGCTAACGGCAAGGTCATTGAGGCGAACGATATCAATCCATTTAACTTTGCCGACCCGATCACTCACAGCCATGCTGTACGCGTCAATTTTATTAACCCAAACGACACCGACCACCTTGTTGGGCAATGGGTAAAAGTATTGTTTGAGCAAACGAGTCAACCAAGCTTAATGGTGCCAATGTCTGCGATTCATCAGGTAGGTGATCTCACCTCTGTATACCGTAAAAACGGTGACAAAATTGTACTCAGCCAAGTACGATTAGGGTTTATGGATAGCGCCAAACAACAAGCTGAAGTGTTATCGGGTTTGATGCCATCGGATGAGATCATCATCGACGCGGCACAATACTTAATTAATGCCAATGTCACCAAGGTGAAGGAGTAATTTATGTCACCTTCAGAGCGCTCATCTCGTTTAGGCATCTCAGGCAAAATCGCCAGTGCGTTTCAACACAGTGCAATAACGCCTTTATTAGCCATATTGGGGTTATTGTTAGGTATTTTTGCCGTCATCATTACCCCTAAGGAAGAAGAGCCGCAAATCGATGTGACCTTTGCCGATGTATTCATCCCTTATCCTGGCGCTACGCCAACCGAAGTTGAAAACCAAGTTACCCTTCCGGCTGAACAGATTATTTCAGAAATTAAAGGCATTGATACCCTGTACTCATTTTCGCAACCTGACGGGGCATTAATTATTGCGATTTTTGATGTCGGTGTACCGCGAGATGAAGCCGTGGTTAACCTCTACAACCAGTTATATTCCAATAGTGATAAATTTAATTATGCTGCCGGAATTGGTGAACCGCTCATCAAGCCTCGTGGTATCGATGATGTGCCGATTGTCGGACTCACTTTATGGTCGAAAGACCCTAACATGACAGCGGAGCAGCTAACCTCGGTAGCCTCTGTGGTAGAAACGGAGCTTAAACGGATCCCTGGCACCCGCGAGATATACAGCCAGGGCCAACATGAGTTGGTGTTAAATGTGCGCTTAGACCCCATCAAGATGAACAGTTATGGCATCACATTTACCGACATCAGCAGCGCGTTACAAGACAATAATCAGACGTCTGCATTAGGGTCACTCACGCAATACAATCAAGAAATCAAACTGCAAACCGGCGAGTTTTTACGCAATATCGATGATGTAAAGAATTTATTAATCAAGGTCAATCAAGCCACCACAACGGGCGCTGCTGGCGTAGTGTATTTGGCAGATGTTGCCGACATTCAATTACAAAGCGACATTCCTAAACAAAGTGTATGGCATGTTAATCAACAAGGCAGTTACCCCGCAGTAACCATTGCCATAGGTAAACAAGCTGGCCAAAATGCCGTCGATATTGCCAATGCAGTGTTGGCCAAAGTTGAGGCGGTCAATAATGTGCTGATCCCTGATAATGTTGAGGTGGCTATCTCACGTAATTACGGCCAAACCGCCGGTGACAAGTCCAACACGCTTATTTTTAAACTGATATTTGCGACTTCTGCTGTAGTGCTATTAGTGCTGTTCACTATGGGAGTTCGCGAGTCCGCGGTAGTGGGTATTGCAATTATCATTACCCTCGCGATCACTTTGTTTGCCTCGTGGGCGTGGGGATTTACCTTAAATCGCATCTCGTTATTTGCGCTTATCTTTTCCATCGGGATTTTGGTCGATGATGCCATTGTGGTGGTTGAGAATATCCACCGTCATATGGCACTCAGTAATAAATCCATCAGCGAGCTTATTCCGCATGCTGTCGATGAAGTGGGTGGCCCCACTATTCTAGCAACGTTCACTGTTATCGCGGCGTTACTGCCGATGGCGTTCGTGTCAGGCTTGATGGGGCCTTACATGAGCCCGATTCCTATTAATGCCAGTATGGGTATGCTGATATCATTGTTAATTGCTTTTATCATGACCCCCTGGTTAAGCAGTCACTTGCTCAAACCACATAAACATCACAGCAATGATGATCATAATACCGAGCAAGAAACGGCACTCACCCGCTTTTTTACAACGTTAATGAGTCCATTTTTAATCGGTGAACATGCCTCTAAATCCCGTAAAGGATTAATGCTTGTTATCACGTTGCTTATTGCATTTGCCGTGGCGTTACCGGTATTTCAAGCGGTAGTGCTCAAAATGCTGCCGTTTGATAATAAGTCTGAGTTTCAAGTAATGGTTGATATGCCTGAGGGCACGCCAGTTGAGCAAACTCAGCGTGTACTGCAAGAGTTAAGTCAATACCTGACAACCGTTGAAGAAATTGAGCACATTCAGCTTTACGCTGGTACTCATGCACCGATGAATTTTAACGGTTTGGTAAGACATTACTTTTTACGCAGCAGCCAAGAACTAGGCGATATTCAAGTCAATTTGGTGGATAAAAAGCACCGCGATCGCGACAGTCACACTATTGCATCATCAGTACGTGAACCCTTACAACGTATTGCCTTGCAATATAACGCCAACGTAAAAATTGTTGAAGTGCCCCCTGGACCACCGGTGTGGTCACCCATTGTGGCGGAAGTGTATGCTCCAACAACACAATTACGAGAGCAAGCCGCCAATGACTTATTACAGCGGTTTAAAAATACTGATTATGTTGTCGATATGGACATCTTCTTACCCGCTCAACAACAGCAATGGCAAGTCGTTATAGACCGCAGTAAAGCGCGTTTACTTGGCGTGTCTTACAGCAGCATTATCGATGCGATTAACAGTGCAGTTAATGGCAATGACGCCAGTTATTTGCACATCCCTGAACGTAAGCACCCTACGCCAATTCGCTTACAAGTCGATGAAGCTGCAAAAGTGAATTTACAGCAAGTATTGCAATTGCGGGTGGCAAGTCAAAACGGCGCTCAAATTGCCCTTACCGAACTGGTTACAGTTAAACAACGCACCATTGATGCACCTATTGTTCACAAAAACATGGTCCCGATGATTATGGTTATTGCTGATATGGCTGGCCCTACGGGTAGTCCATTGTATGGGATGTTTGACATGGTGAGCCAAATTAACCATGAAACAGAACAAGGCGAGCTTAATTACCCTATTGAACAACATTTAGTTAACCAGCCAGATGGCTTAACTGATGTGGCCATTTTATGGGATGGCGAATGGAAAATAACCTACGAAACCTTTAGAGACATGGGCATTGCTTATGCCGTTGGTATGATTGCGATTTACTTACTGGTCGTCGGACAATTTAAGTCTTATGTCGTCCCCTTAGTGATTATGGCCCCTATTCCATTAACCATTATTGGTGTTATGCCGGGCCATGCATTATTAGGGGCGCAATTTACCGCACCGTCAATGATTGGCATGATTGCTCTTGCCGGGATTATTGTTAGGAACTCGATATTGCTGGTCGATTTTATTAACCAGCAAACGGCTGCCGGCGTGCCATTAGAGCAGGCTGTCATTCACTCTGGCGCTGTCAGAGCCAAACCGATTATGTTAACCGCGATGGCGGCCATTATTGGTGCCCTATTTATTATCGACGACCCTATTTTTAATGGGTTAGCGATAAGCTTAATTTTCGGAATTTTTATCTCAACAATTTTGACGCTAATTGTGATCCCAATACTGTATTTTTCAGTGATGAAATCAAAAATGGCAGCAAAAATTACTCAGTAGTTATTTTGTTATTGGGCATTAAGCCCAAAGGAGCTCTCGATGTCGTTAGAAAGAAGTATTATGGCCTTTGCTGGCTTTATGATTTTGTTGTCTTTAGTGCTTATGGCAACCGTTAGCCAACATTTTATCTGGCTTACTGTGTTTGTTGGCGCTAACCTATTCCAAAGTGCATTTACAGGTTTTTGCCCTGCAGCGATGATCATGAAGAAATTAGGGATTAAAACTGCAGCGCAAATAGCCTTAAACAAATAACCTCTGCAAAGGTTAACAATAAGGAATCTTGTGTTGAAAAAATCTATTCTAATCACAATAAAACCAATATTGGCAGCATTGTTTATGGTGTCGGCGTGGTGTGCAACACCGGCGTTGGCAGTAGAGCAACAACCCAATGTGGCATGGCAAAAAATTAATAATAGCGCAACGTTAATCGATGTGCGCACCCCTGAAGAATTTGCAGCGGGTCATGTGAAAGGGGCGATTAATATTCCATTTGAAAATATTGTGACAGAGCTCGGAAAACTCAACCTCGCCAAAGATACTGAAGTCGTATTGTATTGCCGCAGTGGTCGCCGCAGCGGTATTGCTCAAAGTGCATTAGTCGATCAAGGTTATACCGCCACATACAATGCGGGTGGAATTGACTCATTAATGTCTGCACAATAATCATTTATGGCCTTAATCACATTAGGGCCATATATTTCTACATGATAGCCTCACAATCGAATGTCGATACTAAAGCGATGCAACTCGTCATGTTTTATTCTCTTAATGATGACCTTCTGACTGACTAGCTGATGCCAAATAAAAATACACGAATAAGTGTCACATAATCCAACTTTTTAGTTAAGCGCTTTCATCGAACACAACCCGCTACAAATGCAGTAAAACCACGCAACAACCTCACTCCACAAGAGAATACTAATTCAATAAAAACTAATAAAAATTCAAAATCAGCATGTTAGAACACTTGTTCAAAAAGATATTTTGTTAACATTTTATTTACAATAGGTTAATTTTTGATTACATTTTATTCTGTTAAGCAAACATAGCTTATCGATAAAACATAATTAGAAAGACAATATTTAACCCTGATAACATGGAAGATAAAATGAAAAAAAATCAACATAAGGCTGTTGTGCTTAGCATGACAGCATTGGCGTTAGCCATCTCAACTCAAGTCAATGCCGCACCAAGCCCGTTAACCCTTTCTTTAACAAATCAACAGATTGAACAACAGCCCCCTTTGCCTAAGCGTTATATCGTTAAATTTAGAAACGACAATGCAGCGCAAGTGATGAGTGATATTGCACTTAGCCAAAGCGCTAACGATGTCACTGATACCAGTAGTATGGACTATCAACCTCGTACCAATGAAGTCTTCAGCCAGCTAAGAGCGCTTAACAGTGTTAAAGCACGAGAAATGAAACGAATAGGTCGAAGCAATAGTTATTCAACCAAGCTCGACAGCACGTCTATTAGAGCATTGCGTCTGCGTCAAGATGTCGAATACGTAGAAGAAGATTTACCGCGTCGCTTATTAGCCGAAACCACCCCGTGGGGGCAAACTTATGTCGGCGCGACAGTATTGAGTGACAGCCAAGCAGGAAACCGTACCATTTGTATTATTGATTCGGGTTACGATCGCAGTCACAACGACCTAAGCGGTAATAATGTCACGGGGACCAATAACTCAGGTACCGGCAACTGGTATCAGCCAGGCAATAATAATGCGCACGGTACGCATGTTGCGGGCACCATAGCGGCGATTGCCAACAATGAAGGCGTGGTGGGTGTTATGCCAAACCAAAATGCCAATATTCATGTAGTTAAGGTGTTTAACGAAGCGGGATGGGGTTATTCTTCATCGCTTGTTGCGGCAGTTGATACCTGTGTTAATTCAGGTGGCGCGGATGTAGTCACAATGAGTTTGGGCGGCAGCGGCTCAACCACCACCGAGCGTAATGCATTAAATGCCCATTTCAATAATGGCGTATTATTGATTGCTGCTGCAGGTAACGCCGGTGACAGCAGTTACAGTTACCCTGCATCGTATGACAGCGTGATGTCTGTTGCTGCGGTAGACAGCAATCGCGACCATGCTGCATTTTCACAATACACCGACCAAGTTGAGATTTCTGGCCCGGGTGAAGCGATTTTATCAACGGTGACTGTCGGCGAAGGCCGCACTGCAGATATCACTATTGCTGGCCAATCTTACTTTAATAATGGTGTTGTTCCGCATAACCGCTTAACGCCATCTGGCAGTAGCTATGCGTCAGCACCCATTAACGCAAGCGCTACTGCGACATTGGCAGAGTGTAGCGTCAATGGCACAAGCTTTAATTGTGGCAGCATGAGTAATAAAATTTGTTTGGTGGAGCGTGTAGGTAATCAAGGCGCTAGCTACCCAGAAATCAACGCCGTTAAAGCGTGTAAAACCGCAGGTGCAAAAGGCATTATTGTTTACAGTAACACCGCATTGCCTGGCTTACAGAATCCCTTTTTGGTTGATGCAAACAGTGAAATTACAGTGCCATCTATGTCTGTTGACCGTGCAACAGGTTTAGCGCTACGAGCCAAAATTGGCCAATCGGCTACGGTTTCAAACTTGGGCAATCAAGATTATGAATACTATAACGGCACGTCAATGGCGACACCGCATGTGTCGGGCGTCGCAACATTAGTGTGGAGTTACCACCCAGAATGTAGTGCGACTCAGATCCGTGCAGCACTAAATGCAACGGCAGATGACTTAAATGTCGCAGGCCGCGACAACAAAACTGGCTTTGGTATGGTCAATGCTACTGCTGCAAAAGCTTATCTAGATGAATCATGTACTGGCCCAACCGATCCTGGTACCGGCTCAGGTGATAACGAGCTTGAAAAAGGGGTAGTTAAAACCGGTTTAGCTGGGGCAAAAAATGATGAACTTTATTATTCGCTTGATGTACCAGCAGGGGCAACAAATCTAAGCTTTACCATGAGTGGTGGTACGGGTGATGCTGACATGTATGTGCAGTATGGCGCTTCGCCAACCACGAGCAGTTACGACTGTCGTCCGTGGAAAAGCGGTAATGCAGAGTCTTGCCCTATTGCTACGGCGCAATCAGGTACCTATTACGTGATGGTACAAGGTTACAGTGCCTTTAGCGGCGTAAGCTTAGTGGCTAATTATACTGCGGCAAGTTCTGGCAGCGGAACGGGTGGTCCAGCGATTTACACCAATACCAACAACTATACCATTCCAGATAACAACACCACGGGGATCACTAGCCCTATCACGGTAAGCCGTACGGGCAACTCTGGAACGGTATCGGTGTCGTTAGGTGTGATCCACACCTATATTGGCGATTTAAAAATCCAACTGATTAGCCCAACAGGCCA
Organism: Shewanella sp. MF05956; assembly: GCF_059758055.1. Taxonomy (NCBI): domain Bacteria; kingdom Pseudomonadati; phylum Pseudomonadota; class Gammaproteobacteria; order Alteromonadales; family Shewanellaceae; genus Shewanella; species Shewanella sp. MF05956. The sequence continues at coordinate 24,828 of NZ_JCAYNV010000020.1, read as the reverse complement.
AAGCGTTGTGTTACATAACAATACCGGTGGCGGAACCGACAATATTACCCAAACGTACAGCGCAAACATGACAGGCGTTGAGTCGAGCGGTGTATGGACACTGAAAGCGGTTGATAACGCTAACAGAGATACGGGTTATATTGATACTTGGACTTTAAGCTTTCAGTAACAGTCTTTGTTGAATTAAAAATAGCCACATTATGTGGCTATTTTTTTGTTCAACAATGCGTAAAATATTAAAAGTGTGGTTGTAATGTATTTAATACCGCAGGCTGTTGAATTTTACTGATCACATCAAAAATCGCTGCAAATGAATTGGGAGTACTGACATCGACCGCTAATTTTAATCTGCGAGCAATATCATTAGCTGATAGCACACCACGAATAGCATGATTTTTTCTATCTAACACTAAACAATGCTGCTGGCCCGCTGACTTTAACGTTTCAATTACGTCGCCAATTCTGGCATAGCTTAAGTCGTCATAATCGATAGCTTTTAACTGATCTTTGGCAATCATAAAGTCTGTGACTTTAAGTTGTTCACGTTGATGGCCTTCAGCGACGCGTTTTAAAATCTCTTGGTTGTGTAACGATTCAAAGCTTATCAAGCCAATAAATTCATTTTTATGATTAACCACTAATTTAAGACGTACATGAGACTTTTGCATCAAGCTTTCAACTTCTACAGCAGATGCATTAGATTCAATCACTAACGGGGTCACTTTCTTAAAGTCAGTGAAGATATTGACAGCAGAAGAAAGGATTGAGATATCTTCGTGTGCTTCTGGAGAGGTTAACTCGTCGATTTTCTCTACTGGGTATAATGCTAATTTTTTCACAATAACATCCTTAATCAACTGCCACCGCAGAATAACAAAATCATTGTTAATCAAACGGATAAGATAAACATATTGTTTGAAACATGTTTTGATTATCTGCCTGCGATTTTATTAGTACAATACCCTTTGGATTAAACTTTATTCATAATTAGTAAATTAAGGTTAAATTCACATTGTAATGATATGCAATGTGCTAGGCGCTTAGCGGCATTAAAGTAGTCGCATTAAAAGGCGCTTATCATTAAAAGCTTATCTTGATGTTTAAAAAGCGAATGTTTTTGGTGAGATAAATGCCTAGCTCATATGCTAATTAATCTGCTAACTAACCTGATAACTAATATGATGTGATAACCAATCTAATGTGATAACCAATTAATATGATAAATAGTGCAGAGTTAACACAGCGATGAGACATCGCTGTGTTTGATTAAATAATGTTTGAGCCTTAACGCGAGAGGAAGCGTTAATATTAACTGCCTGACTCCCTCAGGATAAAGTAGGCCTTATGCGAATAACCAAAGGTCGAGTAACCCAAGTGCTCATTACTTAAGCTTTTCAGGTTCTATCATGACGCTGTTGTCTTTGTCAGAAAACCATACTTGCCCTTCACTAATACTGACTTGAAGCGCCATATTACGAGTGACAAAGACCTCGAGTTGCTTAACGGCTTCTTCAGGAAAGTTAACTACCGACAAGTTGTCATAACGACTTAATGCTTGTTGGTTTTGTTGCCACCAAATAGGCACACTGCGCCCGCCATAGGTATACAAAATAACTTGCTTGGCTCGGCCACTGGCTTTACGTAACCACTTTTCATCAGCCTGGCCAAACTCAACCCACAAGTTAATTTCATCGCTTAAACTTTTATCCCATAATTCGGCTTCGTCATCGACACATAACCCTTTGCTAAACGCTAATGACTCCGATGCATTTAGTGCATAGGCTAATAATCGAACCATCATCCGCGTATCGGTTTCTGAAGGGTGCTGAGCAAGTGTAATAGCATGATCAGCATAGTAATGACGATCCATATCAGCAATTTGAAGTGCAACTTTATATACGGTAGCTTTGGCGGCCATTAGACGCTCTCAATAGGCATAAAAAAGCCGAGTCTACTACAAACTAGACTCGGCGTGTTAGTTGAGCACGCTTAAAACGTTATAACGCACCCGGTCGCAAATGTTTTGCCATCGGGAAATAAGCAATTAACTGAGCCACTTTTTCAGGGCTGGCGACAATCAGCATACGCTCGCCTTGCTCATAATGATCCGCAATCTCACTTAATTTAGGAATAGAGGTTCTATTTGCATCTCGGCGCAACAACTCATTGGTATCGCTATCAACGGCTTCATCACTAAAAATCACATCCAGTTTTTGCAATAATGGCATTGCAGCTATCGGTAACAAGTTTGCTGGAGTGTGCTCGGTCAACAATAAAATTTCACCTTGTCGACTCATCTCTTGAAAAGCATCTGCATAACGCTGTTCAGTGAGATTATCGAATTTATCTTGATTGCTGTTAAAGAAGCGCTCCCAAAAGAGTCGGCGGTCTTTACCGTCGGCAAGGGTTTGCTGAACTTCCTCGCGTTTACTTGCAACAAAATCAAATAATGGGGCCAATGATGACGGCAGCATGGTTTCTAACCGTGAGCGGATAGTCCGAGCAAATACAGGCGCTGCACCCGCGGTGCTAATCGCAACAACTAAGCGTCCACGGTCGACAATTGAAGGGGTAATAAAGCGACAATACGACGGATTATCGACCACATTGACCCAGATACCACGTTCATTGGCTAAGTCAGCAAAATCCATATTAAGCTGTTCATTTGCTGTGGCTAAATACACGATATCCACATGTGCAATATCGGCATCTGTCACTGCACGACGTGATAACGTAATACGCCCCTTTGCATGATAGGTCTCAATATCTTTAGCAACGTCAGGTGCAATAACATGAATAATGGCATCTGTTCGCGACAACAAATCGAGCTTTCTCGTTGCCACCTCGCCCGCGCCAACAAGCAACACACGTAAACCTTGAGTATCAACAAACAGTGGAAAATATTGCATTTAAATCTCAGTCTTGAACAATAGGGAATTGATGTTGGATCCAGGCTCGATAACCCCCAACCATAGAAGCAACTTGGGTATAGCCCATCAATTGCAAATTATAAGCTGCCAATGCAGCACGCTGGCCTGCAACGCAGTAGAGCAAAACTGGCGTATTTTTATCCGGAAAACGGTGTTCAATATCTCGTTCAATAATACCGCGACTTACATGCTTGGCATTGGGCAAATGCCCCTGCAACCATTCATTGTCTTCACGTACATCGATTAATTGCCATTGTTCTTGTTGCTGATACTGCTCGATAGTCACTAACGTAACATGGGGCATAACTGATTCAACTAAACGAGCAAATGCAGGAGAGGCTTGCATAACGAGTCCTTAAAAAGATAACGCCACTTGATACAATGGCACCTACATACGTCAAAACCATAAAAAAGGTTTATTCAATAGCTTAAGAAAATAACAATTTTATACAAGTGTTTAGATAGATTTTATCTGTCTGTTTCAGTGAATGTTACGTAATATTCGTTAATCACTCATTAAAATAATAGTGGGTGGATTAATATCAGTTAATTGATATAGCTTATGAGTGTATACCCAATCACAGTCACCCACTTGGCTATAACATTCAGTTATGCGTTTCACTCTTTTGCGCGCTGCACTGCCAGCATAATTCAAAGCTGCCTTCATTTATTTCATGGCACTGAACACATTGCCATTGTGGCTGTTCTATTTCGAGGGCATCAAGTAACGTTTGTGCAGCGGCTAACTGGGTGTTCATCACCCATAATTCGACAGTTTGCATTTCGATAGGAAGGCCACCCACGCCACCTATCAGCGCTTCACCTTTAAGATCAACTTCAATACCACTGGTTTCCAGTAGCCCTTTCCATGTGTGAGCCTGTAACAGATTGCCACCGGCCAATAATACTTTTCGTTGTTCCATGCGTTATCCTACTGCATTGCTCTGCTGGCAAATTTTGTTTAATCCTACTGCCTCAACTAAAATCTGTCGAGTATTGTTTATATTACCAATCCGCATTAATAAGTAACCACTCAGAATGCGTCCAGCGTTTTTTGATTACGGCATCGCAATGCTGTCATGGATGTTCCCTTTCAAATAGCGACAACGCAAAGTAAAACTGCAGGGGCATTCCTTTCAGGCGAGTATAAAAAGGGCTTACATTGCATTGTATGACTTCGAAAGAGAACCACTATGCATTCATGCGCCTTATTTAAGCCCTTTTACACTCTCGCTTAATCATCACTTATTAGCATGGAATGGTATAAATTGGACATTTCTGTTAAACAATGATTACCTTAAGCTTATCGATAACATAGAGCAAAGCTCGTGTTCAAAAGGACTCAACATGACCAAGGTTGTCTTAAAAGGCGTTTTTCAAATCACCCAATGGAATGAAACGTCATACGCAGAGCATGACGATGGCACGAAACAAACGATTGCAAGCATAAAACAAACTTACTCTGGAGACATCACCGGCTTGGCGGAGATCCGTTATGCAATGTCATATCAACAAGATACTACTGCGGTATTTACCGGTATAGAGGAGCTAACGGTTACAACACCAGAAATCACAGGCCGGATCATATTTCAGCATAATGGAACATTTATCGCAGGCGTAGCTCAAAGCCAATTTGCGGTTATTGCGGGTTCCGGCACACAAAATCTGACAGAATATATTGGTCAAGGCGAGTTTACGTCAACCGAGAATGGTCAAGCTGAATATGTGATAACGTTTAACTTACCTTAATGGTGGATTAATCACTGCATAACGTTCGCGTTATATCACGCCAAAAAACACGCTATAAAACACGCTATAAAACACGCTATAAAATAAAATTATTATCGCCATGCTTATTTGTCAGTAAAAAGTATTAGCCTACACATAGATAATGACTTTATTTCAAAGAGAGTATTTTGAACACTTGAACGCAATGGTACAAAAACGGTGTATCAATGGCTTAGATTTAAATAGATGCCTCATTATGAGTAGCAAGTTTATATCTTAATTAAAGCCTGAACGCTGGCCCATCTTAGTGTTGAGTTATGGTCTCGACTTGAGGCTAACTCATTGTTGATTTACATAAATAAAAACATTTCCGACCTCAACCATGCTCATTAAAAAATGAATAAAAAGCCACAGACTCAATTGTTAAATGGTGACATATACTCTACACTCAGAAATTCATTATAAACGGGTTACTTCAATTCATAGCCCGTCAAAAAACCAATATAATTCACTATTAAGAGCCCTGACTAATGCGGACATCCAAAATAATCTTGCTTTGTTTAAGTTTATTGGTCGGGTTATATCTTTTAGTTATATTAACGCTAAACCAAAGTTTACAAGTCTTTAATCGCGATAATAACAACGTCAATTTACAACAATTCGATCAACGTAATGTGACCCCAGTAAACAATCATTGGGCGAACATGTTGTTGAACTACAAAATTGTGTCCGACAACGAAAAAAACTATGTTGTGTTGTCAAAAATTGATAATAAAATAAAAGTAATCAGTCTTGATGAAGCCTTTAATAACATTATGCTATTCAGCAACTTGCCTTTGTTGCTTTTAGGCAGTTTTGCCATAGGTATTCCGTTTTACATTACTCGCCGACAAAAGAGAAAGCTTGATAAGTCTTTAGAAGTGGTCAACAACGAAACCAATAAGCTATTGGCAGCCTTTAATATTACTCCGCCTCAGGTTGAACAACAAAATACTATCTCTAAACTGAGCCTGGCTCTGATTGAGCTCAATAAACAAATTCATGAGCAACAGCATAAAAATATCATTAGCCAACATCAAGATAAATTGACAGGACTGATAGACCGTCATGCCTATTTACAACACCTGCAAACTCAACTTGAAAAAGCCCAAGCCCTAAAGATAAAACAGGCATTATTGTTTATCGACCTTGATGGCTTTAAACAGGTGAATGACTCGTTTGGCCACAGTTTTGGTGATGAAGTATTAATTCAGGTAGCCCAACGACTTGCGACTGTGGTGCGAAACCGCAAACTCAGTCATTTTGCACCAACATTAGGCTTGGAGTTAAGTTTATCGCGATTAGGTGGTGATGAGTTCTCGATATTTATTGAAGACTTACAAGATGAAAACATCGCTATAGAAGTTGCTCAAAATGTATTACAAGAAATAGAAGGCGATTTTGTATTAGGCAATAAGTTAATTAAAATTGGTGCAAGCATTGGGATTGCGGTTTATCCCGACAGTGCGGCAAATCCCAACACCTTATTACAAATGGCCGATGTTGCAATGTATCGCGCTAAAACGGATGGACGAGGTATTTACCGTGTTTATTCGCCTGAAATGGGCAATAAAATGCGTCGTTATCACTATTTACTTGAAGAAATGCGCCTGGCTATGGCGAGCCAAAACTTTAGTTTATCCTTTCAACCCATTGTGAATGTGAACGATTTCAGCATCGATTACTTTGAATGTCTCGTACGCTGGCACCATCCAACAGAAGGCTCTATTTCGCCTGCTGAATTTATTCCCATTGCAGAAGACTCTAACTTAATCTTAGAACTGGGTAATTGGATCATGATTGAAGCCTGTCGCCAAATGGCGGCTTGGTATAATGCAGGTATGAATAAGGTAAGAATATCTGTCAATATTTCTGGGGTGCAATTAGCCCATATCCCGCTTCATGATTGGGTGATGGAAATCATTAATAAGGTCGGATTACCGCCTAAAGCACTATTATTGGAAATCACCGAGTCTTGCTTTATTGATGCTTCTGAAAACGTGATATCAGATTTAGAAAAACTGCGTCAAGCCGGAGTGTTAATTGCCATTGATGACTTTGGTACTGGCTTTAGTTCACTGTCCACCTTGGCTAATTTACCTGTGGATGTGATTAAAATTGATAAACTGTTTATTGACCAAGCTAACATTAACCCAAAATATGAAAAGATTTTAAATTCAATTAGTGGCTTGGGTAAAACCCTTGATTTAAAAATTGTTGCTGAAGGTGTTGAAACCGCGCCACAGTTTGAATTAGTGAAAAAGCTCGGCATTGATTGCATTCAAGGCTATTTAATTAGCCGTCCAGAAACCTCTAAAGATGTCGGCAGTAAAATGATTAGCAAAAATTTTAATCATATTGCAATGACAGGCACTGGTGTATATGCGCCGCAAGCCACTAAAGCTCCTGTAGTACAAATAAAAGCGGGTTAGATGTTTTATGATATCAACGACATTACGTCGTGATAAAGGACGTTAGGCGATGATAAGCATAAATACTCAAACCGCTAACCGCAAACTGATTAACATTAGTCGATTAAACACTGCGGTAGGAACATTTAGGCTAACGGTAAACAATGATCGCTCGCTTAAATTAGTTACCGTAGAGATATTGAGTACCGATGGCTGGGAAGCCTTAGTCATCGAAACTGACACGCCTTGGTATCAAACCCTGGTTACCGCCTGTGAACAACATCTTCGTGAACAATCTGCTCAGCGATAAAACCAACAACATCCAGCCTAATACTTCATGCTAGCTACGATAACGTTTTATACCAATCCGCATTAATAAGTGACCACTCAGAATGCGCTAAGTGGTGTTTGATTAAGACGTCGCAATGTAGTTATGGGTGTTCCCTTGCAAATAGCGAGTACGCAAAGCCGAAGTTGCTGGGGGCATTACTTTCAGGCGAGTGTTTGAACACATTTAATAATTGATAACGATAAAACAACAACCCCCAGCAAGCTGGGGTTTGTTGTGAGCCATTGAGCAGTAACAATGCGTGTTAAGGCACCATTGAAGGCTGATCTGCGCCCTCTTTCTCAATCTCTACCGGTAGCATGTGTTCGCGGTTAATACCCAATTTAATGGCTAAATAACTCGCCACGTAAATTGATGAGTATGTACCCACAAAAATACCCAATAGCAATGCAGTTGCAAAGCCGTGGATCATGGTGCCACCTTTAAGGAATAGCGCAATAACCGTAATCAAGGTCGTACCGGTAGTAATAACAGTACGGCTCATGGTTTGAGTAATTGAGGTATTCACAATTTCTTCAGGTGTGCCTTTACGCATTTTCAAGAAGTTTTCACGAATACGGTCATACACTACGATGGTATCGTTAAGTGAGTAACCGACAACCGTTAACAAACCGGCTAATACCGTTAAGTCAAACTCCAGCTGTAATACCGAAAACACCCCTAAGGTCACAATCACGTCGTGAGCGAGTGCCGCAACAGAACCTGCTGCTAAGCGCCATTCAAAACGAAATGAAACGTAAATGAGGATACAGATTAAGGCAACGATAACCGCGAGGCCGCCTTGTTCTGCTAACTCTTTACCGACTTGTGGACCCACAAACTCAACACGTTTTTGCACTACACCAGCATCAATTGATTGAGCTGCCGTTAATACTGCAGCCACCTGAGCATCACTTTTCAGTTCGCTTCTTACAGGTAAACGCACTAAAACGTCGCGGCTAGAACCAAAGTTCTGTACCACTGCGCCTTCAGCGTCATCCGTTGTCATGGTTGCACGCAACGCATTTAAGTCAACCGGTGCTGAAAACTCCATCTCAACAACAGTACCGCCAGTGAAGTCTAATCCCCAGTTAATGCCCTGCACGCCTAGCGACACAAAAGAAGCAATCACTAAGATAAGCGACATAACACTGATAGGAAATGCATGACGAAGAAAGTCGACTGTGTTTTTTACTGAAAATATCTGAAACATATTCAACTTCTCCTTTAGATAGATAATGACTTAACGCGCTTACCACCCCAAATCGCATTGACGATTGAGCGTGTGCCAACAATGGCTGTAAACATCGAAGTCGCGATACCTATCATTAAGGTAACAGCAAAGCCTTTAACCGCACCGGTACCCACAGCAAACAAGATAAGTGCTGTCATAAAGGTGGTGATGTTAGCATCGGCGATGGTTGAAAACGCATTACCATAACCTTCATGAATGGCTTGTTGTACGCTACGACCGCCTAGAATTTCTTCTCGGATACGTTCAAAAATAAGCACGTTTCCGTCAACAGCCATACCGACTGTTAGCACCATGCCAGCAATACCAGGTAAGGTTAATACCGCACCAGGGATCATCGACATTACGCCCACAACCATAATCAAGTTAGCCATCAATGCAAGGTTGGCGATAAAGCCAAATGCACGGTAGTAAACCATCATAAATACCAGCACAACAACCATGCCCCATACCATTGCTTGTACACCGTTTTCGATGTTTTCAGCACCTAGGCTTGGACCAATTGTACGTTCTTCTACGATTGTCACTGGCGCAATAAGTGCACCAGCACGAAGCAGTAATGCAAGGCTTTGGGCTTCACTGTGCTCAAGACCCGTAATCACAAAGTTACGACCTAAACGCGCCTGGATCGTCGCAACCGAAATGACTTCTTCAATACGTGTCATTTTAACGGTGCCGTCAGGATTACGTAAGCCGCTGTCTTTGTACTCAATAAACAATGTTGCCATTGGTTTACCGATGTTGTCTTTGGTCACGTTAGAGAAAATCGTGCCGCCTTTCGCGTCAAGATTAATCGCAACTTGCGGACGGCTGTATTCATCAAATGCCGGTTGTGCACCGGTAATGTGATCACCCGTTAACATCACTTCTTTTTTCAGAACAGCAATGCCACCTTCACGGCGCTGATACACTTCAGCTCCGGCTGGTACGCGGCCACTCGCCGCTGCACTCACATCTGCTTTGTCGTCCACCATACGAAACTCAATCGATGCTGTAGCACCTAGAATCTCTTTTGCACGTGCAGTATCTTGCACACCAGGGAGTTCAACAATAATGCGCTCAGCGCCTTGACGTTGTACTACCGGTTCGGCAACACCTAACTCATTAACACGGTTACGAATAGTCGTGATGTTTTGCTGTAATGCTTCTTCCTTAATTTGCTTAAGGTATACATCACTCATCGTTGCCAGTAATACAAACTCTTTATCAGTGCTTGCATCGGTATAGACCATATCGTTGCTGCGAGTTTTTAAATAATTCTCAGCTTTGCTAACCGTATCAGCATCACGAAACTTGATCGCAATGCCTTTAGGGGTTTTACGAACACCAGCGTAACGGATGTTTTCTTCACGTAGTTGGCTACGGAAATCAGCCACTTTGGCTTCTTCCATTTTGCGGATCGCTTCGCCCATATCCACTTCCATTAAGAAGTGAACACCACCACGTAAGTCCAAACCTAACTTCATTGGCGAGCCACCAACAGCTTCAAGCCATTCAGGGGTTGCTGGCGCTAAGTTAAGTGCGACGGTAAATTTTTGTCCGAGTTGCTCAGCAATGGCCTCTTTAGCCACTAACTGTTGCTCAGGGTTTTGTACTCGAACTAACAATTGTCCGTTTTCAAGCTCAGCACGCTTAATCGCAATGCCTTTACCTTCTAACATTTGTACAACGTTGGCTTGAGTTGACGCAGTTACTTCTGCACCACGAGTTGCCACTACCTGAACGGCATGGTCTTCACCATACAGATTCGGTATGGCATAAAAACCACCAATGGCGATGATAAGCACCACCATGATGTTTTTCCACATTGGGTATTTATTTAACACACCATAGCCCTCTTGGCTTATAACGACTGGATAGAACCTTTAGGTAATACCGCTGCGATGTAATCCTTTTTAATCGTAATTTGGTTGTTATCGTTAATAGCTAATAACACGTAATCACTTTCTTCGCTGATTTTGGTTACTTTGCCTAAAATACCACCGCTAGTTAACACTTCATCACCTTTTGAAATTGCTGCCATTAGGTTTTTGTGTTCTTTAACGCGCTTTGACTGTGGACGGAAAATCATGAAGTAGAAAATCAACCCGAACATCACAAGCATAAAAATTAACTGCATGGTTTCGCCACCGGCAGCGCCACCCATTGGGCTTGCATAAGCATTTGAAATTAACATAGTTCTCTCTTCTTATTAGCTAAAATTAATCGATTAACTCAGGTACTTCACGACCAAGACTGGTATAGAACTCCTTCACAAAGGCGTCTAATGTACCTGTCTGAATTGCGCCGCGCAAACCTTCCATCAACATTTGGTAGTAACGTAGGTTGTGAATGGTGTTTAAACGCGCACCGAGAATCTCATTACAACGATCTAAATGGTATAAATAAGCACGTGAATAGTTTTTACAGGTATAACAATCACATTTAGCGTCAAGCGTTGCGGTATCATCACGATGACGCGCATTACGGATTTTGATTACCCCTTCGCTGGTAAACAAATGGCCATTACGGGCATTACGTGTTGGCATGACACAGTCGAACATGTCAACGCCACGACGCACACCTTCTACTAAATCTTCTGGTTTACCTACACCCATTAAATAGCGAGGCTTATCAGCAGGGATCTGCGGACAAACATGCTCTAAAATGCGGTGCATATCTGCTTTAGGCTCTCCAACCGCTAAGCCACCAACGGCGTAACCATCAAAGCCAATGTCTAATAATCCTTTGACACTTTCATCGCGCAAATCTTCGTAAACACCGCCTTGGATAATGCCAAACAGTGAGTTAGGATTTTCTAAGCGGTCAAACTCATCACGCGAACGTTTTGCCCAGCGTAGTGACATTTGCATTGATTTACGCGCTTCGTCATGTGTTGCTGGGTATGGCGTACATTCGTCAAAAATCATCACAACATCAGAACCCAATGAATCCTGAATTTGCATTGATTTTTCTGGATCTAAAAAGATTTTTTCACCATTAATCGGTGAACGAAAATGCACGCCTTCTTCGGTTATTTTACGAATGTCGCCTAAGCTAAACACCTGAAATCCACCCGAATCAGTCAATATTGGACGTTGCCAGTTCATAAAGTCATGCAAGTCACCATGTTTGCGCATGATTTCTTCGCCAGGGCGTAGCCATAAATGGAAAGTATTACCCAATAAAATGTCTGCACCAGTGGCACGCACTTCTTCAGGCGTCATACCTTTAACGGTACCGTAAGTACCTACAGGCATAAATGCTGGCGTTTCTACTGTGCCACGGTCAAATATCAAACGTCCGCGACGCGCACGTCCATCAGTTGTGTCTAATTCAAATTTCATAAATCACCTTGCCAGATAAACAGTCTGACTTGTTTAGTTTCTATAGTAATGAGGGCAAATTTTAATGCTTCAAGGTTAAGAACACATTAAAACATCAAAACGCCCACTGTTTGCGGGCGTTTATTGGCGGCTATTGTAAATCAATTTCGGCTATTAGGGGGCTTTTTTCGTCACAAACATGGCATCGCCATAGCTAAAAAAGCGATATTTTTGCGCTATAGCATGTTGATACGCAGCCATGACCTCATCGTAACCAGCAAACGCACTGAGTAACATGATTAACGTTGACTCAGGTAAGTGGAAGTTAGTCACCATCGCATCAACAATCTTAAACTGATAACCAGGGTAGATGAAGATATCAGTATCGCCGCTAAACGTTTCAAGAGGCGCATCACCACAAGCGCGAGCAGCACTTTCTAGTGAACGTACTGACGTCGTACCAACGGCGACAACGCGGTGACCATTGGCTTTCGTTTGTGCAATAAGATCGACAACATCTTGCGAAACATTTGCCCATTCAGAATGCATTTTATGTTCAAGCACATTATCAACACGAACAGGCTGAAATGTCCCCGCGCCAACATGCAAAGTAACAAAGGCAACATTGACGCCCTTTTCTTTTAACGCGGCTAACATTGCTTCATCAAAATGCAAACCAGCGGTAGGCGCAGCTACGGCTCCTGGTGTTTGATTATAAACAGTTTGATAACGCTCTTTGTCCGCATCTTCATCAGGACGGTCGATATAGGGAGGAAGAGGCATATGGCCGACTTGCTCAAGCACGGCTAAAATAGTGTTATCGCCTAATAATTCTAGTTCAAATAAAGCATCATGACGCGCAAGCATCTTCATTTGATAACCTGAATCTAAGTGAATTAATGAATCCACTTTTGGCGATTTTGAGCTACGAACATGGGCAAGGATACGCTTATCATCAAGCATACGCTCAACTAGGATTTCAAGCTTGCCACCTGTGGCTTTTTGGCCAAATAAGCGTGCTGGGATCACTCGGGTGTTATTGAACACCATTAAGTCACCTGGGTTAATTAACTCAAGTAAATCAGTGAATTGCTTATCCGCTAACTGTCCGTCTATACCATTAAGGGTTAATAGACGCGACGCATTGCGTTGTGCCGTTGGATAGCGAGCAATAAGCTCATCTGGAAGGTCAAAAGAAAAGTCAGCAACGCGCATAGTAATATCTCAACAGTAAAAACGGCCGCTAGTCTATGGCGAGCGCAAGTTAAGATCAAGTTTACTGATTACTTTGTCGGCTTTTGTGGTGATGTGGGAGAGTTGAGACTGTTGTGTTCCAACGTTGCCGTTGTTGGCTGCGCTGTCGTTTTATCAGACTTAAAAGAATGAACTTCGTAACGCATATCAATCTGTACTTTATTTGTTTTAGCCGCAATCGGCCTGCCGAAGATTTTTTTAAGCCAGTCTTTCATCATCCATGATCCCTAAATAAAGCCTTAATTTTTATAATCAATTAGCTAACACTAATTTATAGCCGTTATTCCAACACAGTACACAATACTCCATGACATTTGTGTATAAAGCGTTATGATTGAACCAAGCAGCTTGTCATTATTGTAATGCTTTGTTACAAACGGCTTGTATCATACTGTAAAATAATAAAATTAGAAGCACAAAATATGAACTTTTTAGCTCACTTACATTTAGCTGACATAAGCGATACCCACCTAGTCGCTAATTTGTGCGGTGATTTCGCCAAAGGAAAAATTGAAGATCACCCTCAACATCTTCAACAAGGAATTTGGTTGCATCGTCAAATAGATCAAGTCACTGATAGCCATGAAATTATTATCGATTTATTGAAACAATTCCCTAAAACGTCTCGCCGAGTCGCCCCGATATTAATCGATTTAACCTTTGACCATTACTTAGCGTTTTATTGGGAAGAATACCATCATCAAGAACTCGATGTCTTTTGCCAAAAAGCCTACCAGGAACTTAATACCACCGCTGAATTACCTGCAAGTTTACAAGCTATCGCACCTAAAATAATCCAACAGGATTGGTTGAGTAGCTATCAAACGAAGCAAGGGTTAAATCAAGCGATAAAAGGGGTTAGCCAGAGATTGTCAAAACCGGAACTATTTGACCATGCGATACGTGACGTTGATAAACTTTACGTTGAGATTGAAATAGCGTTTCGAACTTTTTACCCACAGTTAATGGCTTACAGCAAGATATACAGTCGTAAAACCCCAAGCCAATATTTACCCTAAGATGAAGTAAGCTCTCAATATGCCAATATGGATAACCCGTGTAATAAAGACTGTCGGTAGCAACGTTCGTTCACCGCGTTTTTGGCTATTGGCCTTACGAGACAGCGCAATATTCGCGGTACTGATGTTTGCCGTTGCCAGTTACCTTCAACGTGACATGCAAACAGGTACAGCTCTTCCTATTAATGCCAGCTTAGTAAAGGGAGACTTAATAAAAAGTAGCTTGGTCAATAACCATTTTATCAACAACGATAAGGTGTCACTCTTTAATACTGCTGCGCGGGACAATAAAGCAACCTTAGTGTATTTTTGGGGAACATGGTGCCCAGTGTGTAAAGTCACCTCGCCGATGGTCAACAATGTGGCTAACGCTCAAGTTTACCCCGTTATTTCTGTTGCTGTCGCCTCTGGTTCAAATGGCGACATTGACGCTTTTATGCAGCATAATGATTACCAATTTGCGGTCATCAATCAAAACATCAATGGCAACGATTATAGCCAACAATGGGGGGCAACCGCCCTACCTGCAATTTATATTGTCGACCGTAACAATCAAATTCGCTTTGTGACATCGGGGATTACCAGCAGTTGGGGCATGTCTCTTCGCTTGTGGTTTGCAAGCTTGTAGTTAAGCTCTACTTGAGATATTAAATGGCAGCATGTTGTCATTTGATCCTAAACATTCCACTTATATCCCCCTATTGACGTTATCTTATTTTCGTTGCTGAACAAATTTTGTTAGTATGCGCGCGTTACTTTCAGGCATAACTTTAGTTTATTAAAGAGACAATTCCATCATGCACATCTTTACTTATCGACCACCGTCAATTCCTTGGTTGGACATCCGTTATAAAGACCGTGATATTATTGTGATTAATAAACCTTCTGGATTGTTATCAAATCCGGGGCGCTCACCAGACACCCATGACACTGCAATTACTCGCTTACAGCAACGTTACCCAGAAGCGATTTTAATCCACCGTTTAGATTGTGATACTTCTGGCATTATGATTTTTGCGCGTACCAAAAAAGCGGAATCTCACTTAAAAATTCAGTTTCAGAACCGCCAAGCCAAAAAAGTGTATATTGCTGAAGTATTTGGCAAGGTATTGGAACAACAAGGTAAAGTGAATTTTGCACTCGGGCCAAACCCTGATTCACCCCCCTTTCAGATGTTAACCGAGTCAGGCAAAGCAGCGCTGACTTATTTTAGTGTGCTAGAACACCGTAAAAATTCAACCTTAATGGAACTTAAGCCTCATACTGGCCGCACCCACCAATTAAGGGTGCACATGCTGGCGCTGGGTCATCCTATATTAGGTGATGAGTTTTATGGCGATGCACAAATCATACAAGCCAGTAAACGCCTCAATTTACATGCGCAATCATTAACCATTACACACCCGTACACCCAAGTTGAAATGACCTTTTTTAGCCAACATCCATTCTAAAAGCCTGAACTCAGAATAAGAATAACGGCATAAATTAAGCACAAAAATGCCGGCGCCACAGTTATCCCATGGGCCGGCATTTTTTGAGTACGCTATAATTTAACTTGCTTGAGCCGCTTCTTTCGCTTCGGCAGCTTCACATGCCGCAGCCGTAAAGATAACGTCAGTAGAGCTGTTTAACGCAGTTTCTGCTGAGTCTTGAATAACACCAATAATAAAGCCTACCGCGACAACCTGCATTGCAACGTCATTTGAAATACCAAATAAGCCACAAGCTAATGGAATTAACAATAACGATCCACCAGCCACACCAGACGCACCACAAGCTGATACCGATGCAACAATACTCAATAACAACGCGGTCATAAAGTCGACAGGAATGTTAAGTGTGTGTGCTGCAGCAAGGGTTAACACGGTAATCGTAATTGCCGCCCCGCCCATGTTAATCGTCGCACCCAATGGAATAGACACTGAGTAAGTGTCTTTATGCAGCTTTAACTCTTCACACAACGCCATATTAACTGGAATATTGGCCGCACTCGAACGAGTAAAGAAAGCCGTTACGCCACTTTCACGTAAGCACTTTAAAACCAATGGATAAGGGTTGCGCTTAATTTTAGCAAATACAATGAGTGGGTTAACCACTAAGGCAATAAATAACATTGCGCCAACGAGTACCGCTAATAACTGAGCATAACCTGCTAGTGCTTCGAAACCTGTTTCAGCAAATGTAGCGGCCACTAAGCCGAAAATACCGATTGGGGCTAAGCGAATCACAAAGCGAACAATATTGGATACGGCATCGCTTAGATCTGACAGCATTTGCTTAGTGCTTTCACTGGCGTGATGCATGGTAATACCTAACCCTGCGCCCCACACTAAAATACCGATATAGTTACCAGTTAACAATGCGTTGACTGGGTTATCGACAATTTTAAATAATAATGTATTTAACACCTCGGTAATACCTTGAGGTGGGTTAGAACCTTCAATTCCGGTTGCCAGTAATAATGTCGTTGGAAATGCAAAACTGAAAATAACCGCAGTAAACGCCGCAGCAAAGGTCCCTAAAAGGTATAAACCAATGATTGGGCGCATATTGGTGTGGCTGTTTTTCTTTTGATTAGCAATCGATGATGCGACCAATACAAATACAAGTACGGGTGCAATGGCTTTTAGTGCGCCAACAAACAGCGAACCTAAAAATGCCACACTGTGGGCACCGGTTGTTGAAACACTGGCTAAGATCACTCCCAAAATGATCCCGCTGATAATTTGTAGCACTAAGCTACCGCTAGCGATTCGAGCTAACAGTGATTTTTTCTGATTCATTGCTTAACCTATGATTATTATATTAATGGCTTTTTAATCGTTAGTAGTCGCTAAAGCTAATGCAGTGGTTAAGAGCGTAGTACCTTATAAAAAAACTGTTGTTAGCCTATAAAGCGATACACAAATTAACCTATATCTCTGAAAATTATTATGTTGTTGGCATCCATGTTAACAATTTAACTCAACATAAGTGTTTCAGAAATAACTCAACGGTTTTAGCTTTAGGCTATCACTAGGCGCGGTGCACCGAAAAAGCCTTGTAGCTATATATCAGGATGGAACATAAGAAGTCTAGTGTTGAGCACAAAAGAGTAAAAAAAATCAATCGTTGTGGTTTAAATGAACAATAATTTATCTGTTCTATATAAAATGCAATCAAGTTGTTAAACATGTTGCAAGCCCAAGGCTATAGAAAATATTGATGTTTTTACTGTTTATCAAACAACTTGTTTTGTTTGAGCGCCGCGCAACATAGCGTCAATCAACTCTTTGGCATCAAACTTAGTTAATGCTTCATTAGCCCCAACTTGCTTAGCCTGACTCACGCTGATCTCACTAGATAATGATGTGTGTAGGATAATATAAGCATTGGCGATATCGGGATTATTTTTAACTTCGAACGCGAGTTCATAACCATCTAAGCCAGGCATTTCAATATCACTGACAAGTAAATCTATCGGCGCACGCTCTTTTGCAGCTTGCAACATCATTTGCAATGCTTCATGGCCGTCTGATGTCACTTGATAGGCAATGTTGATTGAATCTAATGCATCAGATAACTGCTTACGAGCCACTTTTGAATCATCGACTAAGAGAATGCGTAACGGTTTGAGTTTCTCTCGTTGAACGTCGGTCAAAATAGCGCGATTAGTGATGGGATCGTCAGGAAATATTTTTGATAATAATAACTCTACGTCAAGAAGCTGTACTAGCTTGTCATCAAACCGAGTCACTCCAGTTAAAAAAGCATTTTTGCCTAAATTATCTGAAGGAGCCTCAATGTTGCGCCAATTACACTCAATGATTTTATCGATTGCGCGCACTAAAAAACCAATCACCATGCGTTGGCAATCGGTAATGATGATGTAACAATCTTGACGTTCTTGTTCTGTTACAGGCTTAAAGCCAATGCCAGCAGCCATATCAATAACAGGAATCGTCATGCCACGGATTGTTGCTGCGCCCATAATAGCGGGATGAGAATGAGGGATTTTGGTTAACGGCGTATACGGAACAAGCTCACGAATTTTTAAGGTTCCCAATGCAAACTGTTGGGTTTGGTTCAACCTAAAAAGCAATAGACCTTGCGATTGATTCGCTTTGCTCATTTTTGGACTCATCGTTTCCCCTTATTCACACGTTTGTCTTTTTCACTATAGCATTTATCGCCAAAGTTTAGCGTGCCTTTAACACATACGGATCACAATACAAAAAAATTCACAGTGATGACGATTTCACAAAAAATAAAGGGAAACATTGAGATAAATCTTAACGATCTATCTTGATGTTTCCCTTACACTCGGTGTTGAGTGTGTATTCAATCTGTTTGCAAGTACCTTAACAAACAGAATGACTTATTAATTTGATGGTGACTGTAACTCATAAAGCACATCATAAACAAATTGATCCCAGCCATCTGCATCAAATGCTAAACCACTGGCATTACGAACCTGGCTTACTGCATGTACAGGGGCGGCACCATTTTCCATCATGTAATACGCCATCACCATTTCGGTGCGGTTAATACCAGAGCGACAATGCAATAATACCGGTAATCCCTCAGCTTCACATTGACGAATAAAGGCCAAAATTTGCGGCAAAATTTCCGCACATACCGCTAAATCTTGCGGTTTAGGTGGAATGTTGTCTGGTAAATTAAAGACCCTATGCTTTAAACCTAATTGTGCCATGGCAGCAGTATCACAGCCTTCACCATTGTTTAATGATGCAATCGCGCCAAACCCGGCTTGCTTTAACTCTGCTAAGTCCCATGCATCTTTATTAGGACCACTTCGCCCTGCGATTTGATCATCAACTAACCAAAAAATATGTTTCATATTACCTACTACTAATCTGGTTTTTTAGCCCAAATATCAACATTAATTGGGGGTGACTTTTTGCGTTTTTTCTTACCTGTACCTTCCGATTTTGCAACGGGTTTAGGTTGTTCTAACACAACATCAGGCATATTCTCGTCGGCTTCGAATCCGCCAACTTGTTCACGTTCAAGACGAATTTTATTCTTTTTCTCAATAACTGAGAAATGATGATACTCATCATGCGATAACAAGGTTAACGCTAAACCGACCTCTCCTGCACGGCCACTTCGGCCAATGCGATGCATATAATCTGCTGGACTGCGTGGTAAGTCAAAATTAATTACTACGGGCAGTTTTTCAATGTCCAAACCTCGTGCGGCTATGTCGGTTGCAATCAATACCTGTATCTCTCCAGCTTTAAAGCTTTCGAGTACTCGACTACGTGCACCTTGCGCTTTATCACCGTGAAACACTTCAGCGCTAATGCCACGTTTAGCCAACTTTTGCGCTAAGTGATTACAGCTATTTTTAGCACTGACAAAAATCAATACTTGGCGCCACTGATGTTCTAGTAATAAATGCGCAAGCAAAGCGGTTTTCTTCTCGCGGTTAACCGTCATAACACGTTGTACCAGAGTACTTGCTTCAGCGCTTTGTAACTGTACTTCTAAAGGCTCAACCAATAACGCTTGGGTTAACTGGCGCACTTCTTCAGGAAATGTGGCCGAAAACAGCAGTGTTTGCTTTTTCTTTGGCAGTAAGGCGATAAGTTGCGATAACTCTTCAGTAAAGCCCAAACTGAGCATTCTGTCGGCTTCATCAAGCACTAATGTGGTCACTGCAGATAACTTAATCGCATTGGATGACACTAAATCTAATAATCTACCAGGTGTTGCCACAACAACATCAGCACCGCCACGTAAAGCGAGCATTTGAGTATTAACTGATACACCCCCAAACGCAGCAACCACTTTGATGTCGCCATTTAAGTGCACGGCATAAGATTTAAAACTGTCGGCGACCTGTTTGGCAAGCTCGCGTGTCGGCACTAATACCAAAGCACTGGCAAAGTTTCCTTTGGTGGCATTAACATTGGTGCGTTTCATTAACTGCTGCAATATCGGCAATGCAAACGCTGCGGTTTTACCTGAGCCAGTATTAGCGCCTGCTAA
Source organism: Shewanella sp. MF05956 (assembly GCF_059758055.1). Classification (NCBI taxonomy): domain Bacteria; kingdom Pseudomonadati; phylum Pseudomonadota; class Gammaproteobacteria; order Alteromonadales; family Shewanellaceae; genus Shewanella; species Shewanella sp. MF05956. The sequence continues at coordinate 4,568 of NZ_JCAYNV010000020.1, read as the reverse complement.
TAAATCTTTGCCCGCTAAAATACTGGGTATTGTGTGGGCTTGAATCGGCGTAGGCTGAAGATATTGAAGCTCTGCCAATCGAGCCAATAACGGAGTGTTTAGGCCAAATTCTGCAAAGGTGGTAGCTAATGAAGCTTGTGTCATGGATCTGATGCGCTCAACAATGGATAACAATCGGATATTTTACCGCACTTTGGCGCATCAGTCAGATTAATTACGATTTATTCGCTCGCTTCTAGGTTAAGCAACCATTGCTTCATGTCCAGACCATAAGCATAACCGGTTAACTTACCACCTTTACCTATCACACGGTGGCACGGAACAATAATAGCGATAGGATTAGCGCCATTAGCCGCACCAACGGCCCTAACCGCTTTGGGCCGACCTATGATATTGGCTATATCGCTGTAACTGCAGCTTTCACCAAAAGCCAGTTCACTTAATGCTTGCCACACTTGTAGTTGAAACTCAGTACCTTTGGCGGCTAGCGTGACACTAAACTGCTGCCTTGTGCCGGAAAAATACTCTGCTAACTGCTGGATTGTCACCTCAATATGTCGTTTTGCTTCAGCGGTTAATGAGTCATCTTCGTGATGACTCATTAACGTTGTCGATGATTGAATCATCACATCTGCACAAATCAGCGCTAAATCATCAACTTGTAAATGGGTTAAACCATGCTCGGATGCTTTGAGAGAAAGCAAACCCACGGGGCTAGAAACCATAGCGTGTATTCTTGGGGGAGCAATTATTGGCATCATTTTACTCTTCTGTTGGGTTCAGTGGGTCTTCATCCCATAACTGAAACGTTAAATAACTGCCCCAAGGGCTGGCAAGTTGGCTAATTTCTTTGGCTATTTGGGCATATATTTTAGTTGATTCAATAGGTTTATTAGCGAGTTGATGCAACGCATAAAGGCGATTTTTTATCACCAAATCAGTGGCCAAGAATACATTAGGGTCACTTAAGCCTCGCATTTGAGCATAAGCCACCGTCCATGGGCCAATACCTTTAACCGCTAGCCAATCTTGTGGTGTAGAGTCGGGATATTGCTCAACAAATTGGCCCAAAGCAATCAATGCGAGTTTACGTGCGCCAGGCATTTTTAACTCATCAAGTGAGGCTTGGGCGATGACTTGGGGTGAAGGAAAGAGTCGCCACGTTTTGCCGTTTATGGTGAGTGCGTCACCATAATACTGCACTAACGTATTGAGTAACTTAGTCGCTTGCACCACACTGACTTGCTGCCCTAAAACCGCCCTGCATGCAGCTTCAAATACATTACCTGTGCCGGGGATCCGTAAACCAGCATCCACTTTAGCCCCTAGAGATGAAATAGGAACGAATGCTTTTTCAATGACCTGCATATCTGCATCCAAGTCGAATATAGACCTGATTTTGCTAACAATTTTGTGCAAATGCTTCACGTCGTCTACGTTAACAAAATAAATGCTCACATCAAGTTGCGATTTTTGGGTATTCGGACTCACCGAAAAGACACCGTTAACACCAAAGAACGAAAAGCTTCTCGCATAACCGCCGTTTCCATCAATGACCTCCATGTGTTCGACTTGGCGAAAAGCATAAAAGCGATTCATTTTTTGCCAATTAAGTGGCGGTCGATAGGCTAAGGCGAGTTGAATAGGGTTCACTGACATGACTTCATTATCTGAATGGATTTTCGTTAGTGTCAGTGTATTATGCTGTTTGCGTAAATCTGATGGTGTTAGCATAAGCTCTTGTTTAAAAACTTCATTAAAACGTCGAATACTATTAAAACCAGCCGCCATGGCGACATCAGTCATAGATAATGACGTTTGATGAATAAGTTGTTTTGCAAACATCAATTGCTGATAAATCGCAAACCGTTTAGGCGAGGTGCCGACACCTTGATTAAAAAGCTGGCTTAAATATCGACTAGTGATCCCAAGCCGATCAGCAAGCTCAGTGATCGTTCCTGCATTATCACCACTTAAAAATCCCTGTTCAATTAATGTAATTGCGCGATTTAATGTGGTGTCAGTACCTCGCCAAGCATGCGAACTGGGTGCGCTATCTGGACGACATCTAAGGCAAGGTCGTAAACCTGCATTAGCGGCTTTTATTGCAGAATCAAAATAGCGGACGTTTTTTTCATGAGGTGGCGGAGCCGGACAAATTGAACGACAATAAATCCCCGTTGTTAGCACTCCGGTAAAAAATTGACCATCAAAACGTGCGTCGCGACTAAGCCTAGCCTGCTGGCATACTTGTGCTGTCAATGTGCAATCTACTGAAGCCCCCATCAATTGGCATAACCTATACCTGCAACTGAATAAAAATAAAAAGCATATTGAACATTCATCTTAAGAGTCTCGTATAACGTGCCATTGGGTTATTTTACCTAAGGCAAAGTACCACACCTAGCGGAAAACGGAACTCAATCGCATTTGTATACGGTAACAATTTAACCCATTACATTTGTCATTTTTACGTTATCCTATGCACCAGAAATCTCACTAACCATGTTAGAGCAATAGATGTTTAAATTTTTTGAATCTTTGACCCAAGCTTTACCACCAGAAGAACCGACTCAGCCGCCGAATACCTTATACGCATTCTGTCGTCATTATACTCGAGGGTTTGGTTGGCCATTAATTGTGATGTCTGTACTCACGGCAATGCTTGCCATTCTCGAAGTGTCGTTATTTGGATTTATGGGAAAATTAGTTGATTGGTTAGTCACTAAGAACCCACAGACATTATGGCAAGATGAACATGTAACCTTAATTGGTATGTCCATTATTGTAATATTTGTTATCCCTTTTTTAGTCTGGTTGCATGCATCCATTGTCTATCAAACGTTGCTCGGCAACTACCCAATGGCCATTCGCTGGCAGGCACACCGTTATTTACTTAAGCAGAGTATTTCGTTTTATCAGGACGATTTTGCTGGCCGCGTAGCCACTAAAGTGATGCAAACCTCGCTAGCTGTGCGCGAAACAGTCATGAAATTATTAGATGTGCTGATGTACATTTTGATTTATTTCACCTCGATGTTAGTCATGATTGCCAGCGCCGATGTACGCCTTGTATTACCTATGCTGATTTGGTTAGCCGCCTATGTTGCTATTCAATGGAAATTAGTGCCTAAACTAAAAGCTGTAGCCACTGAGCAAGCTGATGCCCGTTCAACAATGACGGGCCGTATTGTTGACAGTTACACCAATATTTCCACCGTAAAATTGTTTTCTCATACCAAGCAAGAAGCGGATTATGCGCGCGACAGTATGAGCATTTTTTTAAACACGGTTTATGGCCAAATGCGTTTAGTCACAGTAATTAACGTGTTAGTTCAAATCATTAATTATTTATTGGCATTCACTATCACTGCTGTTTCAATTTGGCTATGGGCAGACAGTGCCATTACCGTTGGCGCAATAGCAATTGCTGTGAGCTTAGCGCTGCGTTTGAACGGCATGTCTCAATGGATTATGTGGGAAATTAGCTCGTTATTTGAAAATATTGGTACCGTAACTGACGGCATGAATACTTTGTCAAAACCCATTGCGATTCAAGATAAACTAGATGCAAAGGACATTGTTGTTAACCACGGTCAAATTGATTTTAACCAGGTAAGTTTTCATTACGGTGAGAAAAAAGGGGTTATCGATGCGCTTGACTTACATATTAAACCAGGTGAAAAAGTCGGTTTAGTGGGTCGTTCAGGTGCAGGAAAATCGACATTAGTGAACTTACTGATGCGTTTTCATGATGTCGAGCAGGGACAAATTATTATTGACGGCCAACCATTAACGGACATTACTCAAGATTCATTACGTGCCAACATTGGCATGGTGACTCAAGATACATCACTACTACATCGCTCGATTCGCGAAAATATTCTTTATGGCGATCCACACGCTAGCGAAGAAAAATTGATGGCCGCAATTACTCAAGCCCAAGCATTTGATTTTATTGATACGTTAACGGATCCTTTCGGTAATACAGGCTTAGATGCACAGGTTGGTGAGCGCGGCGTTAAGCTGTCTGGTGGTCAACGCCAGCGTATCGCAATTGCAAGAGTCTTACTTAAAAACGCCCCGATATTATTACTCGATGAAGCCACTTCAGCGCTCGACTCAGAAGTCGAAGCGGCTATTCAAGAGTCTTTATACGAATTAATGGAAGGTAAAACGGTTATTGCGATTGCCCATAGGTTATCCACCATTGCAGCAATGGACCGTCTGATTGTATTGGACCAAGGTAAAATTGTAGAACAAGGCACTCATCAAGAGCTGATTAAAGCTAATGGAATATATTCACAACTCTGGTCACATCAAACTGGTGGGTTCTTAGGGTTAGATTAATGTCATAACTTTCAGCGTTGTAACACCAGGAAGCCATTCTATTTGAGTGGCTTTTTTACGGCCAAAATATGAAGAAAATTATCAGTACAATTGTAAGCGTCCGGGCAAGTACGTCTTCAACTGCGCTCATCGAGCCTTTATCTTAACGACTGATAATGACATCAGGAGTTAACATGGCTACACGTTCACATCAAGATTGGGCTGCTTTGATACAACAG
>NZ_JCAYNV010000002.1:0-409581 GCF_059758055.1 Shewanella sp. MF05956 | reverse complement strand
GCTAAGCAAGTTTTCGGTTATGTAGGCCATCAACTTTTCTGGTTGTTATGGCGCTGGGCAGTTAGGCGTCATCCGTCTAAAAGTAAAGACTGGGTGAGGCGTAAATATTATTTGGATGGTAAGGGACAGTGGCAATTTCATGGTTGGCAGAAAATAGCGAACATGGATTGTCGGTTTAACCTTGTCCAAATAGCTCAAACGCTAATACAAAGACATGTGAAAATCAGGAGTGCAGCGACACCTTACGACCCCGAATATGCAGCTTACTTAGGTACGCGCAAGCGGGCAAAGGAAGGTAGAAACTCATGGTTCGAACCCGTCTTGGCTGCGATATAGGGTGCTGGGTAACAGAACACGCCTTAGCTGAGGCTTGAGCCGTATGCAGTGAAAGTTGCACGTACGGTTCTTAGGAGGGCGGCACTTGGTAACAGGTGTCGCCTATCCGACAGAAGCTTGTTAGCTACTTTCTCGTCGTCCCGGCAATGGTTTTGAGCCGGGATCCAGGTGTTTGTTTTTGTTGTTTGGTCGTTATGTATTCATGGCCTGTGACCACTCACGTCGTGGCGCTACGCCCAGCGTCAAACTGCATATCTTAACTGACTTAAAAATATCGGATAATAAGTAAACTAAAGTAGTACGATGAATAATTTGTTTGTTTTGTAACACATTGAAATGAATGCCTTTTTGATTTTTGTCGAATATAGGGTCCACTTTTAACGCGCAAGCTCGCTTTTATTGGTCTGTGGAGTTAAATAAAACTGCTTTACATCAATAAGATAGTAAATGTAGGATGATATTAATCAATAACTTAAACGGCCGACTTTAAATTTATTTGGCTTTTTAATAAGCTATTAGGTACAAATGGAAATTTCGGCATTGGAAGCATCTACTTTAGCTTATTTTATAGTTGCAGTTATTTATGAACTGATTCTTCGTCAAGAGCTTCAATCAAAACCTGATATAGTCTCAAGTCATACATATTTTACATTTGGCTTCATTTTTAAACCGATGATTAAAATTATGGGTTTTAGATTCTGGGGTTACAGCAAAAAACTGAATGTTGTTGGCACAATATTTTCTTCAGTACATTATCTTTTACTAGTACAACTTGTGTTAATTATATTAAAGTCAGGTGGTTAAGGTGCAAATTGTACCTAACAAGCAAATTAATCAGGACAAATAACAGTTGGTTTTTGCTCCTGCGTCGCTTATTTTAACCAACTGATATTTGCCCATTATTTGGGCGTTAGGCATTCAAGGAGACTACTGTTGTACATCAAAATTTCTTTAATAATTTCACTATTAATTCTTTCAGGTTGTGCAATGATGAAAGATTACGTTGCATCAATGGAAGCTAATTCCCCTCAAGTTATAATTAAAAGACAGCTAGAAACACCAATATTAGGTTCAACTACCTATATTTATGAGGTTAGTAATGATAGAAAGTGCAATGGAGACTCTTCTAAACCTGATACTCGTTTTATGGTTTTAGACGAAGGCAACCCGATGGTGTCTGAATTCAATTCTAAAGGTGTTAATGTTAAAGCTAATGAACCAATATCTTTGCTTTTACACTCTATTGCAGGAATAGCTAAACAATGTTCCGTAATTGTAACATTTACTCCCGAGACTAATTTTGATTATCAAATTCAATTATCTGGAGTTTTACAATCTCCAAGACCTACAGTGTGTAAAGCTGAGATATACGGTATAAGTAAAACTACTAATTTGGTTAAGCCGCTTCCATTGAAGTATCATAAGGTTTGCAATGGATAAACGGTATGCCTAACAAATAAGGATATGCCGTGTGAAGCCGCGTCCTAATTCCAAATGTTGAATAAGCCCGAACACATAAGAGTGACTCTTTATTTTGTAAATAACAGCTCGCGAAAACGCGCTGTTTGATATGATTACAATGGCGGCTGGGCCAATTCTTTTATAAAGAGTAAAGAGGGAACAGCCGTTGATTTCCTCTTGGTCTGGTGTGGGCGAAGCGCCACGACGTTAGTGGCCGCAGGCCATAAAAGCAACAAGCAAACACCTGGATTCCGGCTCAAAAACATTGCCGGAATGACGCCGTATTTGACCCGTGTAGGGTGGAACCTTGCGATCTTAAGCGTTAGTGGCCGGAGGCAATAAGTACAAACACCTGGATTCCGGCTCAAAAACATTGCCGGAATGATGTCGTATTTGACCCGTGAAGGGTGGAACCTTGCGCTCTTAAGCGTTAGTGGCCGAAGGCAATAAGTACAAACACCTGGATCCCGGCTCAACAGCATTGCCGGGACGACAAGAAGGGGGTTAACAAGTTTTGGCCTAAAACGAGTTGGTTTTAGTCTTAGTCTTAGTCTTAGTCTTAGTGTTCAAATGTCCAAATTCAACTCAGGCCTTAAATAATAGAACGAGTACTCAGCAAACAACCTCTTTATGTATTATCCCATTGATGGCAAAACGCGATAAAGCTTTTTAACAATGGGCTGTGGTACTTGTCTTTGTGCACCACTAGCCAAAAAGGGCGTTGCATATTGAGCGTATCGATACTGTGGGGTAATTGCAGTTGAGTGACTCGGCCATCGTTAATGGCGTACTGCGCGGCTAACGTCGATAAGCACCCTAAACCTAATCCTGCCGCGACACTGTTAATGAGCGCTTCAGTGGTATTGAGCTCAAACACCTCATGCCATGCCTTAATGTGCGGTGCAAGAGTGCGTAAGAAAAACTCTCTCGAGCCAGAGCCTGCCTCACGTAATACCCATTCACTGTGTTCTAAATTGTTAAATGTACAGGGTGTTTGTTGGCTTATAGATAAATGAGGCGCTGCAATGATGCACATTTGGTCGTGACTAAACTGGCTGGCGATTAACTCCGGATGATGGCTTTTACCTTCAATAAGGCCAATGTCTAGCTCGTAGTCGAGCAGCTTTTGGCAAATTAACCGTGAATTTGAAATCACCACGCTTTGCGAAAAATGTTGTGATTGTTGCCTAAATTGGCTCAGCAACCCGGGCACTACATGATTACCTAAGGTGTCGCTGGCACCTATTTTCAATTGACCCGAAAAAGCGTGGTCTTCATCAAACAATTGGCTGATGTTATTTGCTCTACTAAGTAGCTCATCAGCAAGTGGTAATAACTTGTGACCTTCTTGATTGAGAATTAATCGGTTATTGACCCGGTCAAATAGCGGATGGCCTAGCTGCTTTTCTAATTCAGCGAGCGCCATGCTCACTGCCGCCTTAGACAAATACAAGGCTTCGGCTGCGGCCGTTAAGGTGTTGTGCTGGGTGATACTGCTAAACACATTAAGTTGTTTCAGTGAGATGTTCATAATAATGACTTAGTGAATAATGATGAGTGAGATATGCGTTTAGTTTTTATGAACGTATGTTTTATATAATTGGATATATATAAACAAAGTGCAAGCGTAATATGACTGCATGACTCGAATAGAGCTGCTGAGGTTGTCATGGTAAACAGAGTAAAGCGTAAAATTGTTGGTGTACCTACACCCATGGCTGGGCTAGCGTTAGGCATAGCCAGTTTAGGTTGGAGTTGGGAAAACGCCGTGGATTTACAGCACTATGGCCAATGGATTAGTGCCGCTATTGCCAGTGTACTGTTACTGGTATTAGCCAGTAAGTTTGTATTGCATCATGATCTGCTGCGCCAGGATGTTGCGCATCCGGTGGTGGGCAGTGTAGTGCCGACTTTTGCGATGGCATTAATGGTAGTGTCTAACTCATTGGGGCATTTTTCTGCGCTAGCGGGTGACTTGCTGTGGTCTTTTGCGGTCATATTGCACATCAGCTTTTTAGTCGGATTTATTTATCATCGTAGCCAACATTTTAACTTAACCGACATGGTGCCAAGCTGGTTTATTCCGCCAATTGGAATTGTGGTCGCTGATGTGTCTTTTTCAGGAAATGCGCATTTATTGTGGATAGCCGATAGCGCGTTGATTTTTGGCATGCTGAGTTATGCCGTGATGTTACCCATGATGATTTATCGACTTATTTTTACTGAGCAAATCCCTGATGCGGCTAAGCCGACATTAGCCGTTTTAGCCGCACCAGCAAGTTTATCGTTAGCAGGCTACTTAACCATTAGCTCGCAGCCTTCGCCAGTGATTATTGGGTTGCTATTTGGCATTGGCGTGTTGATGACCAGCATTATTTATTTATCATTTTTCAAACTGATGCGTTTACCGTTTAGTCCTGGTTATGCTGCATTTACCTTCCCGATGGTGATTGGGGCCACGGCGTTGTTTAAAGTGGAAGCTTGGATGCAAAGCATGGATGTTGGCGCTGAATATATTGCCCAGGTGCGAGGTTTAGCTGAGTTTGAATTAGTTGTTGCGACTGCGGTTGTCAGTTATGTTTGTGTGCGTTATTTACATTTTTATCAGCCTAGAAAATTAGTTTCAGCATAAGTGAGCGGTTATGACTCCAGCAATTGATATGGCAAAAAAGCACAAGATTGATTTTAAGGTGCACGAGTATCAACATGATGCCAGTAACGAGTCGTATGGCCTGGAGGCTGCGCAAAAATTGGCTTTACCAGCCGAGCAGGTATTTAAAACCTTAGTGGTGAGTCTTGATAATCAAACGCTTGCGGTCGCTGTGGTGCCAGTGTCTTCGATGTTGAGCATGAAATTAATGGCTAAAGCGGCGGGCGCTAAAAAAGCTCATATGGCAGAGGCGGCAGCGGTTGAGCGTTCAAGTGGTTATGTGCTTGGTGGCGTTAGTCCGTTAGGGCAAAAAAGACGCTTAGCGACAGTGATTGACGCTTCAGCGCAGCAGTTTGAGCGCATTTATGTCAGTGCCGGTAAAAGAGGGTTAGATATTTCGCTTAAACCTGATGATTTACAACGCCTGCTTAATGCGACATTTGCCGATATTTGCGCCTAATAAAAAAGCGATATACCCCAGTGGGTATATCGCTTTCATTGATTTTATTGTTGTTACTGTCAGTTATCGCTTGGTTCGTTTACACCTTCAATAAATAGCTAACTACTGATTTATTCTGGCCTTAAACTCAGCTTGAGTTTGTGGGGTTGCTTTTTGGTACCAGTAATCGAGCATGTTAGACACTTCGGCCTGGTTTGGCTGCTCTACGCTGTCGCTTATAACTGGGCCGGCACCTTCAGATTGAACATCGGTTATGGCTAACGTGACTGGCGCTGTAGTGACCACTGAATTGGCTGGCGAGCTAAACACTTCGGGCGCAGCTACCGTTGCAGTGACTTTATTAGCATTCCATGAAGCTGGGTTGGCGGCGGCATTATATTTTGTGATTTCTTGTTCAAAATCTCGGCCAATCTGTAAACCTTTTTTCATTAGCTTGTCTTGAGTGAATTCAACCGCGATGCCAGCCTGGTCGGTTAATGTCAGTGTGGGTGAGTCATTAAACTGTGTAGCACGGCTTTGTGTGCGAATGCTGGGCAGTGATAACTGGTAGGTTTGTTCACTCGCGGCAAAACGTACAATAATTACATCTGAGCTAAAGCTATGCTGGCTGCCTTGATCTCTAAAGCGGGCATGATAGCGAAAGGCTATTTGCTGTAATCCCTGTGGGGTATTGATGTCTAACGTGACTTGTTGCTGATCAGTCGCGACACCATTCACTAATACCGTATTGGCATTGTTAGGTAGCTGTAAGCTGGCAGAAAAACTGCTTTGGCACAGAGTTAATGCGCTTAAGCTGAGTACGAAACGGATGAATAAACACATATGTATATCCTATTGTAGAAACCAGTTGATTGGGTTTAACCTTGCTATAACGACTGTTAGTCAGCAAATTGAGGTCGATAGCGTTCAGGTAATTCAAAGGTTTTTTGTTTGCCGCTTAATGGACAAACAAAGTTGAAATAGCATGAGGTTAATTTAAGATCTGGCGCGCTATCGTCTGCAGCGCCGTGTAATCGGTCGCCCACCACCGGATGGCCTAAACTGGCCATATGAATGCGAATTTGATGCTTACGACCAGTATCAATTTTGACTTGCACTTTAGATTGATTAAGCCCTGAATGATAGGTGACTAATTTTGCATGAGACAGCGCAGGCTTGTTGTCTACAGGCGTATCAATTTGCAGCGTTTCACTAGAGAATTTACCATGAACAATCACCTGGTAGTGTTTTTCTAATGCGCGAGTTTCAAATAATTTAGCGATAGCCGCAGTGGCTTTTTTACTGTGCCCCAGAATTAATAATCCAGTAGCGGCGCGGTCAAGGCGATGAATAATAAAGGCATTACGCTGTGGCTGCATGTTTAACTCAGCAAAGCGATTCATTGTGGTGTGGTCGCTCCACTTTGACCCTTGGCAGCGCATACCGTAAGGCTTGTACCACACACTGTAGTCAGTTTCATCAAACAACAGCTCTGCAGGTGCTATCTGTTCATTGAGAATATGCTGATTGTAATAAAGGTGCAGCTTATCGCCGGGTTGTAAGGGCTTTTTAGCACGACGAATTCGATTAGTTTGTTTGCCGTGAGTATGCCAAATCGCGCCTTTTTGCATGGCATCTTTTAACACTTGCTTACCTAAACCACTTGCTTGTGCCAGCAGATTAATGGCATCAGTACTGTGCTCAAGTACATCAATATGGAATTCGGTTTTATCGGCCATCATTTGGGTTAGCTCTAACAATGCAATGTATCTGTAATTAATAAGGGTAAATGTTACCTTATTTGGTCGTTCAATGTTAATTAACCTGCTTTAAGGTTGATGAAACTTTCTTTTAGATGACGTATCTCTGTATCATCTGGCATAAAGTTGTTTTAGCATAATGCGATAAAATACGGTTTTACTTTGGAGTAGGTGATTTGGAACACATCGTCTGGGATTTTAATCCTATATTAGTCTCGTTTATGGGTTTAACCGTACATTGGTATGGTGCTCTTTTCGCCTTAGCGATTGCCACAGGCTTTCAAGTATTAAAGCACATGTTTAAAAAAGAAGGATTGGATGTTGAGTCCCTCGATAACTTCTTAGTCTATTGTGTGGTGGGTATTATTGTTGGCGCGCGTTTAGCGCACTGTGTTTTTTATGACCCTGGATATTATTTTGCTAATCCGCTGAAAATCCTGGCCATTTGGGAAGGCGGCTTAGCCAGCCATGGCGGCGGTTTAGGTGCCATTTTGGCGCTGTATTATTACCAACGTCAGGTGAAATTACCGTTTTTATTTTTGCTTGATCGCCTAGCCATTTCTACAGCCATCTTTGGCTTTTTTGTGCGTATGGCCAACTTTGCAAACTCTGAAATTCTAGGTGAGCCAACCACTCAACCTTGGGGCATTATTTTTAAACGAATAGATATGCTGCCGCGTCACCCGGCGCAGTTGTATGAGTCGCTTGCTTATCTCTTAATTTTTATTGGCTTATACGCTATTTATAAATACACCAACATGAAACAAAAACACGGTGCGATTTTTGGGGTGTTTTTAGTGTCTGTATTTAGTGCACGTATTGCGATTGAAAGCGTTAAGGTCAGCCAGGCGGCTTACCATGAGTCGATGTTAAGTGCTGGCCAGTGGTTAAGTTTGCCATTTTTACTGACGGGTGTTGTGCTGTTAGTGATGGCTTATCGTAAACAGAGCTAACCATTATTTACCGTTAATCAATACCGCTGTCATTACAGCCAATAAAAACGTCCTAGTGCAGTAGCAATAGGACGTTTTTATGGGTATATGTGGCTGTTTTAATGTGGGAAAGTTACATCCCAGCGGGTAAGTACTTAAAGCGCTTCATTTGCTCATAATGGGTATCGACAATGCTTTTTACCTGTTCTGGTGTGAGCTTTGATTGCCATTGATGCTTACCGCCTTTCCTAAAGAAAGCATTAGCATTTTCATGCTTTTCAACAAATCCACGTTTGGCTTCCTGAGCTTTTAATTGCGCAAATGATGAGTGCTTAATGGCATTTTTAAGCCTTGCAGGATCTTTCTTTAAGCCTAAAAACGACTCAACTTTGCGGAAGACTTTTTTAGGGTCATCTAGCATGTCTTCATAACGTAAAATGAGCTTTGAGGTATCGTCGCTTGTCCAGCTCGATACGTGCATCGACCACGAGGTGATAATTTGTGGCACATGCGCTGCCTCGTTTGGGGTACCTGTCATTTCTTCTGCCATGTAGGCAATGGCTTCATCGATGGTGTAATCAAAGTAATTGGCCATTGAAATAACCACATCAAGTGGATTACGCACAACATAAATAGCGCCCGAAGTGACCGTGGAGTTATGTAACGGTTGGCCGTTATATTCGCCTAAATAGTTGTGGGTTTTTACAAAGGTGGTCCCTTGAGCCTGATGCGCAATATCTGCTTGCACTTGAGGGCGAATTGCACTGACTTCTTCTAACGTCAGTTCGGTTGTTGCGGATTTATCTTTAGGTAAATAAGCTTGATAACGATGCGCGGCCGATTCTGCAGTAGATATGGTGTGCATGGTATTAATATCAATAGGCTGATCTTGATTTTGAATGTAGTTCTCTAAAAAAGCGCGTACCCAAGTGTTACCCGATTTAGGGTAAGAGGCCACCCAAAGTATGTTTCCCATTCGTAATCCTTTGTTGTTATTTTTACGTCTTTCAATGTGGTTAAAACTACCGATAATTCAGCAAAATGGCAAGTTTAGTGCGTAACGGGTAAGAGTTAACCGTGCCGATACTATCGCTTATTTAGCGAAAAATAATACTCCACTTTACTGTGAGTAATATATGGATGTAACATTGTTGTTAAATACGTTTAAATGATGAACGTTATGGCGTTATATCGAACCGTTAATAAGGACAGGGTAAATGGATGTTAATGCAACCTTGGTCGGCCAGTTGATTATTGTTTTTGCATTAGTGATGGGCTGTATTTGTTATTACTTAGGTCGTCGTAAAACACAATCGCCGGTTTTAGCCGGTGTGATTGGTGCAGGGTTATCGATAGTGCCTATTTTAGGTTTGGTTTACCTTGTTGTGCTTGTGCTTAAAAAAGATATCGAGCTCACGCCAACAACGGTTAATGGATAGTCGCTAATCGTTTACATAATGATTAACGGTAACGTGATACAAAATGCCTCGTCTAATTAGGACGAGGCATTTTTCGTTCATAATTAACACTATGCCACTGTAAGCGTTTGTTGTGACTTTTCCGCTTTAACTGAACACACCTTATATTCTGGGATTTTTGCAATGGGATCTAATGCATTAATCGTCAGTTTGTTAGCGGCAGACTCAGCAAAGTGGAAAGGTAAAAACAACACGCCTACTTGCGCGCGTTTAGTGACAAATGCGGCGATGTCGATGGTGCCTCTGCGCGTTGTGAGGGTTAACATGTCGCCATTATTGACGCCGAGTTGCTCAGCGTCATACACCGAAATCATTACTCTTGGCGACCCTTTAATATCCAATTCTGGCGTTTTACGGGTCATGGTGCCGGTATGGAATTGCTCTAGCAAACGTCCCGTTGACAGTATTAATGGATACTCACTGTCTGGCATTTCGGCGGGTAAGCGATAGCTTGCGGGTATCATTCGGCCTTGGCCGCGTAAAAACTTCTCGGTATGTAACACGGCTGTACCTGGATGAGTTTCATCGAAGCAGGGCCACTGTAGTCCATCAACTTTTTGCTCAAGTCGTTGCCATGTTAAGCCTTGATACTGCGGTGTAACCTGGTTAATTTCCTGCCAAATGTCTTTCGCATTTTGGTAATGCCAGTTAGCGCCTAACTTATTGGCTATCATTTGGATTATTTGCCAGTCGACTTTCGCGTCACCCGGTGGAGTTAAGGCTACGCGTAGCTGTTGTACTCGGCGTTCGGTATTAGTGAAATGCCCCTCTTTTTCAGCAAAAGCGGTGGCGGGCAGAACCACGTGTGCCATTTGCGCCGTTTCAGTTAAAAAGATGTCTTGTACTACCATAAATTTGATTTTAGACAGCGCTGCAATGACATGAGCCTGATCTGGGTCGCTCAGTACAGGGTTTTCGCCTAATACATATAATGCCTCGAGTTTACCCTCGACAATCGCGTGCATGATTTCTGTTGCGGTATATCCGGGTTCACTAGCCAGTGAAGTGTTACCCCAGGCCGCAGCAAATTTAGCGCTATTATCTGGATTGTCGACTTTTTGATAACCCGGGTAATAATTGGGTAGTGCGCCCATATCACACGCACCTTGAACATTACTTTGGCCGCGAAGCGGATTTATACCAGCGCCAATCACGCCGATGTTGCCACACAGTAATTGTAAATTAGAGGTGGACACCACGTTGTCATAACCAGACGTATGTTGGGTTATTCCCATGGCGTAATACAAGGCGGTTTTAGTTGCGGTGCCAATCATTTTTGCCATTGCGGCGATGTCTTCAGCACTTACACCTGTGATTAATGCCGCATTGCTTAAGTTGTAATCTGGCTTGAGCACTTCTTGTTTGAGTAACTCATAATCTTCAACTCGTTGATTTATGTAGTTGGTGTCTTGCCAATCATTAAGGATGATTTGCTGCATGATGGCATTAAGTAGCATAACGTCTGTACCGGGACGGTGAGACACGTAGAGTTTTGCACTGTCAGCAATGGCTGTTTTTTTAGGGTCTGCGACGATTAAACGTGCGCCATGTTGGCTAACCGCGCGCTTAATGTGAGAGGCAATAATAGGGTGGGCGCTGGTAGTATCGGAGCCGATAATAAAAATAACATCAGACTGTTTAATACTGGGAATATCATTGGTCATTGCACCGCCGCCAATCGTATCGGATAAGCCTGCAACCGTTGATGAATGACACAATCTTGCGCAATGATCTATGTTGTTAGTACCCATAATGCTGCGGGTAAATTTTTGCATTAAATAGTTCTCTTCATTGGTGCATTTTGCTGAAGATAACGCCGCAAATTTACTTGGCCCAGCGGCCTCTTTTATCGGTTTAAGTTGCTCGGTAATATAATTAATTGCTTCGCTCCAGCTTGCCGGCTGTAACTGGCCATTTTTACGGATTAACGGTGTAGTAAGGCGTTTAGTGCTGTTTAAAAAATCAAAACCGGAGCGACCTTTTACGCATAACATACCTTCATTGACTAATGAGTTGCTGTCGCCGGTGATGCGTACCACGCGGTTTTTACTTGGGTCTACATGCAGCTCGACTCGGCAACCGACGCCACAATAAGTACACACTGTTGAGGTTTTTATCAGCTCCCTGTGCGTGCCTTGGGTTTTATCTCTGGCATCGACTAATGCGCCCGTTGGGCACACTTGTACGCAATTGCCGCACTGAACACAATCGCTGTCGTTCATTGATGCGCTAAAGCCGACACGCGGTGCATTTCGGCGACTATCAATCGTACCTGCTGCATCTGGGAGCGCTTGATAGCTATTGGGCGCAAAGTTAATCACGTTATGGCCACTTTGTTGATGACACGCTTCAACACAAGCTCCACAGCTGATACATCTGTTAGCGTCGAAAGTAATAAAGGGGGCGCTATTATCAACGTGAAATTTGCGTGCGTGAGTTTGCTCAAGAGTGTTGCCATCGACTTTATATTCGGTGGCATAGTCGCGTAACTTACAATCGGTATTGGCTTGGCAGGCACATTCTAAACACCGCATGGCTTCTTGCATTGCTTCATCGGGAATGAAACCGAGTTCTACCTCGGCAAAATTAAGTGCGCGGTTTAATTGGTGTAGCTCAGGCATTTTTAAACGGGGGCGTTTAGGGGGATTGGGATACAACACTGGATAGGTGTTAGTGGCTAATGACGCCGTTTTATTGGCTTTGCGAGCGTTAAATAGCCCCGGTTCTAAATGACACGTTAAGCCTTCTTTGAGTAAACCTTCAATGGCTTCGGCGGCTTTGCGGCCATCGGCAACCGCGGCTACAGCCGTGCCAGGGCCGGTGCGTGAATCACCAATCACAAACAGTTTCTCAACCCCAGCAGACATGGTTTGTTCGCACCCCAAGAATGTATGCCAACGGGTGAGGGCTAAGTGACCTGTGTCTATTTGATTTTCGGGCTGATCTAAAAAATCTAAATCGACCTGTTGAGATACCGCAGGGATCACGGTGTCGAAGGCCTCTTTAAAGGTTTCGCCAGTGGCTTTTGGTGAGCGTCTACCCGATGCATCTGGCTCGCCCAGAGCCATTTTTTCAAAAGTGACAGCGTTGACACGGCCTCGACTGTCGCTGTGGTTTTCAATGGGGTTGGTAAGAAAGTGAAACTTAACCCCTTCCACTTCTGCCTCGTGAATTTCGTAAGGTTCTGCGGGCATTTCATCGCGGCCACGGCGATAAATTAAGGTGACATCGGCGCCATCTCTTAGTGCGGTACGGGCGCAATCAATTGCGGTATTGCCGCCACCAATCACCGCCACTTTTTTACCCGTAATCATTTTTTTATGGGTGCAATAATCACGTAAGTAATCGACGCCCAAGTAACAGCCGGCTAAATCGCTGCCTGGGTAATTCATGGGGACGGCTTTTTGTGCGCCAATGGCAAGACAAACCGCATCATAGTTAGCGACTAACTCGGTTAAGTTAGTGTCGCGGCCCAATGCATAATCCGTTTTAATCTTAAGCCCATTACGGGTGAGGAGCTCAATTTCTTTATCTAGAATATCTTTGGGTAAGCGGTACTCCGGAATACCATAACGTAACCATCCACCAGCTTTAGGGGCCGATTCCATGATGGTGACATCGTGGCCATTGTTTGACAGATAATATCCGGCGGTTAAGCCAGCAGGACCACTACCAATGATGGCAATGCGCTTATTGGTCGCAGGCGCTTTTGGCGGTACATAAGACTCTAGGTCGTGTAAGTCTAGGTCTGCAGCATGACGCTTTAGCTGCCTAATGGCGACAGGTTCATCGACTAGGCCGCGGCGACACTCAGCTTCACAAAAGGCAGGGCAAACACGGCCAATCGATAGCGGTAAAGGCAGGGTTTGTTTAATGACTTTTACTGCTTCTTTATGATCGCCTCTGCCAATATGATAAAGATAAGACTGCACATCAACCCCAGCAGGACAGGCGGTTTGGCAAGGCGCTTCACAGTCGGCAAAGTGGTCGCTGAGAATATCTTTGAGCGCTTGTTTGCGTATTTTACTCAATTCACTCGATTGGGTAATCACATCTAAGCCTGTTTCGAGTGGGGTTTCACAGGCTCGAACACAGCGTAAACTTCCATCGTTATTTTTGATTTGCACCTGGCACAAATTACAGTGTTGCTTGGCTTGATTGTGGGAGAAGTCACATAGGCTCGGAATGTTAATGCCAGCGCTGATGGCAGCTTTGAGTAAGCTATCTGCTTGAGGCAGTGATAAGGAAATGCCGTCTATGGTGATATCAATCATTACAAGGCCTGTTAAATTTTTGAGTTATTGGTTAAGTCTTCATGCCTTTTGGGAGCGAACGAGAAGGACTTTATTAAGGTACAGCTGCTGAATTGGAGTGTTACGCGAGGAGGACGTTTATTGTGGAACATTTATTACAGTTACATCTCTCGCCTTCAATAATTTCAGTGTAGTGCGCGCGGTGGTTTACCGATGTGATTTAGATCATTTTTGTCGTAATTAAATGTTAGGTATTAACTTAATTTAGACTAAACAGAGTGTTGCGAGTGTTTATTGCTTGAGTGGTACTACCTGTTCGCTTTGATTTTGGCATGATTGTTTTTAATTACAGACAAAAAAAGTGGCCTGATTATCGCAATTGATTATCGCAATTGATTATTGCAATTGATCATCGCAATTGATTATCGCAATTGATTATCGCAATTGATTATTGCAATTGATCATCGCAATGATGTGAAGTGGTTGTGGCTGAGCTGACTCAGTTTATTCATCAGCCCAGCTTGCCCTAATTTATTTAAGCCTAAATATCGCTTCAACTCTGTCGCTTACGGTGACCTGGCCTTGTTGATAGGTTTGCGCCACATCGGCATTCATTTTCATGCTGGCGCGATACATTTCGGGTTGATGTGATTGTGTTGGAAAATATCTTACTTCCCATACTCCGGCCACTTGCTCACCAAACCCTTTGGCTAACGAATCTGCTTTTTGTTTGGCATCTTTAATGGCGGCCTGGCGAGCCTGGGTAATCATGTCAGCTTCTTTACTTGATTTAAGCTCAATATTATTCACCTGATTAACGCCTTGTACTAACGCGCTGTCTAGCAGCTCGTTGAGCATATTAAGCTCCATCACGGTGACGGTGATTTGTCTGTTTGCGCTATAACCCGTGAGTACTCTTGGCTCATTTTGCACATATCGATATTGTGGATTGAGCTGTAAATTGGCTGTTTGAATATGCTTTTTATCAATACCGGCCTTGAGTAAGCGTTGCATAAATTGGCTAACTGCTTCGTCAGCTTCATCTTTTGCTGACTTTGCATTGGCCGCTTCAATCGACACTGCCACATTAATAATGGCCATGTCTGCACTGGCTTCAATGGTACTGGTGCCTACGGTTTCAATATGAGCAAAACTCAGCTCCGCTGCTTGCACTGTGGCTACGCTGCTGGTGGCGGTTAAGGCGAATAATGAGCTTGAAATTAAGCTGGTGAGTAATATTTTATTCATTGATAACTCCGCTAGTGGTTAGCTAAATACTGTTTTTACACGGGTAAAGTGGGTCTGTTATGAGTGTAAACGGTGCAAAACCTAAAAAGGGTTTTATTTTTTATGTGCAGTGGGTGTATGGAAAATCTGCGCTGAAATATTAAGCAGTTTTGTTCTTATCCATTGGTTGACGGGATCGTCTTCGGCTTGTTTATGCCAGTACATGTGCACTGCAAGATCGGGTACTTCAAACGGTAAAGGCGATACCACAATAGGCATAGATTGTTGCAGCAACATGGCATAACTGCTTGGCATGGTCATTATCATGTCAGATTGGCTCACCACATTGATGGCGGCAAAGTAGTGCTCGCAGCGCAAAGCAATATTGCGGGTAATGCCTTGAGTCGCTAGCGCCATGTCGACAGTGTCGATGGTAAAGTCTTTTAAACTGACTAACGCATGTGATGCTTTGGCATAATTGCTTAGCGTTAATTGCTGCAATATTGGATGGTCTTTACGACAAATGAGCGAAAATGACTCGTGGCAAATTAAGCTGCTACGAATGTCTTTATGGGTTGGCATGAGTACATCAATGACGATGTCTAAGGTTTGTTGTGCCAAAGATGGCTCAAGCTCGGTGCGTTTAATTTGGCGGCTGTTTAAGGTGAGATTAGGCGTGTTATTGAGTAAATCTGGCACTAATACGGGAAAAAACATTGACTCTAAAATGTCACGTAATCCGAGTTTTATTTCTCGTTTATGTTGCTGAATATCAAAATTGGCGGGCGTTGATATGGTGTGCTCGAGTAAATCCATTGCTTGTAATACATCGGGAATGATTTTTTGACACAAGGGCGTTGGCACCATTTTTCGGCCATGGCGAACAAATAATGGGTCGTTAAACTTGCTGCGTAAACGGGCAATGGCGTGACTGACTGCGGGCTGCGTTAAATGCAGTTTAGCTGCGGCGCCGGTAATGCTGCCTTGTTGATAAACAGTCGTCATGATGAGGAATAAGTTAAGGTCTATCTTACTATGCAGCATATTAATAGTTATCTATGATTTAGTATCATTTGAATTTATTTTAGGCTTGGTTAAATTAAAGTCAAACTAAACCAATAAAAAGTAGACTCAACATGACAACATCACAAGAAGAATTACAGATTAAACAAATGACCATAGGTACCGACAAATACCCAATGCCATTACCGCCTAAATTTGACTCCAAGCAACAGCAACAACAATATGAAAAACAGCGTTTAGCCGCTGCGTTTAGGGTCTTTGCTCATTACCGGTTTGACGAAGGTTTAGCTGGCCACATTACCTTGCGAGATTGCATTGACCCTGAAACCTTTTGGGTTAACCCGTTAGCGGTACATTTTTCAAAAGTCAGAGCGTCAGATCTTGTCCGTGTTGACCATAAAGGCAATATTATGGAGGGGAAGCACCCAATCAATAATGCCGCATTTGCGATTCACTCTCGTATTCATCATGCTCGCCCAGATGTGAATGCCGTTGCCCATGCCCATACCACTTACGGCCGTGCATTTTCATCTTTAGGCGAGTTGCTAAAGCCCATTTCGCAAGATGCTTGCATGTTTTATGAAAACCACAGCATATTTGACACCTTTACCGGTGTGGTGGCTGACTTATCTGAAGGCGACATGATTGCGGATGCTCTGCAAGGTCATGCTGCGGTTATCTTACAAAATCATGGTTTATTAACCGTGGGTAAATCTGTTGATGCTGCTACCGCAAACTTTGTGATGCTAGACAGTTGTTGTCATAGCCAGTTATTGGCTCAAGCGGCTGGCGAACTTAAACTCATTGGTCATGAGATAGCGACCAAAACCCGTCAAATGAACGGCTCAGATTTAGTCACCTGGGGCAACTTCCAACCTATGTATCAAGTGGTTCTAGCACAAGACAACAGCTTCTTAGATTAACCTGAACTCGGGATAAGGGGTGAACTTATACTATTTAAAATCAACATGTTACCCCTTCTCATTTTCAAGCTTGTCATTTTTTCTGCTAACAAGGCGAATTGACGCGTCAATAGCTAGCCTATTGTAAGTCGATTCAACGCAGTTAGCAGGGAAAAGGACTGTTTGAAAGGCGTTTATTATCCCGAGCTTAGGTTAAATTCGTCTCTAGCTTAATACCACTCTCGCTAAGCCGCATGGCTTGGCGAGCAAGGATGTCTCTCTATGACTGGTTCGATTATTACCGAAATACTGCTACCGCTTGCACTCGCCTTTATCATGTTCGGCATGGGTTTAAGCTTAACGCGGTTTGATTTTTTACGCCTTTGGCAAACGCCTGCGCCTATCGTGACGGGCTTTTTTGGGCAAATTATTGCGCTACCCTTATTGGCTTTTGGTATTTGCCTGGCAATGGACTTGTCTATGCCGATGGCTATTGGGTTAATGATTTTGGCGGCATGTCCGGGTGGCACGACATCGAATGTGGTGAGCCATTTAGCCAAAGCCAATTTAGCGTTGTCGGTAAGTTTAACGGCCATTAGCAGCATAGTGTGCGTATTCAGCGCGCCGTTTGTGATTCAATTTGCTGTGGGTTACTTTGCCAATGAAGCGCCAATAGATGTGTCGCTCAGTAGCATTTCGTTAGGATTGCTCGTGATTACTTTATTGCCGATTGTATTTGGCATGCTGGTTCGCAGTTATTTCAGAGCGTGGGCGATTAAGGTTGAAGTGTACTTTAGGCGCTTTGCGTTAGTGTTTTTGTTGTTGATGATCACCGGCGTGGTGGTTCAGGAGCATGCCATTATCGTTGATGCTTTTAATGAAGTGTTCATCGCCTGTTTATTGTTAAACTTTGGCGCAATGTTGATCGGTATCGTGAGTGCGAAAGTATGCTCTCTTTCGCATAAGGATGGATTAACGCTGGCGATTGAGATTGGTTTGCAAAACTCAACCATGGCGATGCTCATCTGTATTAGCTTGTTGAACATGCCAAGTTATGCCGTCGTTGCCGGCGTGTACAGTTTAACCATGTATGCTGGTGCAGGGTTGCTCATTGCTTATGCTAGTTATACACAAAAGCAACATAACAGCGCTCAGCCTAACTAATCAGCTTAATAGTACATTAATATAATACACACACCCTAGGTTTGTTGTTGGCGATATTCACTGGGTGTTGTGCCTTGCCAGCGTTTAAATGCCCGCCGAAAATTAGCCACATCAACATAGCCCAATTGATACGCTAACTGCTTAATACTGCCACTGGTTTGTGACAAGTATTGCTTCGAAATATGGTGGTTTACCGACGCGACAATTTGCTTATAGCTACTTTGTTGTTGGCTTAAATGGCGATGAACAGTACGGGGCGTCATGTGAAAATGCGCCGCTGTGTCACTTAAACTTGGTAATGGAATTGGGCTTTGGAGTAAATATTGATACACCTTATCATTTAAACTCTGTTGGCCGTTAAGTTGCTCAAGTTCGTTTATACACCATTGTTTGGCTTGCATAAATGAACCCGGGTCGGCCATATCAAGAGGTTGCGTCATTGATGCTTGAGTTAATATTAACTGGGTGTTTTTTTGATTAAAATGCACCGGCACTTTAAATAATTCCGCGTATTGCTGCCAATAAGTGGGCGCTGCAAAGCTGAGGTTTACTTGGCATAACGGCGTCGATAGCGGCATGAGTTGTTGTAGCAATTTGGCAATCGTCACCAGCAATGCATCCATATAGGGTTGCCGTATTATTCCCAGCGGGTGTATTTCTTCAAGGGTAACAACCGTAGTGTTGGCCGTTTCGTGGGTATTAATCTTTACCAGTGGCGTGCGGGTGTTAATAAACTGCTTCAATGTATCAATAGCTTGTTTTAGTGTACTGCTGTTAAGTATGGCGAAACCCATCATGCCATGAGTGTTAATGCCTATGCGATTGCCGACATGCAAGCCGAGCTCTGGTCTGGCGCAAAGATGAATAGCAGAGTTTATGAGGCGTTGATAATCATCAAAACTTACTTGAAAGTCTGGGTCTTGTAATTGCTCAAGTGTGATGCCGTTATGCACCAACCAAATGTTAACATCACAGCCCCACTGGCGCAGTTGTTGATAAACTTGGTTTAAATAAAAAATCGGCAGTGGCTGCATAGCATCCTTATCAATCGCTTTCATACCCAATCAACTTGAAGAGACGTGTTTCAGAGCTTCACCGTGTTTTCAATACTAGGCGCGTTAATGCGGTAATGTAGGTACCTTATAAATTAACGTAACAACGAAGTGGAAGCACGGTGAAACTCCCAAAGGGCAAGTTTTACACGCGTTTATGCTGCGTTATTGATTTTGGAAAGGGAATAACCATTACCCGCAATCAATGCCTTGTCTAAACGCGTGTAAATTCTTGCTGAAATCGAGCATCTTCAGGTTGTTTGGGTATATACCAATCCTATTCATCAGTTGTAACGGATTTGTCGGTGTTTGTCTATTAATGACCCCTTTATGTCTATTTATCCCTCTTTTCTATTTTGTCTGCTGACGTAAAGTAATCCTTTAACCTTTAAAGGATTACTTATGTTGTCAATGTTTACCGCTAAAGCTGTGAGCTTAACCATTAATGACACCATTGTTATTGAGCAAGCCAGCGTAAAGCAAACCGTTTTAGCCTCGGCATTGGCAGCCGATATTGCTTTTCCTCATCATTGCCAGGTAGGCAGTTGTGGCGCTTGTCGGTGCCAGTTAGTGTCTGGTGAAGTTAAGCAATTAACCGACAGTGCTTATGTATTGTCAGCTAAGGCAATAGCTCAAGGCATGATTTTGGCTTGTCAAAGCGTGCCTAAATCTGCGGTTAATATTAAGGTTAATCTGCGTCAACGCCAGTTGGCCGATGAGCCGCAAGAGTGAGGAGACTGTCATGTTTAAGTATCTTAAGTTTATGTCGTTTCACCTTATGGCGCTGATTGCCATTGTCAGTATTACCTTAGGTGAGTCGTACATCAGTATGGGGTTTGCTATTTGGGTTGCCGTGTATTTAGGCGGCGATATTTTATTTGGTGACGACGTGCACACACCAATCTATCGATTTCCGGCTTTATTGACGTGGCAGTTATGGTTGGCATTGCCTTTAACCGTGATATTGGTGTTTGTGTGTTGTTGGCAGTTTGCCAGTCAAGATATCGGGCAATATGGTGCATGGATAAGCAGTTTAACGGGCTATGATGCCTTGCAAGCGCGTCAAAATACGAGTGTATTTCAATATGGTGTGATGGTGGTTTACTTAGGCTTAGTGGTTGGCGTAATGGCAACCATTACTGGCCATGAGCTAACGCATCGCACTTGGGACCCAGTGTCATTATTGATTGGGCGTTGGTTGTTAGCATTTAGTTTTGATGCAAATTTTGCTATTGAACATGTGTATGGCCATCATAAATACGTTAGTACCTTAAACGATCCGGCGACCGCACCTCGTGGTCGTGGTGTTTATGCCCATATTATTATTTCGACCATTAAGGGCAATATAAGTGCGTGGCACATTGAGCAGCAAAGGCTAATGCGTAAACAGCTTGCGGTATGGAGTTGGCACAATAAAGCATTACGAGGCTACGCCATGAGCTTAGTGATTATGATGTGGGTATTTTGGCTTGCGGGTTGGCAGGGCTTAAGCTTTTTTGTATTAATGGCGTTATGGGCTAAAGCGACCTTAGAGATCGTCAATTACATGGAGCATTATGGTTTGGTTCGCGAACTTAATTCGCCAGTCAAACCTCACCACTCCTGGAATACCAATAAGCGAGTAAGCTCGTGGGCCATGTTTAACTTAACCCGGCACTCTCATCACCATGCTCAGGGGCAACTGCCTTACCATCAATTAGCACCTTATCCCAATGCACCACAAATGATTGGTGGATACCTTAGCACCTTTGTATTAACCCTCATTCCGCCACTATGGCATCGACTTATGCTGCCTAAATTACAACATTGGGATGCACATTTTGCCACACCAGCTGAATATCAAATGGCCCAGCAAGCTAATCAAAAAAGTGGGATTGCAGCTTACCAAACGTGTGCTTAATACTTTTTTGTGGCGGTTTGACTTGAAGCCGCTTTGAAACATGCATTTTCAGGTCGATTGGGTATGTTAACTACTCATATTGATGCGGTTACGGCCTGTTGATTTTGCACGGTAAAGTGCTGTGTCTGCGGCGCAAATCAGTGCTGTTGGGGTGCGGTATTGGCCACTGCGCTCACACGCAATACCCTGGCTGACACTGATTTTGGTTTGTGCGGGTAACCCGATATTGGTAAAGGTTAACTGATTAACCCTTTGTTGAATTTGTCTTGCAATATATTCCGCAATGAGCGGATTACTGTTAGGTAAAATGACCACAAACTCTTCACCGCCAAATCGGGCAGCCATCGCATTGTTAGAGGGGAGAACCTCTGTCAGTACTTGAGCAATTTTTTGCAAACATTTATCACCGTTAACATGGCCATATTGGTCATTAAACATTTTAAAGTAATCGACATCGATAATGATTAAACACAGTGGTTGATCGTGGTTAATGCTGTCGTTCCAGTTAGTTTGCAGGGCATCATCAAAAGCGTGGCGATTGGCAAGGCCGGTTAATTTGTCGGTATGCGCTAAGTGGCGCAGTTTGTTGTACTCGGCTTTATGGGTAGTGAGATTATGCATGATGCCAATAAATAACGGTTCAGACCCTATCCGCATTGACGGTAAACATGACAAGGATAAGTCTGCTTCGAGCAACGTACTGTCGGCACGATTTATGATAATTTCTTTAGGGCCATGATTAAACTGAGTCACTTTATTGGCTTCATTGCTGATGCTGTTCCACAAGGTAAATAAAGATTGATACTCATCTTTAAAAGGACTTTGCAGATAATCGGTCCAGGTTTGACCGATTAACATTTCGGCTGGGGTACCGAATAATTTAGCGCCTAAAGGATTGATCATCTCAATGACGCCTGCTGAGTTAATCACAAAAATCGCTTCTGAAATCGCGTTAATCACATTGAGTAAGGTGCTAATTTGGAGGTTATCTGCTACTGCCATTTTGCCATTATGACTTGCTGAGGTGACATCAAAAGTTGCATTAAAAGTGGCATCAAAAATGACATCTGTTACTGATGAGTTGGATTGTTGTTCAGCCTCAACTCGCAATGGTATTTTTATCGCTCTGGGAAATTTAGCGAATGAGTTTGTTAATTTAGTCACACGAGAAATCGTGGCATTGAGTTCTGTTAATTTATCATTGGTAAACATGGTGCATTCCCTTAAGCGTTTGGTATTGGTAACCCCTTGTTGATGTCAAACACTCTATTAGGTATAAGGCTTATTTACCTTTCGGTAACCTTCTGCTTTTAACTTGTTGATTTTAAATTATTTAAAGTTGCTATTTATTGTGAAAATGTGTTGCGATTGAGTTGTGTCTATTGCATGTACCTTGGAGGTAAGCTGATTTTGTTGCTGGTTTTTAGGATTTGTCTCACTAAACTCGATAGTGTTCTTAGCTTAAATAGCCTGTTTGCAGCTGTATTTGATTGCATCGTTGACAGATATTAAGCCGTTAATGGGAGGTAGCGAGACCGTTATTTGACAGGCGTTTGCTCGTTGGGCGATTGAGAAATGATTGGTTTTTAGTTCGGTTAACGGGTAAAAGGTAAGTTCAACTTCAGGATATTACGGGATAATACAAGGCGTTTTAGCAATGGTTATGTTATTAATTAATGTTGTTAGGCAGGACAATATTAAAAGCTCAGGCGTAGCTCTGAGCTTCTTCAGTTTGTTGTTTGTTTAATTATTTGGACGATTGATAACTTCAGGATCTGGGCTGAGTAGCATTAAGGTATTGGCGTTGTTAGACAGTACAAATTGAAAGCTGGTATTGCCCGGTACTTCATCTAAATCGGTTAATTGAATCAATGTGCCATCGCTGCTAATGGTTGTGACATCGATAATGCCGTCAAAAGGTGTGGTGAAAGCTGCACCGACAAATTTAAGTCCTTTACCTGTATTGTCAATCAGTTGGTAAGAGATTGTGCTGTACTGGGTCACAATCACATTACCGCTTTTTGGGGTGCCATCTTGGCTAGTATAACTAAAAAAGGGCTCACCGTTTTCGAGGGTGACAGTGAGATTGAAAAATGTGCTTGGGCATTGAGTATTTGACATTTTATTTTCCATTTTTGTTGATTTAGGGATTAGAGATAAATCTATAATCGATTATGGCCGATTGTTGCAATTGCTTGATTAAATCAGGCTGTTGCTCAACCTCACCGAGGCAGTCGAGGGCTTGAGCATAAGGAATTGTAAACTGGGGGGAACTATTTTTATTTACAATAGAGATGAGTAGTGATTTTGATTGCTCACACAGTACTTTAACTTGCTGTGACGACCCTAATGAGGCCAGTAATGAAGCCATTAACATTTTACTTTGGGCTAAACCAACAGTATAAGCCGAGCTTTGGGGGAATTCAGTGGCAAGCTGGTTAAAAGATGTTGTTGCCTGTCGTGCGTATACTAGGCTTTCTGGTGATAATTTTTGTGTGGCTAAATAATTTGCTGCTGCCAGTTGGTAAGTTGCCAGTAACTCATTTTTTTTGCTTGAGGTTTGTAAAGTCACATCTTCAGCAAGCATAATCGTTAATGATTCAATACTCTGTTTCATTGTTTGTTTAATCGGCTCTGAGCTAAACGTCAGCAGAGCAAAGTAAGCGTAATACTGTTGTATTTTCCAAATATCATTTTCAGGATCTTGTTTAAGGGCGTTGGTAATTGCAACTAAACCCTGTTGAGCTTTTTCAATAGCTTGTTGATGATGCCCTTGGTAATTTAGTAAATGAGCAAGCAACATATAGCTACTTGACAAGCGATCAAGTAAATAGGGCTGTTTTTCTAATGCTTGATTGGACAGCTGCTGTTGAATTTGTTGGTGTATTTTTATCGCCGCGGTAATGTCACCTTGTGCAGTAACGGCACTGGCAAGCCACGAACGTGCATTAGCTATATCAGCGATTAGCTGGCTATTGGTCTGATCTTTAAACCATATTTTTAGTTTTAACAGCAATGATTGCTCAAATGACTCTCGGGCGGCAGCAAAGTTTTGCTGCTTCATGTGTATCGAGCCAAGAGAGTTTTGTGCGTACGACAACTCCATAATGGCATCGTCATCGTCAGGCGCGTATTGATACATGGCTTGGCTGTGAACTAAGTACTTTTCAAACCAAGGCTGTGTTGCAGCCCAATCACTTTTATCGTATTCAAGCTGGCCGAGCCAAAAAGCATTGGCTCCTAGGGTTTTAAGTAAGTTGAGGTGTTGAGGCTGTATTTCGAGTAACGGCAGCATGCGCTCACGGGCGGCGATTAAGGCGCTGTGGGCTTCGTCGGTATTGCCGCGCGAATAGGCCACTTCGCCCATGGCCTCTAAGGTTTGGCTGTGCTGAAACTGGGCTTCAAAGCTTAAATAGCTGGCATCGTCGGCAGAAAAATCGCTGAAATATTCTAATGCTTTATTACTGATACCATCGAGCAAGTCCATGCGGCCAATGGCGCGCATTTTGTCGGCGAATTCTCCCACCATAAATCCGAGTAAGTTTTCTGCCGCCAGGCGTTTTTGTTGTGCCTGGGTTTCGGCCTCAATGCTGCGAACACTCATGGCGACAGAAATCAATGTCAGTGTCACAAGGGCTAGCATGACTGCGCGGCGGCGCCAGCGTCCGATGTTGGCCTGTTTGCTTGAGGCTTGAATAAGCGCCAATTGTTGAGGTTCTAGGGTAAACAGCGAATTGCTGATTAAGCTTTGTGCCTCCACTAAGGGTTTACCTTCAGTGAGTAAATAGGCCGCGCTTTTTGACTCAGTTAACCAACGCTGTGTTTGATTCTGTAAGCGGCTTTTAATCGCTAAGCTGTCTTTATGCTCGTTTATCCATTGGGTTGCTCGCGGCCAGCGCCTTAATAAGGCCTCGTGAGCAATACTGAAACAGGCTTTATCGTATTGTAGATGCGAGACAAACAAGCGGTTGTCGACCATGGCTTTAACGAGATTTTGTTCTGCTTCATTTTTTAATCCCTCCCAATTAGCTGCGCGGCTGGTCACTGACTTTTCGTCTTCGGATAAAGTGATTAACATCGAAAGCACGTTAGGTAACGCAGTACGTTCTGCTTCATTTAATCCGGCAAGCACTTGCTCGGCATTTTTACCAATAGCCCCTTCTAAGCCGCCAAGAGAATGATATTCAGACACTAAAAGCTGGTCATTTTCATCGCGCTTGAGGTATAGCGCTTCTAAGGTGTATTGCAACATGGGCAGTGCATCTGGGTTGGATGCGGCGTCACTACAAAGCAGTTCATCAAGTGGCATGGCGGTATTGGGATCAACTGACCATGTGAGGTTAGCGGCATTGGCGGGTAAACGGATCATTTGCATGAGTTCGGTTCGGCTTGGTGTCGACAAATCAAAGTGTGAACCGTTGGCTTTACCTGCCATTAAGCTTGGGTGGCTGACCACCTGGGGGTAAAAGTCATTACGACAGGCGCTGATAATCAGTACTGATCCTGATGTTGCTAATGCTTCGAGCACATCGAGAATCTCTGTGCGTTGTTGTTCGCTATAAATGGGTGATGACAACAGCACTTCTAAACGATCGATAAACAAACAAAATTGCGGTTGGCTATAGTGATGGCTCGTTTGGGCTGCGGTTATGGCCTGTTGGCATTGGTTGATAACGTTAGGTATATCTTGCATTAGCTGCATGGCAAGTTGTTGTGCGCTTAACTGGTTAAACACCGGAATATCGTTAATTTCCCAGTCGAGCATGGCGCCGGCAATATCAATAAGCAGGCGGTCCTGGATGACATCGGCTAAGTCTAGGCTGGCATAATCGAGTACCCCTACGCCGTTAAAGCCGCTGGCACTTTTGAGGTTAGGGATCACCCCCGCATTAATTAACGACGATTTACCCGTACCACTTGGGCCAAGCACTAAGCAAAATGCACGGCCGAATTGAATTTGTTTAGAAATACGATTGAGTAAGGTGTCGACTTGCTCACCTCGGCCAAAAAACACGTTAGCATCGTTTGCTTCAAAGGCACGTAAACCAGGAAAGGGCGATTGACCTTGCCAGGGCTCTGTTGTAACTCGGGTGTGGTGCCCAATGGGGAACTCAACTTTTGCAAGGGTGCGGTAACCGCGTTTGCGGATGGTTTCAATGTAACTGGGGTTTGATGCCTGATCGCCCAAAGCTTTACGCAGTTGGGTTATGACCTTATGCAGTGGATTATCACCAATGGCAATGTCTCCCCAACATTGACGAATAATATCGTCAGGGGTGAGCACCTCTCCCTGGTGTTGGCACAGTAGTTTTAATACGTCCATGGCTTTAGGTTCGAGGGTGCGGATTATGTCACCCGACTGAATACTATTGCTTTGTGGATTAACTTGCCAATCGCCAAAAAAGAAAGTGTTGTCGCTCATGTGTTATCCATTGATCAAATTAAACAGGCCCTAAATGACTCTGCAACCCAACATCTTATGGGTTATCACGTTATTGTGATAATAAGTCAGCCATTATAATGGTTGTGGCTAAATTGTATCTTAGCTTTCCACTCGTATCGACTGATGTATTGAGTATGATATCTGGTTAAACTAATTGTTCTAATTGATTAATTTTGGTAACGATGGCGTTATTGATAGGGGTTTTTACACCATATTGTTGCCCCAAACGCACTACCGCACCGTTGATAAATTCAATTTCGGTTTTACGTTTAGCTTGGATGTCTTCCCACATTGATGAGCGGGCTTGTGGGTCAATGTCGAGCATTTGTTTAGCCAGCAGGGTAAATAACATATTGGGTAACGATAATATGACCGGCAACCATTGGGGTTTCACTTTAGTGTATTGATGTAACGTGATATTGGCCGCCTGGCATACGCTGAGCCATTCTGTCATGGCACCGGCTAGTTGACGGCGACTGTCACGCTGGCTGAGTTGTTGTTTAATCGGTAGGTCGGTTATGGCATTTAATGCATTGTTAAGATTTAACAATAGTTTACCGTAAATTACTGGTGTCATATCTTGGTGTAAGTCACAGCCAAAACCTTGAGCCTGCATTGCGGTTTGTATCGTTTGGGTATGTTCATTTTGCTGTAAGGTAAATACGCCTTCAGTGCCTTTATGAAAGCGCCCATTGGGTTGTTGCAACACATTAAAAGGCGTAATGCCTTGCAGTAAGTTACAGTGACTCAGGGCATCTGTGATGGTATCGAAACTGCCGAGACCATTTTGCATAAAAATAATGCTGCTGTTGCTGTGAGTGATGGCGATTAAGGTATTGGTAATACTGGAAACTTGATGGCATTTCAACGTGACAAATACCACATCAAAAGCGGCATATGCTGTTGGGGCTTGTTCTATATCGGTGATCACGTTTTGTGGCATCACCGTCTGTAAAAAGCCTTGATAATCACTCATGGTGATGCCGTTATTTGCGAGGATGGTTTGCTTAATTGTCGGTCTGCAAATGAGGCTAACATCAAATCCAGATAAACACAGTTGCCCAGCAAGATAACAGCCTGTCGATCCTGCACCAAAAATAGCGATTCCCATTGATTTTTCTCTTTTTATTATTGTTTTATTTTATTGGGTTCGGCTTTACCGAACCATGTTTGTTAATTGTTGTAACATATCAGCACTTGTAACATATCAGCACTTGTAACATATCAGCCTTTTTGTCAGTGTAAAACTTTAATATAAGGTAAACATAAAATGAAAAAATATTCCTTTGCTTTACTCGCGCTGAGCGCTATCGCTATACCTGCACAGGTCAGTGCTGCGGATATAAAAGTGATCCATGCTGGCACATTATTAACCCTTGCCGGTGAGCCGGTATTAACTGAGCGTACGTTGGTGATTACCGATGGTGTCATTACCTCGATTGAGAAGGGCTATGGCGCAGGGCCGCTCACCACATCGCAAGACACAATTGAGGTTGTGGATTTAAAAAACAGCTTTGTGATGCCCGGATTAATGGACATGCATGTGCACTTACAAGGTGAGCTGGGGCCAAATAATGACAGCGAAGCATTGCGTATGTCGGATGCCGATGTGGCAATGCGCAGTGCTTATTTTGCCAAAAAGACGTTATTAGCCGGCTTTACTACCGTGCGAGATTTAGGCGCTAAACCAGAACAAATTTATGCACTACGCGATGGCATTAACAAAGGGTGGGTTGATGGGCCGCGGATTATTGCGTCGGGCGGCGTCTCGGTAACCGGTGGCCATGGTGACGTAGATGGCATGAGCCCTGATTTACTCGACAAATTCACCTCTAAAACCGTCTGTGACGGCCCGTATGATTGTCGCCGTGCGACTCGCCGAGCCATTAAATTTGGTGCTGATGTGATAAAGATTACCTCTACAGGTGGAGTGTTATCAGACACCAACACAGGTACTGGCCAACAAA
This sequence comes from Shewanella sp. MF05956, assembly GCF_059758055.1. Lineage (NCBI taxonomy): Bacteria > Pseudomonadati > Pseudomonadota > Gammaproteobacteria > Alteromonadales > Shewanellaceae > Shewanella > Shewanella sp. MF05956. The sequence continues at coordinate 381,594 of NZ_JCAYNV010000002.1, read as the reverse complement.
TGGATGATGATGAACTACGCGAAGTGATTCAAACGGCCCATGCTCTAGGGCGTAAAGTAGCCAGCCATGCTCATGCTGCACAAGGCATAAATGCAGCATTACGTGCAGGCGTTGACAGCATTGAACATGGCAGTTACGCCGATAAAGAAAGTATTAAACTGATGAAGCAAAGTGGGGCTTATTTAGTGCCCACATTATTAGCAGGCGATACGGTTGTGGCAATGGCCAATGCTGCGGGCGCTGACTTTATGTCACCCGCGATAAAAGCAAAAGCCATAAGAGTGGGCGGCGATATGATGAAAAACTTTACTGTAGCCTATAAAGCTGGAGTCAACATCGCTTATGGCACCGACAGCGGCGTGTCACATCATGGCGACAATGCCAAAGAAGCGCTGTTAATGAGCCAAGCAGGTATGCGTAATAGCGACATTTTAAAAAGCGCGACCATTAACGCCGCTAAGTTGATTGATATGTCTGATTCATTAGGGTCATTAGACGTGGGGAAACAAGCCGACATCATTGCGCTTAACGCAAGCCCGCTTAAACACATTGTTACGTTACTTGATGTGCCTTTTGTGATGAAAGCCGGAGTTATTTATAAACGCTGATGCTATGTTGTTGCGGCAGTACGGCGTTTTAATAAGCATACTGCCTTAACTTTATGTGATTTCGAAGAAAGTTATTCATTATTTATTCATTAGGTTCATTATTTGTTTGATTTTTGCGGACTGTTTTCACATACTTGCCAATGCTGTTTATACAGTACTATTTACTATAAAATCAAAACAGAACAACTGCAGATGTTGTGATTAAATAGTAAAGCACATGGATGTGGATTAATGCTAAGGAATGCTCATGCCGATTGATAATATCGCGTTGATAGTGATGGTACTACTAGGCTTTATTGCCTTGCTTATACTTGTCAATTTGGCTGTGTATCGTAAAGCGCAAACAAAAAAACAACTGCTAAATTCCTACGAACAAATCCTCAATCAAGTTGGCGCATATATCTACGTTAAAGACGTCAATTGCCGTTATGTTTATGGTAACCAACTCACTTTAGACTATTTCGGTATTAGCCAAGAACAGTTAAAGGGCACAACCGATAGCCAATATTTTTCACCCATTGTTGCCGATGTTTTGTTGAGAAACGACCATAAAGTGTTATCGCTCAAACGAAAAATGGCAGACGACATTATGGTTGATACCGATGGCCTTCATAATGTTTACCATGAAGTAAAACAGCCCTTATATGACAAAAAAGGCAAATTGATTGGCTTAATTGGTATTTCGACAGATATTACAGAAGAATTCAATTTACGTTCCGAACTCGAACAACTCGCCAATAGCGATCCACTCACTGATTTGTATAATCGTCGCTCATTTAATGCATTTAGCGAACATGAATTTTCTCGAGCAATGCGTTATTTTAACTCGTTATCTCTGATGATTATCGACATCGACTTATTCAAAAACGTCAACGATACCTATGGCCACTTAGTGGGGGATGAAGTGATTAAGCGAGTCGCTGCTGTTTGCGATGAGCATATCCGTGAGGCTGATATTTTAGCGCGGATTGGCGGTGAGGAGTTTGCGATTTTATTGCCCGATACCGATATTGATTCGGCGTTTAAGCTTGCAGAGCGATTAAGGCTTGCACAGCAAATAGGTAAGCATTCCACAATGCTTAATGACGAAGCGTTACCCGGAATCACAATTAGTATTGGGGTCGCATCTATACAAGTAAAAGATCGATCGTTTGCAGATATGTTTGCACGTGCAGATAAAGCGCTATATTCATCTAAACATGTTGGACGGAATAGCGTTAATGTTGCTTAGGTAGGTGAACTAAAACTGGAATGGGGTTTAATTAATTCTTAAAATTTGTTAATTTAAGTTGTGCGCAATTAGTTATTGCGATTATCATGTGCTTATTGAGATTGGGGTGTGAGAATTCGCGATAGTCAACGCTAAAGCGCCGTAGCGATTTTTAACCGTTTAAAAGTCAATATGAGTAGGAAGCTTCATTCTGAATTGATCGAGTTGATCTTTAAGCTCTGTTATTTCAGTGAGGTTGATACCGCATTGTTCAATAATGCAGTCATGAACATGTTGAGCTTGTAATTGTAATTGCTGGCCTTTATCGGTTAATTGCATGCACAGCATACGTTCATCTAATGGGTCGCGAATACGTTTAAGTAAACCATCGGTTTCAAGACGTTTAATAACAGGTGTGAGCGCCCCAGATTGTTGGCCTAAACGAGAGGCAACATTTTTTAAGCTTAATCCGTCCTGTTCCCACATGATCAGCATAATGAGGTATTGGGTGTACGTCAGCCCAATCGACTCAAGTAGTGGTTTATACAGTTGGATAATGGCCAACGAGGTTGAGTAAACCGAGAAGCACAATTGATTATCGAGTTTTATCGGTGTGAGTTTAGTCATTATCGGGTACTCGATTTAGCAAAATGATTGCTCACAGTGATGTGATCAATCCATAGAAAATAAACGTACAACATGGCCTGGCTGTTTTGGCACAGTATTGAATTATAACAGCATACTTGCATATACAACAAAGCCTTGTTGGTTTTTTATACCATTTATGGTTCAACAAAGATGAAGGATGCACGATGAACAGTCAAAATCGCCGTATTGTATTAGCAAGTCGCCCTCAGGGTGAACCCGTCGCCAGTAATTTTAAGCTCGAAACCGTTAGCAAACCGCTTGCCGGTGCAGGAGAGGTATTACTGCGCGCGGTATATTTATCACTTGATCCTTATATGCGTGGACGGATGAATGATGCTAAATCATACGCCGAGCCAGTAGCGATTAATGATGTTATGGTCGGAGCTTGTGTTGCGCAAGTTGAGGTATCAAATCATGCTGATTATCAAGTCGGTGATTGGGTATTAGCCTATGGCGGTTGGCAAGATTATAGTGTGTCTAATGGCGAAGGCTTAATGAACTTAGGCCAGAATCCAAGTAACCCTTCTTATGCGTTGGGCATTATGGGCATGCCTGGTTTTACTGCTTATATGGGTTTATTAGATATTGGCGCGCCTAAAGCGGGTGAAACCGTTGTTGTTGCCGCGGCAACCGGCCCTGTTGGGGCTACGGTAGGACAAATCGCTAAGCTTAAAGGCTGTAAAGTGGTAGGTATTGCAGGTGGTACTGACAAGTGCGACTTTGCGGTAAACACGCTTGGGTTTGATGCGTGTATTGACCACAAAGCGGCTGATTTTGAACAACAGTTAGCGGCAGTGTGTGATAACGGCATCGATGTGTATTTTGAAAATGTGGGCGGTAAAGTGTTTGACGCTGTGATGCCGCTGTTAAATACCGGTGCTCGAGTGCCTGTGTGTGGTTTGATTTCACAATATAACGCCACATCATTACCAGCAGGCCCAGATCGTTTATCACTGTTAATGGGCACCTTATTAGTTAAGCGCATTAAAATGCAGGGCTTTATTATTTTTGACGATTATGGTCATCGCTACCCTGAGTTTGCGCAAGACATGGGGCAATGGCTTAACGACGGAAAAATACAATACCGTGAACAGGTTGTAGACGGTCTCGACAAGATGCCATCGGCCTTTATTGGCCTGCTAAAAGGTGAAAACTTTGGCAAGCTTGTGATTAAGGTGAACGATCCGCTTTAACGATTATGTTCAATGTTCACACAGATGATTTTTAATAAATTAAGGGTTTAACATGAAAGTATTAATGGTATTAACGTCGCACGACGAACTTGGCGACACGGGTCATAAAACCGGTTTTTGGCTAGAAGAACTTGCCGCACCTTATTACGCTTTTATCGATAAAGGTGTTGAGATTGTTTTAGCTTCACCAAAAGGGGGGTTACCACCATTAGACCCAACGAGCGATAAAGAAGATTTTCAAACAGACTCTACTCGCCGTTTTACTGCCGATGAGCAAGCTCAGGCATTGTTAGCCAATACTCATAAGCTAGCGTCAATTAACGTTGCAGAATATGACGCCGTGTTTTACCCAGGTGGTCATGGCCCGTTGTGGGATTTAACCAACGACAAAGACTCAATTGCGTTGATTGAAGCGTGTTATAAAACAGACAAATTATTAGGCCTAGTTTGTCATGCTCCAGGCGTACTGAAATACCCTAAAAAGCCAGATGGTTCGCCATTAGTGGCAGGTAAAAATGTTACTGGCTTTACCAACGGTGAAGAAGAAGCCGTACAATTAACTAACGTTGTACCGTTTTTAGTGGAAGACATGCTGCAGCAAAATGGTGCCACATACTCAAAAGGTGAAGATTGGCACCCGTATGCGGTTGTAGACGGTAAATTGATTACTGGGCAAAACCCTGCATCATCAGAGTTGGTTGCTGAAAAAATGTTAGCACTATTGAGTTAATATTAATTGACTTCAGCTTGGCTCGTTTACGCTGAAGTAATGATAAGCCCTGTGATTGATCATGGGGCTTATTGTTTAACAAATTGAAAAGGATGGCTTAATGATTAAACTACATCACTTAAACAAATCACGTTCAAAACGCATTATTTGGTTACTTGAAGAGCTGGGCGTTGAGTATGAATTAGTGGCTTACCAGCGCGACGCGACTACTTTTTTAGCGCCAGCAGCACTGAAAAAAATCCATCCGTTAGGCAAATCACCAGTATTAGAAACCAGTGAGTTTACCATTGCAGAATCGGGAGCGATCACCGAATACCTTATTCAAACCTACGGTGCAGATAAGCTTATGCCTAAGGTTGGCAGTGCTGATTACATCGATTACCTGCAATGGATGCACTTTGCTGAGAGTTCTGCAGCCTTACCATTATTATTGAAAATTTTTGTCAAAATGGAAGGGACCGATACCCGTTTTATTGGCCAATATGCTGATGCAGAAACCGCAAAAGTCATCAGCTATGTAAATGACCGATTAGAAGGCAAACGTTATCTTGTTGGCGATAATCTCAGCGGTGCCGACATCATGATGTCGTTTATTGCCGAATTAGTCGGTCAAAATGGCGAGTTTGAAAAATACCCTAATATTGCTAAGTATTATCAACAATTATTGACTCATGAAGCGTTTAAGAAAGCCTTGAGAATCGAAGCCGATAATTAATCACATATTGGCAAGATGAAAAAGGCGAACTCGATTCGCCTTTTTAATGCGTATAAAAAACAAACAAACTCGTTACACAGTAAATACGGGTAAAGTTATTGAGCAAAGTTTGTTCAGCATCATACTAAGGTGTTAGAATAATAAACAATTGGTAAGATTTTTGTATAGGATTATTTATGTCTACTTTATCTAATGAAGAGTTAGCGTACTTTAGCGATGTATTTTCGCCAAAGTCATCTGCCGATTCCGAAGATAATGCTTTTTCTAGACATTCACTCAGTGTGGCCACTGAAATCCCGCAGGTACTGTCGCATATTTTGGGAAATGCAAAGCTCACACTATTGGCTGAAATAAGCTATTACCGTTTGTGGTTTCCACTGCAACTAAAGCAAGATGAATTAGGTCAGTTTACGCCAGAGCTTGGCACACCAGAAGTTATCGATATGCGAGGTGGTGAGAGAAGCTGGCGCATGGATAACTTAAAAGATGTACGAGTTATTGACAGGCAAACGGCTAAATTTGTTGAGGTGTTGTCTTTATCCAGTTCTGGAATCACCATCAAAGTCCCGCAAGAGCTCGACACCAAAACCCCGCGTCTTACTCAGCTTATATTACCTAATGGCACCCATGTTGAGATGGAGTTTGAACCTGTTAGAACTGAAAATGGGGTAATGGCGGCTAAAATTAGCGCGGAAGGTGAATCTCGCCTAATGCTCAGACAGTTTTTATTTAACCAACACAAAGCTCAATACGCTCATCTTTATGAAGATATTAACCGTTAATGGTAAAGTCTTTAGCTAACATCACTTTAATAGCATTAATAAATTCAAGATCATTTTTAGCTTGAATTAACTGGCAAAGTTCATCACCCACAGTAGTAAATCGATAATAAGTAAACAGTAAATGCTGACTTTTGGGTTTTAAGCTGATATTGGCATGGCACAAGGCTAATTGGATATCTTCATTGCGGTTTAGTAAACCGGTTTCAAACTCGCTTTTATGTAAAATCCCCGCATCAACTAAAGTTAAAATATTCGAATAAGGTAAGCCAAACTGAGACAAACCAAAGTTGGTATGGCTGTGCTTTCTAAAGTATTGATTAAGCCCACCGTTAAGGCGATAACCACTAAATAACTTGAATCTAGGTTCGGCGTTAATTTTTACCGACATGCCTAGTGCTTTTTCAAATATTTGCGCTTCCCGCAATGTCAGTTGTTTTAGCACCGCCAAGGTGCGCAAACTAAAATTACCAGGATTGACGATTTCACTGGCTAAAATCCGCGCCCATAAATCTTGCATTTTACGGTTATGAATTTGCTCAGCCATTTGAAAAAATTGATAACGCCAGTCAGGATCTAGCTCGACGCCTGTGACATCGGACGGAGTGTAATTGAGTGCTAATGCAAATATGCTTTCAAGATTAGTTTGATGTTGGCTGAGCTGCTTGCGCTGACGATGATCTGCACGTTCCGCTACTGATGCCGATGATGGACGATAATCATCTTCGCTGGCTAAACCTATTACGCGCCCGAGTAACAAGGCTTTTTTTCGCGCCGATACTTGGTTTTGATCATCCGGTACATCGATTACATCTGTATCAGCCATAGTTATCCTAAAAATTTTCTAAATATGATGTTAACAAAATCTAATAAAAGCACTGTTTAAAGTGAATTTATCGATGGCATATCAATGTAATGTAAAACCTGATGAAGAATTTTACTATGCCTTATATTTATCTCATTTCCAACCCAATAGATCTGTTATTCAATCGCGATAATCCAGACTCTCGCAGCCTCACGTTTCACACTTAATCATCATATCAAAAATATAATTAGACGAAATAATAAACAGTGATACTGAGTCTATAATAATCTTTACAAAGTAAACGCAAATGTAAATTTTAATGCGAATGGTTATCAATTCGTATATTGTTGTGTGAAGTTTTTCGTGATTGTTAGCGCATTGTGCGTTTTGTTGGAGAGATAAATGAATCAAAAGTTAACCTTACTGACTGTCTCTGTCGCGGGCATATTAGGTTTAATGACTAATGCACAAGCCGCAACAGATCCTGAGGCGTTAGCTAAAGCGATAGCCAAGCAAGAAGCTGAAATTACGTTACTTAAACAGCAATTGGCCCTACTCGCTGCTGAGCAAAAACAACAGCAGCAAAATAATGTTGAAGTCGTTAAGCAAGTTAATCTAGTTTCAGATCATGTCAGTAAAGCCGATGATCGCTTAAGTCGTTTTAGCTTCAAATCTTATGGTACCGCGAATTACACCAGTGATGAGTATTTCGATAACGTTCAAGATACGTCAGGTGAGCGACGTAACCGAACAGATCTTGAACGTATTGTCACCGAGTTTGGTTATCAATTTAGTGATGACTGGAGCATGGAAGTTGAAATTGAGTATGAGCATGGTGGCACAGGTACAGCATTAGAATATGACGGTTTTGATGAGTTTGGCGAGTTTGAGTCCGAAGTTGAGGCGGGCGGCGAAGTGCTCGTTGAAAAAGCGGAAATTCGCTATCGTCCAAGCCAAGCATTTGGGGTGAAATTCGGTAATATTCATTTGCCAATTGGCCTATCAAGCATTTTACACAAGCCGAACCAATATTTAACCGTGCAGCGCCATAAGAGTGAGGCTGCAATGATGCCAACCGTTTGGAACGAAAATGGTATTGGTGTTTATGGTGAAATTTCAGATTTTCATTATCAAGCCCAAATCGTGAGTGGCTTAAATTCGGAGTATTTCCGCACCTATGATTGGGTGGCATCTGGTCACCAAAAACGCTTTGAGGAAGTCAATACTGATGACCTAGCGTTTGCCGGACGTCTTGATTACGGCAACTTTAAAACCGGCAGTGCTGTTGGTGTGGCTTATTACTATGGCAATACCAGTGGTAATCGACATAAAAGTAATAAGTTAGATGTTGATGGTGCGCTAAGCATTGTTTCTGTTGCGGGTGCATTTGTTGAAGGCCCCTGGATACTTCGCGGTCAATATTTATATGGCACGTTAGAGAACGCCGATGCGATCACTCTAGCCAATAAAACCACGCCAGGCTTACAACCGGGTAACTTTGCCCAATTGGGTTCAGAGTCACAGTCGTTCTTTGTTGAGGCAGGTGTAAAGCTTGACGAATGGTTTGATCTTCCGATGACTATTTTTGCCAATGTTGATTATTCCAACCCACTCATGGCCGTTGAATCGGGCACCGCAACTAAACGTTATGAAAACACCTGGAGCAGTGTAGGTGTTAACTATTCCCCTATCCCAGAGATTGTGATTAAAGCCGAAGGTGGTGTTCACCAAGTGGCTGTTGCCAGTATTCCAGACACTCACTTTTTTGCTTTGGGTGTGGGATATCAATTCTCGCTATAAATTAATTTATTTGTTTTAATTTTTTTACATGGAGTTTTATTATGCGCTTTAAACACACAGCAATAACATTGGCTTTAATCACGACTTTATCTGCATGTGGTGGTTCAGGTTCTGATGATTCAAGTACCGAAACACCAGTGGAACCGACAACGGGCTTTAGTTTTGCCGCTACAGAAATGATCACCAATTTGACCGATGATGTTATTGTGGCCGGTTATGCCAATTTAGCCGCTGAAGGTGATGCATTATTATTAGCGACACAAGCTTTGCTAAGTGCGTCGGCAACTCAAGCGGATCTCGTGGCTGCACAGAATGCATGGAAATCTGCACGTGAGCCATGGGAGCAAGGTGAATCGCATATTTTTGGCCCTGTAGATTCTTTAAGTATCGATCCACATTTAGACAGTTGGCCTTTAAACACCACAGACCTTCAGACTCAGCTAGATAATAATAGTGGTTTTGATGCCGAAACCATTAAAGCCTGGAACGATGATGTTCAAGGCTTTCACACCATGGAATACTTGTTATTTGGTAATGGTGTTGACAGCAATACCAAGCTAATTGCAGATCTTACAACCAGTGAGCGTGAGTATTTAATTGCGTTAGCAGAAGTGTTTCGTGACTATGCGGTGCAGCTTGATGATGCATGGCAAGTGAGCTACAACCCACAAGATACAAATGCCCTACCTTATGCCGAGTTACTTAAAACCCCTGGCGATGTTAACAATGCCATTTACTCATCACAACTCTCTGTCATTGAAGAGCTCATTAACGGCATGATTGGCATTGTTGATGAGGTCGGTAACGGCAAAATTGCCGATCCATTTGGCGAGTCTTTAGCGACTGCCGATACCTCTAAAGTTGAATCTCAGTATTCTTGGAACTCACTCACCGACTTTGCAGACAACATTATAGGTGTACGTAACGTGTACCAAGGTGAATTTATCGGTTCTACTGATAAAACCGGTGTTATTGACTTTGTCGCGGCTGCCGATCCTGCGTTATCAACACGTGTAGCGAGTGAGATTGACGATGCCATTATTAGCATTCAAGCGATTTCTGGCAGCACAGACATGCCATTTCGCCAAGCTATTTTAGATGAAACAGGACGTGCTCGAGTGCAAACGGCTGTTGATGCGTTAAGCACATTACAAAGCTCTTTAGAGTCTGATGTGCTACCGCTGTTATCTGAGTGGAATTCATAAGCATTTGTTGTTTGACCTACATCGTAGTGATGTAGGTCAAACACATCAGTGAACGCTTAAAAAATACAATAAAAGAGTAGCCGTGATACATTTTGAGTGAATTGGTGAGACATAAATGAACAAATTTTCGCAACAATCTTATCTGTTGCTAGCTTTGATGGGGCTAGTATTAACCGCCTGTGGTGGCAGTGGTGATGACAATACTGAACCGACGGTGTCCACAGTCAGTTATCCTGCTTACACCGCCGTTATTGCATTAGGTGGTGACACCACAACCTTTGATGCCAGCAATTCAGGGCACGGATTTTCTACTCCATCGTTAAACTTAACTGCCGATGAATTAGCGTTGCATTTGGAGGGGGATGCTAATTTTGAGGTGTCATTTACCACTGCTCCTAATAGTGAACATCCAGATCAAGATGGCTTGGGTCCGGTATTTAATAACGCAGACTGCAATTCATGCCATCAACGTGACGGCCGAAACTCCACCCCTTTTTTAGCCGCGGATCAAAACCGAGTTAAGTTAGATTCTGCCGCAGGGATCTTTTTACGGATCAGTAAGGTTCCAGCACAAACGTGTACAGAAGGTACGGCAGACAATCAATATTGTGCGCCCATCAAAGTGCCTGATTTTGGCGATCAGCTATTTCATCGTGGTGTACTAAAAGCGCGACCCGATTGGCAAAACAATGCCTTTGTTGGCCAAGCAGATGTGTATTTATCTTACGAACGCCATGATGTTATCTATGTTGACGGGACTGTGATTAATCTGAAAAAACCGATTTTTGATGTCGAAAATCCTTATGATGCCCCAGGTGAAACCAAACTCAGTGCCAATGTCACATCCAACTTATTGCAAGATGATGTGTTAATGGGCTGGCGTAATGGTATGCCAGTATTTGGTTTAGGGTTGCTTGAGGCTATCCCTGAGGCGACTATTTTGGCAAATGTAGATGCTGACGACAGCAACAATGATGGTATTTCTGGTCGAGCTAATTGGGTGTTTGATGCGGTTAAAGCGCAACAAGGAGATAACTATCCTGTATCTCTTGGGCGTTTCGGCTGGAAAGCTAATACGCCTAGTGTTCGAGTACAATCCTTAGGGGCTTTACGTGGTGATATCGGTATAACTAATCCATTGTTTCCTCAGGAAAGTATCCTTGGCACACGTTTACATGATTCTTATTTAACCCGTACCGGTTTTGTTGATACCGGAGAAGACATTAATGGTGAACCAGAAGCCAGCGCAGAGTTTAGTGATTCGGTAGTGTTTTATGCAGAAACCCTCGCAGTACCAGCAAGGCGTAATGTTGATGATACTCAGGTGCGTGAAGGTGCACGATTATTTGAAAAACTTAATTGCACCGGATGCCATATACCGTCATTTACCACCAAAACAGCCGGTGATATTGGCGGTTTACCAATGAGTGAAAGCTTAAAAGGCCAAACTATTTATCCGTTTAGCGACATGTTATTGCACGACATGGGTGAGGGGCTTGCCGATGGTCGACCTGACTTTTTAGCCGACGGAAATGAATGGCGTACCCGGCCTTTATGGGGAATAGGGCTGACTCAAACCGTGAATTCACAAGCCGGTTTTTTACACGATGGCCGTGCCGCAACGCTAGAAGAAGCTATTTTGTGGCATGGCGGAGAGGCACTGCAATCAACCGACGACTTTATGACGTTAAGCAAAGATGAACGCACGCAACTGCTGGCATTTTTAATGTCACTATAAGCAAACCGCATTTAGTTTTAATACGCTTATAACCAATCCCTTTGTCGTTCATGGCTGAGGGATTTTTCGTTAACGCACTTTTTTAAAGAATAACGCGATACTCATGGCGTGATCTGTTTCATGTAAATTTTAATCGCAGTGGGCTAAGATACTGTATTACTTTAGATGATTTCAACTTGAGGTCAGCATGAGCCATATTTTACTGATCCATTCTAGTGTCCACGGATACACTCAAAAAATTTGTGAATATTTACGTGATAAGCTCGAGGCACAACATCAGCAAGTGACCGTTGCACCCTTGTCCAATGTGCCAGACCTTGATGGATTCGATAAAGTGTTTATTGGTGCCAGTATTCGCCATGGTAAGCATCGTCCTGCGTTATATCAGTTTATTGATGCGCATCAGCAACAATTATTATCTAAGCCGAATGGCTTTTTTTCGGTGAGTCTAGTGGCTCGTAAACCGGCTAAAAATACGCCGCAAACTAATAGCTATATGCAACAGTTTTTAAGCCAAAGCCCTTGGCAACCTAAGGTACTGCAAGTTTTTGGCGGTAATTTAGATTACCAGGGATACGGCGTGATGGACCGTAATATTATTCGCTTTATTATGTGGATAACCAAAGGCCCAACCGATCCCAATACCAAAGTTGAATTTACCGATTGGGACAAAGTTGACCAATTTGCTCAGCAAATGATTGAGGCGAGTTAATGACAGTGAAACAACTGTGGCAACGTATTGAGGCAATGCTGCATCCTGCAGTGTTGCTGTTGTCGTTGCTACTGGTGTGTACCAGCTCGTGGGTCTTAATCGGTCGACAGTTAACGTCGCGTGCGAGTTTTTGGGATTTACTTCATGTTTACGGTGGATTATTGACCGGTATATTGGCATTAATGTTTGCCGTTAAGGTGTGTATCGGTGGGCAATGGCGGCAGTTTTTCCCTTGGTTAACGCTTGATGTTAAACCGCTGTTCGCTGATATTAGCGGCTTAATGCGCGGCCAATTGCCCCATTCTGGTGGCAAGGGATTAATCAGCGTTATTGAAGGCCTTGGAGTGATATTACTTTTGCTGGTGGCGTTAACCGGCGCGGCCTGGTACGCGGCAGATCCCAGTAATGCTTTAACGTGGCGTTATTACCATATTGTTTTTGCTCATGGTTTTATTGGTTTTATTGTTCTGCACTGCTTATTAGCGTTATTACACTTAAGAGACTTTTTTAATTAAGCTGTTCTGTTATCAGTATATCCATGCCTTATAATGATTCCTGTTATTTTTTGTTTATCAAAACCCTGTTTATCATAACCCCTGTTTATCATAACCTTAGTTTAGCTGATTCCGTTTTGCTTAAACCATTCAAGGGTAAATTGAATAAAGCTGCTGAGCCTAGCAGACTGATTAATCATTTGTGGGTGCACTATATAAGTCGCAGATTGGCTTGTGGTTTCATCAGGAAAAATTGCGCGTAAATGTCCTTGCTGTAACTCCTTATCCACCAGATATTGTGGCCCTAACATAATGCCTCTGGCGAGTAAGGCTTGTGTTTTGAGCATGTGGTTATCGTTGACGCTAATAAAGCTGTTAATCGCGATGGTTTGATTGCCAAATGTCCAGTGAGTTTGTTCTGCTGAGGTTAAACATTTGTGCTGACGTAAATCATCAATGTGTATTGGTGTCCCGGCTTTTTCGAGATATTCGGGGGCGGCGCAACAGACTTGCTGATACTCAAATAACTTTTTGGCGACCATATTTTGTGGTGGGTTTTGCGTCGCTCTAATGGCCAAATCAAAATCGTTTTTTGCCAAATCAAATAAGGTATAGCTGCAATCTATGCTGAAATGCACTTGCGGATGCCGCGCGCTAAATTCATGGCAAATATCGAGTAAATAACGCTGAGTAAATTGGCTGGGAGCCGTAATACGGATCCGTCCTGCAATATCCTCATTGTCATGACGAATTTTTCGGTCAAGATCTAATAAGTCTGCTTTCACTTGTCCCATGCTGGCTAAAATCATTTCACCTTGCACTGTCAGTTTAACACTGCGTGTAGTGCGGATAAGTAATGGACGACCGACTTCCTTTTCAAGTTGCCTAATTTGCTCAGACAAATATCCTCTCGATATTCCTAACGAGGCTGCCGCTTCGGTAAAACTCAGTTGTTTGGCTACTTCACTGAATAGGAATAATCGTTCAAATTTTTTGTGTTCACGACTCATGTTAGCCACCCAGGATATTATTTTATAAAGAACTTTAATTCTTTATTGGTAGCTATATCAAACAATGATTTTGTTTTTTACTCTTCATCTGTACAGATAAACCTCTACACTAAGCCATATTACTTGTTTAAAGAGAGTTAACTCAATGTCGGCATTACCATTAAAAAGTGTTTTCCCTAATGTTAGTTCGTTAGTTTATGGTTGTATGGGATTAGGCGGCGGATGGAATAGTAACGCCATTTGCGCTGCAGATATTCAGCAAACACATGAGGTTATTGATACTGCGTTGCAAAGTCATATTAATTACTTTGATCATGCCGACATTTACACCTTTGGCAAAGCGGAAACCGTATTCGGGCAAGTCTTAAAACAGCGCCCTGGCTTACGCGATAATATGTACCTGCAAACTAAATGTGGCATTCGATTTGAAGACGGTAAAGGCCCTAAACGTTACGATTTGTCGTCTGCTTGGATTCACTATAGTGTTGATAAAAGTTTAACCGAATTACACACAGATTATATCGATGTGTTGGTACTTCACCGCCCCGATCCTTTAATGCAAGTGACCGAAATAGCCGATACTTTCCATAAACTTAAAGCAGCAGGTAAAGTGCGTTTTCTCGGTGTTTCGAATATGCAGCAACATCAAATTAGCGCATTGCAACGTGTGCTTGATGAGCCATTAGTGGTCAACCAAATTGAAATGAGCCTGCAAAAACATGCTTGGTTAGACGAAAGCATTTATGCCGGTAATCAAGAGGGAAAAGACATAAACTTTACCCCTGGTACGCTTGAGTATTGCAATCAAAACAACATACAAATTCAAGCTTGGGGTAGCTTATGCCAAGGTGTTTATAGTGGTATCTCCACGGTAGGTGAGTCTAATGCGATAATACAAACCAGTCAGTTAGTCGCCACGTTAGCGGTTGAATATAATACGACTCCAGAAGCTATTTTATTAAGTTGGCTGATGCGCCACCCTAGCCAAATTCAACCGGTTATTGGTACCACTAATATTGAGCGAATTAAAGCGTGTAGCCAGGCGACTCAGGTATCACTCAGTCGTGAGCATTGGTATGCATTGTATGTTAGTGCTAAAGGACAAGAGCTACCTTAACCATTACGACAACATGTTTTTTCAATACCTGAGCATTTAATCAATACCATTCAATGAAAGGATTCTAAGACAATATGAATAAGACAACATGGGCACTATTGAGTGCTGTATTGGTGTTAAGTGGATGTCAGCAAAAAGAAGTGGCAGCGACGGTGGTTCAGCCTTTGCTGCAGCCAACCGATAGAGCTGATATATATCAGGATTATTTACACCGTGATATCCGCGATGACATTTTCTATTTTGTACTGCCCGATCGTTTTTATAACGGTTATAGTCGCAATGACAATGGTTCGACTAGCGAGAGTATTTCGCAAGGTGGCGTAGACTTAACGTCACCCCGTGGTTTTCATGGTGGCGACATTAACGGCATTGAGCAGAAACTGGATTACTTACAAAATCTGGGTATAACCGCTATTTGGATGACGCCATTATTGCGTAATAAAGCGATTCAATCTGACGGCATAGCCCATCACGGATATTGGATTGTCGACTTTACTGAAATTGATCCACATTTTGGCAGCAATGCTGATTTAAAACAGTTGATTAAAGCAGCACATCAACGTGGTATTAAAGTGTTTTTTGACATTATTACTAATCATACAGCCGACGTGATCAAGTATCAGGAATGCCATCAAGCTTCGGGTGAGTTTATAGAACCGAATACTCAGTGCGAATTTAAATCATTAGCTCAAGTTGCAAATGGCGACAGTTACACGCCGTTTGTACCTCAAGAACAAGCGAATGTGAAAGTCCCTGAATGGTTAAACGACCCACGTTTTTATCACAATCAAGGCGACAGTACCTTTAAAGGTGAAAGCTCGTTAAAGGGTGATTTTAATGGTTTAGACGATCTCAATACCGCGGATCCTGAAGTCGTTTCAGGCATGGTTGAGATATATCAAAACTTAATTAAAGAATTTAAGCCTGATGGTTTTAGGATTGATACCGTTAAGCATGTCGATTTATCATTTTGGCAAACCTTTAGCCCTGAAATCGTTAAGTTTGCCAAGGCGCAAGGTATTCCTCAGTTTCATGTTTTTGGCGAGGTGTACGATACCGATCCTAAAAACCTGAGCATATACACCACAGAGGGCAATCTACCGTCAGTATTAGATTTTGCTTTTCAACAAACCGCGGCTGATATTTTCTATCGTAAAAAGAGCCCGCTGTTAGCACAGCAATTATTTGCCCAAGATACGCTTTATCAAGACAGCGATAGCCAAGCCGATTTGTTAATGACCTTTTTAGGTAATCATGACATGGGGCGTACGGGCTATTTTATCAATCAAGCGCAAGCGAACATGCCTGCGGAAGATAAACTGCAACGGAGTATTTTGTCGCATGCGTTTATGTTTTTATCTCGGGGTATTCCGGTCGTTTATTATGGAGACGAGCAAGGGTTTACTGGCGATGGTAAGGATATTGACGCGCGAGAAGACATGTTTGCCTCTAAAGTGGCGAGTTACAATGACAACGTGTTACTCGGCAGTAATGCCACTACTGCGGTTGATAACTTTGATGAAAAGCATCCACTGTACCAAGCCATTGCTCAGTTGAGCGCACTGCGTAAACAATATCCAATACTGCGTCGTGGGCAATATCAAGACCGTTTTTACCAAGCCGATAACGACATGTTTGCATTTGCGCGAGTAGACCCTCAAACGGGTGCCGAGCTGTTGATGGTATTTAACAGCGGCGAACAAGCGCAAACGATTAATGTCATTGCACAAGGGAACACATATCGTTTAATGACTTCATGGCCTGTTGCGATAGTCTCATCGGATGATGTGAGCGCACCGGCAGCAGCATTGAGCGTGACCTTACCTCGATTAAGTTATGCTATTTATACCAATTAGCATTAATAAGTGCCCCCTGAGAATGCTGCCAGCGGTTTTTGATAATACCAAGGCGACTTAACGAGCAGACATAAAAAATGGCTATCAATTGGATAGCCATTTTCCGTTTAAAGGCGTTGAAACTACTTTTGTAATGCTAAATAGTTAATCAACCCGATGATGTCATCGAGCGTGCGCATTTCATTTAAGTTAATCGCGTATTTATCGTTAACAATAAAAGCCGGCACACTTTGTACGGCATACATCTCTTGTTGTTCACGCCATAAACCCAGCTTTTTATCGGTTTCAGCGCTGTATGCTAAGGTGTCGTATTGGTTTGCATCGACGCCTAATTCAGCAAAGACTTTCTTAATGTCATCACGGTTATTAATCAACGATTTGTGCTCATGGCCCGCAGCACTATGGTCATGGCCAGCGTTGTTATCTTTACCTTGTATTGCACCAAACATGGCAATTTTTAAAGCTTCTTTGTTGTCTAGCTCATGGATAACCGCTAACGAGCGCATTACTTCTGTGCCTAAATCACTGTTCATGAAGTCGACGTGTTTACTGTCGAAGGTGACTCTTTTGTCTAGGCCTTTTTTGATTTCTGGTAGGTACTGACTTTCCATGTTGAAGCAGTTGTGGCAATAAAAAGAGAAAAACTCAGTCACCTTTGGCTCAGTAGGCACCATGTTATTTGATATTTGAGTGTAGTGTGTTCCTTCAACATATTGCGCAGCAAAACTGGTGATAGGGGCAATGGCTAATGTGACGGCTAAAGCTAAAAATTTAAACATGAATACCTCAAAATGGAGATGGAAATGGATAAAGCTATGCTGTTAATGATGGCATAAATTGCCAAAATCAGGGGCAGAATTTGTGTGATCAAGTAGCGATTTACGTTAAATAATGAGTCGGCATTAAGCCACTAAGCTTTAGTCTCGCAGGGTTTGCCAAGCTTCACAGACTTCGCGGAATCGTTCCGCGTTACCTTCATCACGATCAGGGTGCCATTTTAGCGCCAGTTTACGCCATTGCTTGCGGATGTCTTTATCGGTCGCGGTGGCATCTAACTCGAACACTTTTAAAGCATGACCTTTATGCATTAATTGAACATTAACGCCGATATATTGTTGGTAACTAGACCAGAAAGACTCGAGCATCTCACGCACTACGTTAACGCTAGCATCGTAATTAGCCCAATCAAGGTAGTAGTCACGCAGAGCGCCATCTCGAGTATGTTCGACATCGGCATTGCTGGGGATTATTCTAAAAATTTGAATTTCCATTGCTTTTACTTGCAGCCATTGTCTTGGCATTAACATGTCTTGCAATTCATATAGGGCATTCATTAATAGAAAATTACGTTTGAAGAGATCTTTTTCCGGCATGGGGTCAAGGTCGTGCATTAACCCTTTTGATTGCAGTTCACTGGCTAAATGATGGACTTTCCAGCTGGTATTCGATGACTTTAGTAACGTTAATACTGGCCAAATTAAGGGGTTGTCGCCTTTAGGCACACTCAATACACGGGCATCAGTTGTTAACGACTGCGCGTTTGCAAAATGATTCTGTGAGTTTTTGTCGAGCAACATAGTGGCGTATTCATCCTGAATTGGCGGTAAAATCAACGTGTCGGTTAAAAAACACTATGCCATAGCCGCCGTGAATGACAAGTAGATTTTATCAATTGGTTGCGTGCAAAGACGCGAACGGAGAGGCATACCCTCGGTGCCTTAATTTAACCGAAATAACTCAGTCAATGTCACCATGTGAGCACATTAATGGTAAGTTATTTATGAGGATGGGGAATTAATGTAGATTTTGATCAATTAATTCTGATTCTTACAGGCAAGATAATTTTATTTGGTATAAAATTCTCCGCAACAAATTAACAAGGGGCTTAACCAATGACAGATAAACATTATATTAGCGCACAACAACTTTTAGAAGATTCATTTAGACTGGCTGCGCAAGTATATGACAGTGGTTTTAGACCGCAGTTTATTGTGGGCATTTGGCGCGGCGGAGCTCCAATTGGTATTGCTGTTCAAGAATATTACGACTTTAAAAAAGTCGAAACCGACCATATTGCCGTGCGTACTTCGTCTTATTACGGTATTGGTACTGATAAGCAAGACAAAAACATTAAAGTACATGGTTTGCACTACATTATTGAAAATGCCAATGCCAGCGATGGTTTGTTAATTGTTGATGACGTATTTGATTCTGGCCGCAGTATTGATGCCTTAATCGGTAAGTTAAGAAAGTTTATGCGCCTAAACATGCCAAACGACATCCGTATTGCTTGTCCTTATTACAAGCCCAAAAATACCAAAGTCGATTTGAAACCAGATTACTTTATTCATTCATCTGAAGATTGGTTAGTGTTCCCGCACGAAGTATCAGGATTAAACCCACAAGAAATCGCGGAAGGTAAAGCCGACTTTAAGAACATTCAAGAGCTATTTTTATAAGCAAAACAATGTAAAAGTCGTGCGGCATATTTAGTCGCGATTTTACTTAGAACTTTGTTTAAAGTTTGCTAAAATAAAAGACTATGCGAGTGCGCCAACATACTCATGTCAATTAGATGATATCAGTATGTTGGCGCACTTTTTTATCCGAATTGAGCGAAATTTAGTTAACATTATGGTTTCTGTAGAATTGTTTACCCCCGAGGCTCCGGTAAAGCGCCAACTTGAATTGCTCGCACCTGCTAAAAATGCTGATTACGGTATTGAAGCTATTCGTCATGGTGCCGACGCGGTTTATATTGGTGGCCCTGCGTTTGGCGCGCGTCATAATGCTGGTAACAGCGTTGAAGACATTGCTCGCTTAGCGGAGTTTGCTCATCGTTATCATGCCCAGGTGTTTGTTGCCTTAAACACCATTTTAATGGATAACGAAATAGACAAAGCGCAAAAGCTGATATGGGAACTTTACGAAGCCGGTGTTGATGCCTTGATTATTCAAGACATGGGCGTATTACAGCTAGATTTACCGCCAATTGCCTTGCACGCCAGCACGCAAACAGATAACCGCAGCCCTGAAAAAACCGTGTTTTTTGAACAGGTGGGTTTCTCGCAGGTGGTATTAGCGCGTGAGCTGAATATTCCGCAAATTCGTGATATTGCCGCAAGCACAAAAATGAAGTTAGAGTTTTTCATTCATGGGGCATTGTGTGTCAGTTACAGCGGTTTATGTAACTTAAGTCATGCGTACTCAAATCGCAGTGCTAACCGTGGTGAATGTTCACAAATGTGTCGCTTACCGTGTAACTTAACCACGCGTGATGGCGACGTATTAGCGGAAAACCAGCATTTGTTGTCGCTTAAAGACAACAATCAAACTGACAATTTAGAAGCCTTGATTGATGCTGGTATTAGCTCGTTTAAAATTGAAGGCCGCTTAAAAGACATTACCTATCTTAAAAACGTGACCGCTCACTATCGCCAGCAGTTAGATGCGATTATTGCCAAGCGCAATGATCTAGAATCGATATCTCATGGCCGCTGCGAGTTTAACTTTACCCCCGACCCAGATAAGAGCTTCAACCGCGGTAAAACGGACTATTTCGTTAACGAGCGAACAGAAGCGATTGAGCATTTTAGTTCACCTAAGTTTATAGGTGAAAAAATTGGCCGGATTACCCAAGTTGGTAAAGATTTTATCAAAATCGATCCGAGCGAAAGCGGCAAAGATATTCACTTTAACAACGGCGATGGCTTGTGCTATTTCGTTGAGCATTATGAAACTCAGCGCCTGTCTGATGACAAGTTGTCTGGCTTACGCGTTAATCGTGCTGATGGTAACACCTTGTACTTAACCGAAGTGCCAAGAGATTTGAAAGTCGGTGTAATGATGTTCCGTAACTTTGACCATAAGTTTGAGGCCACATTAAACAAAGACTCTGCCACGCGTAAAATCAGTGTCGATATGCAATTTTTTGACACAGATGACGGTGTAGGGCTAACGGTGACGGATGCGCATAACATTAGTGTTACAGCGACATTAGCGTGTGATAAAGCCCCGGCAAATGACCAGGCTAAAACGGCCGAAAACTTAAAGAAGCAATTAGGTAAATTAGGGAGTAGCGATTTTGTGTTAAACAAAATCAACCTGCAAACTGAGCAAATGTGGTTTTTACCGGCATCGATGGTCAACGAACTGCGCCGTGATGCCGTGAGTGAATTAATGACAGCAAGGGTTGCGGCCTATCAACGCCCAGAGCGTTGGGTGCATGATAAAGAAGCGCGTTTCCCGCAAAAAGCCTTGAGCTTTTTATCTAACGTGGCCAACGAAAAAGCCAAGTCGTTTTATGAACAGCATGGTGTGATTCAAATCGAAGACACCTACGAAAAAAACACCGTGTTGCATGATGCGCCATTGATGGTCACCAAGCATTGCTTACGTTACAGCTTTAATTTGTGCCCTAAAGAAGTTGAAGGCATTAAAGCTGACCCAATGTTTTTAGATGTAGGTAAAGATAAATTAAAGCTGGTGTTTGACTGCCATAAATGTGAAATGATGATTGTGGGCTCAAACCAGTTAGTTAAGCAGCAATAACGCGATCAAAAAAAGCGTTAAAAATAACCAATAATAGCTGCCCAAACTCGTGCTTATCGAGTACACTGCGCGGCTGAAATTTCATGGGTTTTGTCCCGTGATACCCAAAGTAGGATTGAAAAGATTATGAGCGATAGCAAAAAGTATGGTTTACGTGTAACACAAGTTGAAAACACGTGGAAAACCGAAATCACTCGTCGTATGACAGCGACTAAAACCCTAGTGTCTAAAAGCCAAGATGGTTTTGCTTCAGAAGCAGAAGCCATTGCATGGGGCGAGCAGTCTCTACAGGGTTTCCTGTCTAAGCAAGCAGATCGTAACAAGCGTAAAACAGAAAAGCATCTTAAAGCGAAAAGCTTAGCAGCGGCAATTGCAGCTGAATCTGCCGTTGATGAAGATGAGCTATTTGACGCAGAAGACGAAGACGACGAAGAGTTAAACTAACATTTTACAATGGTGTAAATGTTATAGATAAGTTTCAATTTTTGTATGTTCAGGATAGGATATACATAATTAGAATGATTTTTAGTCAACTTATCGCTACATCTTGACCTAGCAAGGATGACATTGGGATGAACAAGATTGCTGCAGTTATCAGCTACGCGGGGTGCGTTGGAATATTCAGCTTATTCCCCTATACCGCGTATGCTACTTTTCCAGCATTGGTCACATTAGAATCTGACAATGATGCTTCTGGCGTGCTTGTCATGTCTAGCGACGTCAAACGGCTAACGACTGTGTCGCAAACCTTCGGCTTTTTACCTCCTCTTTCATGGAAACTCGCTTTTAACGAAAAGCGCGGTGATATGACCATGGCTGAATTTATCCCTGCTAACGAAACCCTTAATGATTGGTCTAGCCTAGTGTGTATGCAAGGCTTTAAAGGGCTTGCCGAAGATGTTGAACCTGAAGAGTTTTTAGATTCAATGGCAGACACCTATAAAGAACATTGCCAGGGTGAAGTGATTTATCAGCAATTAGGCAGCATGAAAGTGGAAGGCTATGAAGCGGTGCATGGTTTGCTGGGGTGTACGAGTATGCCCAATATTCATAATGCTTCAGCTATTGTGTCTGAGTCTTACGTTACCAGCCCGCGTGGCGAGATGGGCTACTTTACGGTAATTAGCGATGATGAAGATATTTTTTTAGTGCATAAATCCATTCGTACCGCCGTATTTACTGCCGAGTCAGCTCCCGTCACTCAAAGCAATTATCGCGAGTTTATGGCTGAGCCTTAAATTGAGCTAACGTGAGTAATCTGCGCGTTGTTTTAATGCTTAGCGACTATCAGCAACGTGCTGATTCCGTTATAATCCTATCGACGTTTATGGCTGTATTTATCAATCTATTCAGCCATTAGACCGTTATTTTATATTTATTTCAGTTTAGTCAATCTTTACGGTGCCAATGTTGAGTCATATCGACCCATTGGAGAATCGGGAAACCAGTGAAAGTCTGGTACTGCCCCCGCAACGGTGATAGGTGAGAGTCCAATATGCAATGCATATTTGCTTGGCTCGTGTGTACTGTTATGTACCGCAACCTCAGTCCGGAGACCGGCCATAAAGGTGATTTCGATGATTTCGGTGGGCAGATCTCGAGATGTGATGTTATGCCGTTTTTGGTTTACTCAGATGAGTAAGCCGCAAAGTGGTGGTCAATGTTGCGGCGCTATTGCCCCATTTTTCCTTTCAGGAGTTAAAGGTAAATGGGTACTAAACCAACTACAATCGCACTATTAATCAGTGCCATGCTTTGCGCAACGAGCCTTAACGCTGTTGCAGCACCAACCTCAACACAATCAATACCAAGTGCCTCAACCGCGTCTAATACAGACGTTAAAATGGATGAGACGATTGTGGTGATTGGTCGCAATCAAACCAACCCGTTAAATATTGCTGCCAATGTGAATGTTATCGATGCAGCTGACATCGAAATGAGCGGCGCAAATAATTTAACCGATTTACTGCGCGGCCAATCCGGTATTCAAGTGTCAGATAATAATTCTGGTACTGTGTTTTCGATGCGCGGTTTTTCAGCTTCGCAAGCGGTTAATAATACCCTTATTTTAGTCGACGGCCGTCGGTTAAATAATATCGATATTTCTGCACCAAGTGTTGAATCCATTCCACTTAACTTAATTGAACGCGTTGAGATTTTGTCAGGCAGTGCGGGTGTATTGTATGGCGACCAAGCGGTAGGCGGCGTGATTAACATTATTACTAAAGCCCCAACAGAAACCGCTGGTGGCTTACAAGTCAGTGGTGGCAGTTTTGATACCTATGAAGTTAAAGGCGATGTCTCTGGTGCCATCAGCGACACCTGGCGTTACTTTCTAGCGGGCAGTTATAACGAAAGCGATAACTACCGTGATAATAACGACAACGAAACTGGCTCTATTCTAGGTCGTATTCAGTACCAAACCGATGTTGAAGATTTTTATGTAGAAGTGAATTACTTCGATAATGATCGCCAGGCTCCAGGGGCGTTAAGTTTAGCGCAGTATGAAGATAACCCTCGCCAAGTCGCGTCTTTTTCAGACGGTGAATATTCTCACGAAATCACTACCGCTGTTCGCAGTGGCTATCAATATCAACTTACTGATGTATGGGCGCTGGGTGCTGATTTAACGTATTCAGACACTTCAACGAGCAGCTTATTGTTTGGCAGTGCAGGGCATATTGATCGTGATTTATTGAGTTTCTCACCAAAAGCGACCGCGAATTATCCGTTAGCAAATGGTGCTTTAACTATGGTTGCTGGTATTGATGTAAGCCGAGGAGAGGCTGACTTTGACACCTTATATATTCAACGTAATAACGAACAAACCATGCAAAGTGCTTATGTTCAAGCGACTGTGCCGTTAACCTCAACATTGTCATATGTAGTTGGTGGTCGTTATTCTGAAGTGACCGACGATTTAACTGATCAATTATTGTATGCAGACGGTATTGAGCTAGATAACGATGCTCATGCATTGGAGTTAGGTGTCAATTATCGTCCTAGTGTTGAACATCGTTTTTACGTTCGCGCCAATGATAACTTCCGTTTTGCAAAAGTGGATGAACAAGCCTATACGCCATTAGACGTGCAAGGATTAGATCCGCAAACTGGGCGTTCTTTTGAGGCAGGCTGGGATTGGACGGGGGCAACGCAAACCGTTAAGTTAAACCTTTATCGTCTTGATTTAGAAGATGAGATTGTTTACGACGGTAGCCGTACTGACGGACCTTACGGTGGTGGTGCAAACGTTAATGCAGACGAATCTCGCCGTTTTGGTATTAACACGAGTTATGAAGTGCAGTTATCAAATGACTGGTTGTTAGGTGCTTCGTACGACTATATTGATGCCGAATTTACTCAAGGTGAAAACGAGGGTAAAGCACTATCATGGGTCGCTGAGCATTCAGGTAAAGCGTACATGAGTTACGATTTTGCTGATCATTGGCAAACCTTTGTTGAAGGCGTTTACACTGGCGAGCGTTACATGGAAGGCGACAACAGTAATGCTGGCGATAAGCTAGACAGTTATGTACTCACTAATCTCGCGTTAAACTATCAGCGTAATGCCTGGACTGCGAGTTTACGTGTCGATAATTTGTTAGATGAGGAGTATGTTGGTACAGGTTATTACTCGTCTTTTGGTAATGGTTATTACTCAGGCACTGGCCGAGCGTTTAGATTAACCGCGGGTTACCGCTTTTAATCAACTCAGCTAACTCAGCTTAAACACCAAAGCCAGTAAACTATTACTGGCTTTCGTTTTGATATATCGTTAAATTAATTTATAGCCTGATTCTTTCACCAAAGGTAACTGATGCATATGACAAATCTTGAACAACAAGTGCTGACTCAAGTTCAAGCGATTATTGGCAATGAAGAGCAAGTGATTGGTCGTCGTGGTATTTTGATACCATTAAAAAAGGCACTGATTAACGAAGCAGATATTCGCATTGTTATTGATACAGTTTCTGCCGATCCCGCACTTGCCGCTCATTTATTACAACGCAGTAATACAGCGCAAACCGCAGGAGTTGTGTCGACCAAAAGCCGCAGTGTAAAAGATGCATTAATTCGTTTAGGTCAGGTGAATATTTACCGTTATGCTTTTTCGTTTTATTTAAAAGAACGTCTTGATGAACTCGCCGAGCCATACAAAAAGTTAGTGCAGAGTTACTGGGCGTTAAACGAAAAAATAGCACATGATTGTATCGAACTACTGCGGGCAGAAAACGAAGCTGGAGCAGGAATAAAAGTCGATGCTGATGAAGTGCAAACCTTGGCCTTGTTTAGTGTGTTTGGCCAGGTGATAGCCTTAACGGCATTTGCGTATTTAAATGCTGAACTGCCAAGACCTGTGTCTTTAAAAGTGCTTAAGTCATTGATTGACCAACAGCAACAAAAACTGTCTTTAGAGGCATTTGAGTCTTTAGGCTTAGATGATGATTTACGTGAAGAGTTTTTAATAGCGCATAACTTACGTCAAACACAAAACCCTGACTCTGCAGGACTTGTGCTTCGACGCGTGTTAGCTAAACGGAAGCTATTGATTAATCCGTTGTAATGCCATGCCTTCACTTGCAACAAGCTCAAGCCACTTTTGAATCAAATTAGCATTAGTGGCGTCTCGGCGATAAGCGCCAAATAACGGACGCTTAAGCCCTTCTGAACCTAGTTTTACCGCTGCCAAACTTAAGCCCTGGCTTTCACGAATTGACCATGTTGGTAACGTCGCTACGCCATCATTACAAGCTACTCGTTGCAATAACATTGACGTTAAGTCGCATTGCTTTTGCTCACCAGGTTCAATACCTGCAGGTTCTAAGAAGTGCTTGTAAATGTCTAAACGAGCTAACGGCACAGGATAACTAATCAAGGTTTGTTTCGCTAAATCTGTTGGCGTTACGTAGGCTTTTTTCGCTAACGTATGCTCACTCGATGTCACGAGTTTTACTTCAAAATCAAATAAATGTTGATACGCCACACTGTGTCCTGGAACTGGATCAGAGGTGAGCACAATATCTAACCCGCCTGTTTCTAGCGCATTAAGTGAATCAAATAAATGGCGGCTTGAAATATCAATTTGCGCTGCTGGAGCATGTTGCTTAAATTGCTCAATAACCGGCATTAACCAGCGAAAACAACTGTGGCATTCAATACCCAATTTAAGCTGCTGGCTTTCTCCTTCAAGACCGCGTTTAAGATCTGACTCTGTTGCAATCACCTTTGGTAAGATTTCTTCTGCTAAATTCAGCAGTCGTGAACCTTCATGAGTGAAAGTTAACGGTTTACTTTTTCGAACAAAAATAGCTGAGTTAATACGAGTCTCTAACTCTTTAATTTGATGAGAAAGTGCTGACTGGGTTACAAACCGCTTTTTAGCGGCGCCCGCCAAACTGCCACTTTCTTTTAACGCCATCAAGGTGCGAAGGTGTCTAAGCTCTATCATTTTCTCTCCACATGAATCTTGCTCAACTAGCTGATGAAATCAATTCGATTGCTTGGCAGCAGAGTAACACAATAAACTTCTAGACGTCCAGACGCCTGTATGAGTTTTTTTACATATTTAACTATTAATTTTAGTTAATAAAGCGACTTTGCTGTATACAATATTCAATAACTGAGATTTGCATCATTACAGAACGAGTAAGACGATTAATCAATACATCATCTGGGTGAGAAATATTGTCCTGACTGCGTCATATGATTGAAACCATAACGCCTCGCACGATAGAAAAAAGCGAACAGACAAGCTTAAGGCTATACTGATAAAGGATTAATCATTTATTAATAGCGCTTTAATGATCTGAAAATAAGGAGCTAAGCATGAGTCATACTTACAAGATAATTGAACTTGTCGGTTCATCGCCAATCAGCAGCGACGAGGCAGTAAAAAACGCCATTGCTCAGGCCAATAAATCGCTAAAGCACTTACGTTGGTTTGAAGTAATAGAACCCCGTGGTCACCTGGAGGAGGGGTGATACCAATTCCAATAATTATGTGCTCAATCAGAGTCACTCAGGTTTTTCAGTTTGAGGCGCATTGTTGAAAGAATGGCTGTTCCCTTGTAAAACAATGCAACAAAGAAATGGGAAGCCTGAGTGACTCCCAAGGGCGGGTTTCTGCACTTTTTATGCTGCTTAATATGATTTTGACGTAGAACAACTATGTCTACAATCCTATTACTTGCCTAAAAAAGCGCAGAATTCCCGCTGAATGACCAGATAATTATTGGAATTGGTATTTTGCTCACTGGCAAGTCACCATAAAAGTGGGCTTTACATTAGATGCTTAACATCATGACGGTTTAGTCTGACTCAGACGAAAACACCTACAGCCTAGGCGTCTCTTGGTAAGCCTTTTTGTACTGAGCGGATGACTCGTTGAGTTTTACGTGAAAGCGCCTCTTGTGGCGCTTTTTGCTTTTGTTGTTCTAGGGCCCAATCGATATGCTCTAGCACCATGTCATCGACTTCATTGCTGAGTTTACGTTGCTCGAGTGCGGCAATGATATCGGGATTTGCAGGTGCATTACCTAATGCAATGGCGATGTTACGTAGCCAGCGTTTATGGCCGATACGTCTAATTGCACTGCCTTCGGTTTGGCGTAAAAACACGGCCTCAGACCAATTAAATAAGCTGATTAAGTCCGGTTGGATGAGAGATGGACGGGTATGAAAGTCGCTTTCATGGGTTAATGGTGCTTTGCTGTTAACTGGGCAGACTAATTGGCAATCGTCACAACCATAAATTCGGTTACCGATTAAAGGTCTAAATTCTTCAGGGATCGCGCCCTGCAACTCTATCGTTAAATAAGAGATACAGCGCCTAGCATCAACGACATATGGCGCAACTATCGCATCTGTAGGGCATGACTTTATGCAGGCAACGCAAGTGTTACAGCCTTCTTCAATCGGAATATCTAAAGGTAGGGGGAGGTTAATGAGCAGTTCACCAAGGAAAAACCAACTGCCAGCGTCGGGGTGTAAAATCAGTGAATGTTTGCCCGTCCAGCCCAGTCCAGCTTTGTCTGCCAGTGGTCGCTCTAATATCGGTGCAGAATCGACAAATGGTCTAAAGTCGGTGTCTTCAAATCCAAGGGTTTTGCAGTGTTCAGTAATCTTATCACCGAGTTTTTTAAGCCGTTGACGGATCATTTTATGGTAATCACGTCCACCCGCATAACGCGAGATATAGGCTAAGTTTGGGTTGGTTAAATTACTGGCAAAACCGGCATCAGGTGGCAAATAATCCATACGTGCACAAATGACTCGTAAGCTGCCAGGATGTAACTCATTAGGCCTGGCGCGCATCATGCCATGGCTCGCCATGTAGTTCATTTCACCGTGATAGCCTTTATCTAACCAGTCTTGCAATCCCGCTTCGTGTTGGCTTAAATCAATGTCTGCCACGCCAATGTGAGCAAAACCGAGTTCTTTACCCCAGAGTTTGATTTGTCGGTTGAGCGCATCAAGCTGAGCCGTTGTCAATGGACATGGCTCAGCTGATTGGCTGGTAAGATCTAGATGTTGATCTGGATTTGATTCTGGGGTCGTTGCAGTCATAACACTATCATTGAGTAAACACGCAGAAATTATACCCGTTTTACTCGGATTTAACACAGTTTCTGCCCGCTGCTTTGGCGGAATAGAGCGCTTTGTCGGCTTTGAGTAACAATGGCGATAGCTCTACTTCGCTACTGTAGCTTGCAACCCCAGCACTGACGGTTTGTGCTAAGTTAGGCGCAATTTGCTGCCAATCATAATGTGCAATGGTTTCGATTAAGCGCTCCGCAATTTCGATGGCTTTGGTTTTATCGATGTTAGGCAATAATACTAGAAATTCTTCACCGCCCACTCTGCCAACCACATCGGTGTCTCGCATCATACTGGCACAAATCGATGCCAGTTTAACCAGAACCTTGTCACCAATATCATGACCAAGTTGGTCATTAACACGTTTAAAATGGTCGGCATCGAAAGAGATAATCGAAAAAGGTTTGCCAGAGAGTTGAGCCACTTTTAAAAAA
Source organism: Shewanella sp. MF05956 (assembly GCF_059758055.1). NCBI lineage: Bacteria > Pseudomonadati > Pseudomonadota > Gammaproteobacteria > Alteromonadales > Shewanellaceae > Shewanella > Shewanella sp. MF05956. The sequence continues at coordinate 352,393 of NZ_JCAYNV010000002.1, read as the reverse complement.
TGCTGCCCCTGTGAATAGGTATCACGCCTATTTGATAATTTAGTTAGCTCATCGGTGAGTGCAAGGCGTCTAAACAACTGTTTTCGCATCAATTGTTTATAGGCGAAAATCGACACAATGATTAAAATAATCGCCACTAAGATAATAATGATTATTTGCATGTTTTCGTTGCGCTGCATTATCTGCAATTGTTGCTCTTTGTCTTTGTCTCGCTGCACTAACAAGTCGTTTTCAGTTTGAATTTTGTGGGTATCAAAACGAGTTTGCATTTCAGACTTTCTGTCTGACATGGTTTGCTTGTCGAGTGCTTCGTGTGAGTCAACATAGGCCGATAATGATTGATAGGCCTCAGGCCATTGCGCTAGAGCTTGATAAACCTCACTTTTTAAGCGTAAAGCTTGGTTGAGCCCACGAGCATTTTCGCTGTAAATAAAGGCTTTTTCGGCTTTTTGAATGTACTCTAACGCTTGGGCATTATTGTTGAGTTTGGAGTGGACTTGGGCAAGATATAAATTCATATAACTATAATTGCCATTATTATCAGATTTAATCTGTTTTTCGGCTTGTTCAAGTACCAATTTTGCTTCATCTAAACGATTTAAATTAATTAAATTACCACCCATACTGATCGAAGTATCTGCAGCGAAAATGTACTCTTTTTCGTTGAGCCAAAACTCGTATGTTTTTTGATAGCGCACAATCGCTTCCTGAAACCGACCGAGCTCTTCGAGTGACATGGCTATTTCGTTGTTCGTTCGGTTTGCTGCAAACTTCTGTTGGTTGTCAACGTAGTACTGTTCAAGTATTAATTGATATTTTAACGCTGTTGTCGCATCGCCAAAGCGCCTGTAACTGTTGGCTAGCTCACTTAAATTGACGTTAGCCCAATAAGGAATATTAAGGGTTTCATATAAGTTTTGCGCTGTGATGAGATCTTCTAATGCGGCTGAAAAGTTACCCATATAAGATAGTATTGAGCCTCTAATACTGCGTCCGTCCGCAATAAGACGTGGGTCTTCAAGCAAATAAGCATTGTCGATAGCGCGATCTAAAGCCTCAAATAGTGAGCTGTTTTGACCTAAATTATGTAAGTACCATGTTTTGCATAATTGCAGATCAACCTGGATAAGAGATGGGCTGGGTTGGGCATATATTTTAAGGTATTCATCGGCATAAGCTATAGCTGCCGTCATTTGCTCGGTAGTATCAGAAGGCAAGCTCCAGCATGTTAAGCGGATATGTAATTGCTGCCTGACGGTATCATTTGAGGCTAAACTGTTTTTGTATTCTTGTAGCAGTTCGCTCACTTCGTCGTCGGGTAAAAATTTGCCGCTATCAAAAAGCTGATAAATTTCATCTGCTCGTTTATTTTCGATAGAATTGGCATATGCAATAGTACTCAATCCCATCAAAAGCATGAGTACGATAGTGCGAGTCAATTGCGTTATTTTTAGCGTAAACAAAGTGTCAGAGTTCCAGCATTCATTATTATTTTAGGCTTAACGTTTCCAAGAATAGCGTTTTTTTGTATCAATGTCTTGCGGATGAGTTTTTCGCGGTCATTATATTATGTTAATGTTTTGTTATACTTGTTTTTGGCATGTTCAGCAGGCGTTTTTGTGTCCTTTTTGCAATAATAATATCGATGTTGACGTTTGCATTCACATAAGTACGCGAGTATAAAGACGCCTTTGTGATTGTGGCTTCATATACACTTTGCTCTGAATAGCCTTGCAGAGTCGCCTTAAAAGCGCCTGAGTGTTGACCACATATTATGTACATAGTTGCTAAAAGTAGAGAGAACACCATGAGTAACGTTGATCAGCAATATCAAGATGTAGCCAAACAGATTTCGTACAATGTAGCCAATAAAGTGCTACCCATGGACAAATTACCAGAAACACTTCAAGAGGCTTACGAAGGCTTATTTAAAGAGCTGATTGAAGATAACGCTAACGCATTTGCTCACGCTTGGGATGCTCTGCCAGGCAGTGCACAGAAGTTAATGACCAAAGCTGAATTCCATGGCTTTTATATTGCCAATGCGTGGATGCAATTAAGCCGAGTTGCACAAGAAATTGCCGACAGTGCGGATTCTGAAGAAGAAATGAATAATAATGAATACGATGGCGTATTCGGTCGTTTAGCTGAGCAGTCGCTTAAAGAGTGTATCCGTAAGCTTAAAAAAGCCCGTACCGATCGTTCTATGTTTAATAGTTTTAAACAGGTGATGTCAGCTTAAGCTATGTTCAGTGAACATAAAAAATCCCAGCTAGGCTGGGATTTTTTGTTTTAAGACGCTTAATATTAATTAAAATGCGGTACGTCTATAGCGACGGTATTCTGGCTCCCAGAAGTTTGCTTCAATCGATTGCTGTAAAAGCTCATCGGTGCACGGTAACGCTAAACCTTGATCAATCGCTGTTCTTGCAACCGCAAAGGCAATGTATTTACTGACTTCTTGAATATCTTCAAGTTTTGGCAATAACGAACCCGTACCGTTTTTACCCAGTGGTGAGCATTCAGATAACGCCTGGCTTGATGCCATTAGCATTTCATCTGACACGCGTTTAGCACCGCAAGATAGCACCCCTAAGCCAATACCAGGGAAGATAAAGCTATTATTACACTGGGCAATTTCATAGGTTACGCCATTAACCACAACTGGCTCAAACGGACTGCCTGTTGCCACTAAAGCTTGACCTGATGTCCAGTGTAAAATGTCTTTTGGTGTTGCTTCTACACGGCTTGTTGGGTTTGACAGTGGGAACACAATAGGGCGTTCGCAGTGGCTGTGCATGGCACGAATAATTTCTTCGGTAAATAATCCTGGCGCGCCAGATACACCAATTAACACGGTTGGCTTGGCGTTGTTAACCACATCCAATAACGAAATATTGTCGCTGTAGTTATCCCAGCCATTAACGCGATCGCATTGCTGAGCTAACTTCTGTTGGAATGGTAGCAAGTTAGGCATGTTGTCTAGCAACAAGCCCCAACGGTCAACCATAAACACTTGAGAGCGTGCTTGCTCATCACTGATGCCTTCAGCAACCATTTGCGCCACAATGGCTTCGGCAATGCCGCAACCTGCGCTACCGGCACCTAAAAAGGTGATGCGTTGTTGGCTTAGTTTGCTGTTAGCTGCTTTACAGGCGGCCAGCAATGAACCTACTGTTACAGCAGCAGTACCCTGAATGTCATCGTTAAAACTACAGTATTGATCTTTGTAGCGTTCCAGTAATGGCATGGCATTTTTTTGCGCAAAATCTTCAAATTGGATTAATGCATCTGGCCAGCGACGGCTAACAGCTTGCATAAATTCTTCAACAAATTCAGCGTATTCTTCACCGCCAATACGTTGATGACGCCAGCCCATGTACATAGGGTCTTCTAACAAATTCGGGTTGTCGGTACCCACATCTAAGGTAATGGCTAAACAATAAGCTGGGCTGATGCCACCACAACTGGTGTAGAGTGATAATTTACCAATTGGGATCCCCATCCCACCAATACCTTGGTCGCCAAGGCCTAAAATACGCTCACCATCAGTGACTACAATCACTTTTACTTTATGACGAGTAGAGTTGTTTAGGATGTCATCTATACGGTCTTTGTTTGGGTATGAAATAAATAACCCGCGGTTACGACGATAGTTTTTTGAGAAACGCTCACAGGCTAAACCCACTGTAGGGGTGTAGATAATCGGCATCATTTCGGTGATGTGATTACGCAATAATCGATAAAAAAGCGTTTCGTTGGTGTCTTGAATGTTGCGCAGATAAATATGTTTATCAAGGTCGTTATTGAAACTCTTAAACTGGTCATATGCACGCGATGCCTGTTCGTCGATAGTCTCAATTACCCAAGGTAATAAGCCTTCAAGGTTAAAATAAATGCGTTCTTCTTCGCTAAATGCAGTGCCTTTGTTAAGCAGAGGAGATTCAAGAATCGCAGGACCAGCGAAAGGAAGATATAGGGGGCGTTTATTATCGTCCATGGGTAACCTTTATAAGTGTGTTTGTGATTAGAATATTTTCAAGATAGATTATCACGTCTGATGTTTTTTGTGGTCTGTTAAGTGACTAAAATCACGTTTTTTATTATGAACTACAGTCCTACTTCAAATGAATACATTCAATAAGCTTTGTTTGAATTCAAACGCTAGAGACAAAAATGCGCAGCCTAAGCTACGCATTATTAGCGTGTTGCAATGTGGGTCATTGCGACTTTCTCAGAAAGCTTACATACCGCGGTGTTTAATCGATAACCCTTTTACAAAGTTACGTAACACTTGGTCGCCGCATGTTTTATAGTTTTTGTGGTCAGGATTACGGAAAAGTGCACCTAGCTCGGATTTAGACATGGCAAAATCTGCTAAGGCTAATGCTGCAATAATATCTTCTTCACGCATTTCTAGTGCAACACGCAGTTTTTTGAAAATAAGATTATTGGTTAATTGCTTTAATGGTGCAGGCACTTCTGTACCTTGCTTTAAGCCACGGTTGTTGATAATCAAACCATCTAAAAACTGACACATTAATTTGTCGTTACAAGCTTGATAACCTTCTTCTTCCTCTTTTTTCAGCAGCGCAATAATTTCATCTGTGGTGATTTCGGTATTAGCTTGGCTGAAAACATTAATCATTTTGGCATTTGAAAAGTCAAAAACAAAACGAATACGGCGAAGAATATCATTGTTAATCATAAGGTTCTCTGGCGCGGCTGCGCATAAGTGGTTTAGGTCAAGTGACGAAGCGCTATTATAGCGAGTTATGTGCGATCCGTCAGATTATTCGTCAGTTTTTAGTCGATTTCTTATTGCCTGGCGAATTTTGTCATGTAAACCAAAAACACGCTCCATGTTGTCTAAGTCCCATGAGGTATTTTCTAAAATAACCACACTTAATTGTACTTGCGGATAATAGAGCATCAGGCTGATGTAGCCGGGTAAGTAACCGCTATGGCTATACTCTAATAATTCTGCTTGTTGGCTAATTTGCAAACCATAGCCATAACCGAGTTCACCCCAGCGATGTGGCCTATTGGCACTGGCTGTCGACATGGCTTTGACACTGGCTGATGATAGAAAACGCTGTTGCTGTAAACCAGCAATAAACGCGGCAATACCTTGACTACTGGCTTGCATGGCGCCAAAAGCAATAAAACTATCATCGATTGTGAGCTCATCTAAAAGCACTCGTTGCTGTTGTTGCTCCATAAACCCGGGGACTAAATGCGGCTGATTCGCATACATAGCCGTGATTTCACCGACATCAGCACTGATGTCGAGTTTGTATTGTTTGGCGAATTGATTAACTAAATCAGAGTAGGGCATGTGGTAGCGTTGACTCAGTATATCGCCAAGTAATTTGTAGCCATAGTTAGAGTAACTAAATTGGCTAGCAGGAATAAATTGTGACCTCGTATTTAAGCTGGCCGGTTTGGGCGGCAAAATGCCCGCGGTATGGTTAAGCAGTTGCGCAACAGTGACGGGATGTTCAGTCACAATATTCAAATAATCAGTGATGTCATCGTGTAAGGTTAATTTTTGCTGCTCAACCGCACGTAAAACTAAAGTGGCAGTGATGGTTTTAGAGATTGAATCAATGATAAATCGGCTGTCTTTGACTATGCCATCTCCTGCTTGATAATCGACATAGGTTTGTTGATTATCGTTTATCAATATCCTACCGCTAAACGGCCTTGAGTCATTATCAATAATGGTTTGAACATCTGTGTTGGTAAAACTGATTCCAAAAGCAGTTAAAGGCAATAAGCTTAAGCTGAGTAATCCGCAAATCTGCGCTGTTATTGATTTTATGGCTTTGAGTTCAAGCATGGTTAAGCTCATCACTTTTAAGCCAATCATTTTGTTAAATACCAATAAATAAACAACAGTGCAAAACTGACTAAGTACACTAACCCGAGCCAAGACAGAGCCACCATAACAGGGCCATAACGATGCTCTTGAGGTAAGTTTTTACTGGTCATTAAGCGGAAGTTTAGCCAGGCAAAAATGACCGTGGTCATAAAGGCAAGGATCATCACAAATTCAAGTAATGGAAGCAAAGCTCCTTTAAAGAATAAAATAAGCATTAAGCCGAGTGCACTCACACCTAACATCACCGGCGTTAAATAACTGCGTGGCGACGTATTATTAGACAGCAGCTTCCAGCCCATATCCAAAGTGCGGCTGTAACCATCTATGACGGTGACAGTGGTGCTGAAAATACATAAAAAAGCCACAATACCAATCAAATAACGGGTTTCATTGCCCATCACTTGGCTATAAAGGGTGATAAGTTGTGAGGCAAATACCGCGCCTGAATCAGAGAAACGCTCGCCACTGCCGTGCATCACGAGTGCGCCTAATGCTAAAAACACAATCGCGAGAATGGCGGTGGTGACATAGCCTAAATTGAAATCAAAAATGGCCTGTTTTGCGGTGACGGTTTGGCTTTTGCGTTTTTCAATGAGCCACAATGAATTCCAGGCACTGACTTCAATGGGCGCCGGCATCCATCCCATCATCGCCACTAAAAAGCCTACGTAAGCCCATTGCCAGGGTGATTCACTTGCCAATGGCGTTGCCAAACCCGTTTGGTGATTAAAGGCTAATGCGACGGCGATTAACGTCGTCAGGGTAAGGGCAAACATAATCACTTTAGTCATTTTGTCGAGCAGTGTGTAATGACCAAAAATCAATAACGTTAGCGAGCTGAGTAATACCATCAGTGCTAAAACATCAATTGATAATGGCACAAATTGCGTCAGCATTGCCGCGGTTAACATGCAAACCCCTGCTGTACTGGCAATCGCTGCGATGACATTAAGCCCCGTAAATAGCATTAAATAGCCTCTACCTTGCTTTTGATAGCCTTGAAGTAGGCTTTCATCTGTGGCAGCTGTATAGCGCGCGCCTGCGGCAAAAAAGGGATATTTTAGGATGTTGACGAGTAAAATCAGCCAGGCTAACTGCCAGCCAAACTCGGCCCCAGCACGAGTAGAGGCAACTAAATGCGATGCGCCAATGGCTGCGGCAGCCATTAAAATGCCCGGGCCTGTGGCTTTTAAAAGAGTATGAATTTGAGTAGTAAAAGAGATATGTTTATTTTTATTCGACATGATAAATAGCAAAAACCTATTGTGGAGAGTGTGGCGTTAACGCTTGTTCAATACGCAGCAAAGTAGCATTCATTTGTTGCAGGTTCTCAAGCAATAATTGATCGATATCGACGTTATCTACAACCGTAGATTGACGCTCTGTTAGTAATGATTTTTGCAATAACACCTTTTCTCTAAACGCTTGCACATCGACAACGCCGACTAAATTGATCAACGACCCCATACCCGATTGCCCAGCCGTTTCGACGGTCAGTTTGTGTATACCAAACACCCGCATTAACGGCCCTTGGATAAGCGCCATATCGGTTATTTTATCCAAAGGGACCGTGTTCTCTGTGCGGGTTAATAATCCTTTACGCACAATCAGTTTTTGGGGAGTCAACTCAGCACTCATATTGGCAATATACCGTTTGGTTGCCCATAAACCTAAAGGAAACCACAGCAATAACAAAGGAATACCAACAATACTCACTGAAATTAACAACGCACCTGAGACAAGCCAGTACAGGCCTAGGTTTGCATGAAAGTGTGCACTAACTTGCTTTTGATCACTCATCTGACCTCCATATAAAAAGAATTTAAATTCACTTTTTTTGATTGTTTATTCTTGATTAAGTGATTGGTTGCATTTACATTACGGCATTGTGCTTACAATGTATTGACATTGTTAAAATTTAACATAACTTGAACACGTAGATTAGCATCCAAGAAAGTAGTAAGCGGTAATGTTGTTGCCGCAGTTTGCAGTAGTCATGGATATAAAACAATAAATTAACGTTAAGGATGATCATGAAAAAAACTACCCTATTACGAAGCGCCTGCGCTATCGCTGTTTCACTCTCTTTTGCTCCTGTTTCACTTATTGCTCAAGCGGCTGATGACGCTCAAGCAAAAGTTGAACGCATTGAAGTAACGGGTTCTCGTATCAAACGGACTGATATTGAAGGGCCTTCGCCAGTACAATCACTCAACAAAGACGATATTGCTAACATGGGTTTTGACAACCTACAGCAATTACTTGAACGTATGCCTGCTAACGGCTCTGGTGCATTTTCTACCCGGGGTAACAGCCAGGATTCTACCGCAAACGGTGGTGCATCAATCAGTTTACGCGGCTTAGGCCCAGATGCGACATTGGTGTTAATCAATGGTCGTCGGGTTGGTTCGAGTGCATTTGCCGAAGGTATTTCAAACTCATTTGTTGATATTAACAACATTCCGGTTTCTGCTATTGAGCGTATCGACATCCTAAAAGATGGCGCGTCAGCCATTTATGGTTCAGACGCTATCGCGGGTGTGGTGAACATTGTCTTGAGAAAAGACATTGAAGGCATTGAAATTAACTTAGGTTATGGCGACGACAGTGGTACGGGTTATGACGAAACCACAGCAAGTTTAGTGTGGGGCGTAAAAGCCGATAAAGGCAGCGCGTCAGTTATTTTAGATTATTTTACTAACGGTACTTTATCTGCAGAAGATATGGGCCGTTTTGGCACAGCTTATCAATCACCTTACGGTGGTGAAGATTACCGTTCATCACGTGGCTATCCTGGCTATTTTTATGTGAATGGCGTGCAAACCATTGACCCTGATTGCCCTGCAGATAGCGTCAGTGATGATTATTGTTTGTTTGACTATGGCCCATACAACATGACCATTCCTACTTCTGAACGAGTAGGAGCAATTGGCCAGTTTGATTACATGTTAGGTGAAGATTTAACGGCATTTTTGGAATTGTCTGTACAACACAACACTTCTGAAGCCGGCGGTGCACCAACGCCATTGGATGAAAAAGCAAAAATGACCGTACCTGGTACTCATCCAGACAATCCTTTTGGGCAGGATATTGATATTGGCCGTTACCGTACCGTTGATGCCGGCGCACGTCGTTGGGACATCGAATCAGATACCATGCGTATTGTGGCTGGTCTTCGTGGCGTCATAAATGATTGGGATTGGGAAGTGTCTGCGCAGCGTGGCCGCAGTGAATCAACGCAAACAGGCGATCGTTCACAAGGCTGGGTAAGAACTGACTACTTACAAGCTGAAATCGATGCGGGTAATTACAATCCATTTGGTGGCGTAGCTAACTCGCAAGATGTGATTGACCGTATTACCACTAGTTTAGTTAGACAGGGTAAGTCGAGCATTACCGCCTATGATGCGAGTATTACTGGCCATGCATTTACTATCGCAGATCGCGATATCATGATGGCAGCAGGTGCAGAGTATCGTGAAGAAAGTGTCAGTGACATTCCAGATGAGCAGTTCCAGCGAGGTCTGATTTTTGGAACTGAAGCGGTATCTGCATTTGGTTCGCGTGATCAACATGCCGCCTACGTAGAATTATCTATTCCTGTTGCAGATAATTTTGAATTACAGTTAGCCGGTCGTTATGACAGCTACAGCGATTTTGGTTCAACCACTAACCCTAAAATTGCCTTCCAATGGGGCATTAACGATGAGATAACGGCACGTGGTTCTTGGTCTACGGGGTTCCGTGCACCCTCACTTGCGCAAATTGGTTTAGGCCCATCAGAAAAGAGTGATTTTTTAATCGATAGCTATCGTTGTGCCGCCGACAATGTCGACTGTGGATTATTAGATTATAACTTTATCTTTGCCGGCAACCCTGATTTAGATGCTGAAGAGTCTGAAACCTGGAATATTGGTATGATTTGGGCACCAAGTCAGCAGTTTGATATTGGTTTTGATTTATTCAATATTGTTCAAGATAACAAAATTGATTCACTGCAAAACCAAGAGCTTTACGATGAAAACTGTGGCGATCAAAACAGCACCGTGTGTTTACGAACTGCGCCACAAGCAGGTCAAACATTTGGGTCGATTGATGTGATCAAATCTGGATTTGTTAACATCGGTTCGCAAGAAGTGCAAGGTATCGACTTATCGACTCATTATGGCCTTGAGCTAAGTAACTATGGCGATATTAAGTTCGGTTTAGAGTACAGCTACTTGATCAGCTTCGAAAAAGAAGTTGATGGCGAGACTATCGATTACACTGGTGAGTACGAGTATCCACAACACCGTTGGTTAGCGACAACTAACTGGATGATGGACGACTTTGCTGCCAACGTAAACTTAAGCTACATCGGCGAGTTTGAAGATTACAACAAAACGCGTACTGTTGACGCGCAGTTGTTAGTTGATATGTCTGGCTCATACCGCATTAATGATATGTTTAAACTGTCGGTTGGTGTAAATAACGTGTTTGATGAAGAACCATCATTTGCGATTGGTGACGGCGATGCAGATCTTTACGGTTATGCAATGGGCGTACATAACCCACTAGGCCGTTATGTTTACACTAAAGTGACAATGAAGTTCTAATTTGATAGTGATATGAGTGGCGTTAATCCGGCTTTAAAGCTGGATTAACTGTAAGCTCATTAAGCACCACTAAAAAGCCACCTAACACTCAACGTGTTAGGTGGCTTTTTTAATTGTCAAAATTGAGTGAATGCTAGACCGCAATCATTTTGACGACAATATTGATTAAAGCTGAGTCGCAGCCCATTTTGCACGGCTTTCACGACTTTCACTTGCGCCAGTGTCTGCGCGATAAGCTTTGTACGCTTCGGCATCCAATGCCACTAAACTCACATCGACTTCAAGCAACAATTTACACTCTTTTTTAATGCGCCATGCTGCTGTGTTATACAATTCAGTTAGCGGCAATGAGCTTAAAAACTCTGGGTTATATTGAGTGTAAAGCGCTTGAGTTGGGTAAACCACAAACGCTAAACGGCGCTTTGGCTCTTTTTTAAATAACTCTTCAATGCCATCGGTGGTGTTTAGCACTTGCATCTCGATAATGTCATCGATATCGAGTAATTTTTTTTGTGCTGGTACGGGAGCATCTTTTTCGCCAGCTTCCCAGGCCAATACATCTTCGTTGCTGGTGGCACTCAGGCTGGCAACTTGTTCAGTTGTTAGGCCTAAAGATAAGCGTAAATATTGCATTTCAATCGCGTTCAAGCCGGTATTCTTAGACATGTTTATTCCTGTATTTCTATGCGTTAACGTTTATTGTATTGGCAACAGTATTTTACTGTCCAAGCCACACGTCTTCAATCCAATCCCACAATGACTCCCAACCTTCCTCTTTGAAACGCCCATTTTTCCAAAACTGTACTTCACCTTCTTCGTTAATGCAGTAAAAGCCATCACCGACTTGGCAAATTGCAATTTGTTCACGCGGCATACCAATAGACCACGCGTAGCAGGTCACTTCAGGAAGATAAGTATGTGAGTTAGGATCGGCAACCGTTACCGGTTCAATGGTGCCATAAATCACATCACTGGCTTCTAGCAGAAATTCTTTTAAATCTTTAGGTAAGCCAATAAGAATTTGCTCTTCAACTTCAACAAGTTGCTCAAAAGTAGGCAGCTCTAATGGTACCGGTACGGTTTCGCTTAACTCTTGCAGTTGATCAATAATTTCGTTCATGTGTATATCCAGCAGGAAGCTATTGGGCGCGATTATAGCAGAAGTGTTTGAGCATGCATTTTTCTGGCAAAAAAAAAGCGCTCAAATGAGCGCCAAAGGGTGTTTGTTACTGCGAATAACTACGCGGCTTGTATTGATGATGGATAGATACTTTGACGTTTATAGTTTAGCCAAGCTTTATGGTATTGCTTGTGAGAGTCTTGGCGTAACTTAGCAATATTGGCTTTTTCTATATCGTTTACTGTTCTTGACTGGTTTTTTGCTTGTAACTCTATCGCTTGAATTTGCTCATAAACGAGATGCTCTGGGCCACTTTTAATCTCGGCGATGTCATTTAAATGAAACTGTACTTCTACCACCATTTGGCTTTGTGGCAATTTAACCAATACATTTAAATCACGATAACCTGAGGTTTTAGGTGTCGCAAATCGGTTTTTTAATTGCACAATATCAGTGTGTTGGCGCAATTGTTCAAAACTTACCAGTAAGCTGCTTACATCCTTGGCTACCACACTGGCGCGGGCGATATCGGTTAATTGGCTGGCGTCGCCATTAAACTTTAATTGCACTTTTTGCGCGGCACGAGCATAACTTTTCGTAGCAGGAATGATAGCTGTTGTCTGGCTCATTTGATTAATATGGTTTAGTAAGTCTACAAGCTCTTGCTGCGCTTGAGGAGCGCGAGTCATTAATGCATGTAAGTCGTGAGTATCTTGAATTGCAGCGGGAGTATTGTGTTCGCGTAGGCTGACTAGCTGGTCAATGTCATTGTGCGACGTTTGGCTGAAATCAGATGACTCGGCTAACTTGTTATATTTAACTTCGTTAGGTTGAGCAATCGCGCCTCGGGTTGACAGTAAAATTAAGAAGATAAAAAACGTACGAAACAATTTATTCATCGAATAACTCCAGCAAAATGTCTGTGAAATCACTGTACCGCTTTTTCGCTGAATAGGGGCTGAATGAACAAGGTTTAATAAAGCCTATTGATGCATCTAAATTTAATATTGTTATTATTTATGAGTGGTTTACTGTTTTTTACTTATAAAAAAGGGCATCAAATGATGCCCTTTTTGTGTGTAAATGTGACCTAGGTCAGCTATTCACTTGGTGATTACCAAATTTTTACACGGCTTTCTGGTGCGATATACATCTTGTCGCCTTCTTTCACGTCATAAGTAGTATAGAACTCAGGCATGTTAGACAGTGCGCCTAGTGCACGGAAGTGACCAGGTGAATGTGGATCAGTGGCTACACGATTACGCATTGCTTCTTCTTTCATCTTCACGCGCCAAATTTGCGTAAAGCCCATAAAGAAACGTTGATCGCCGGTTAGGCCATCAATGACCGGCGCTTCTTTGCCATCAAGTGACATTTTGTAAGCTTTGTAAGCGATAGTAACGCCTGACAAGTCACCGATGTTTTCGCCCAATGTTAAGCTGCCGTTTACGTGTAAATCGTCAAATACTTGATAACCATCGTATTGAGTAATTAATGCATTACCTTTGGTTTCAAATGCTTTTAAGTCAGCTTCTGTCCACCAGTCGCGCATGTTGCCTTCGCCATCAAACTTAGCACCTTGGTCGTCAAAACCGTGGCCCATTTCGTGGCCGATAACCGCACCAATACCACCGTAGTTAACCGCGTCGTCAGCTTCTAGGTTAAAGAATGGCGGTTGTAAAATCGCTGCAGGGAACACGATTTCATTCATGGTTGGGTTGTAGTAAGCATTAACGGTTTGTGGCGTCATGTGCCACTCGTCTTTATCAATTGGTTGACCCAATTTAGCTAAACTTTTGTTGTGTTCAAAAATAGCAGCGCGTTTAGCGTTACCCACTAAATCATCTGCTTTAATGGTTAATTTAGTGTAATCATCCCACTTATTTGGGTAACCAATTTTTGGATTGAATTTTGCTAATTTGTCTTTTGCAGCCACTTTAGTGTCTGCACTCATCCAATCTAATGACTCGATGCTTGAACCATAAGCGCCGCGTAGGTTTTCAACAAGGTGTTCCATACGGGTTTTAGCTTCTGGCGCAAAGTGACGCTTAACGTACACTTTACCCACTACTTCACCTAGGGTGTCGCTTACTGTGCTCACACCGCGTTTCCAGCGTGGTTCTTGCTCTTCTTGACCGTTTAAGGTTTTCGAGAAAAAGGCAAAGTTTTCGTTGTCTAATGCTTCAGACATGTTGCTTGCATTGTGGGTTAACGTCATCCACGTTAGGTAGTTTTTCCATGCGTCAAGCTCGTTACTTTTGATAACCTGGCTTAATCCCTGGATATAACTTGGTTGGTTAATGATGATATCTGTTTGTTTATCACCACCCACAGCCGCTAAATAACCTTCCCAGTTAATGTCTGGTGCAAGTGTCGCAAGATCTTTCACTTGGTATAGGTTGTATGTTTTGGTGCTGTCGCGCGTTTCTACCACATCCCAGTGTTTGTCAGCAATTTGCGTTTCTAGTGCAAGTACCGCTTCTGCACTGGCTTTCGCATTAGGTAATCCAGCTAGCGTGTACATTTTTTCAATGTGTTCAACATAGGCTTTACGGATGTTAACGAAGCGCTCTTCTTGATTAAAATAGTAATCTTTTTCAGGAAGGCTTAATCCATATTGCCAAATATGGGTCGCGTAACGGCTAGAGTTCTTTGCATCGATTTCGACATAAAACGCTAATGGTGTTCCGCCGCCGTTAGCTTGGTTTTCACCAAAAAATGCGGTTAATTCATTTTTGTCTTTTAAGGCGGCAATTTTATCTAAGTCAGCTTGGATTGGCGCGATACCGATTTTATTTAAGGTTTCAACGTCCATAAATGAGCGATATAAATCAGCTACTTTTTGTTCATCGCTGCCGTCAGCTAGATTTGGCGTAGCACTTAAATCTTCGATAATGACTTTAACGTCATCACGGGCATTTTCACGTAAGTCGTAAAACGCACCAATGTTGGTACGGTCGCCAGGAATTTCAGCATTCTTCATCCATGCACCGTTTACGTACATGTAGAAATCGTCTTGTGGACGAACCGTTTTATCGATGTTGTCGAATGTGATACCAGACGTTAATGCTTTTTCAACGGCAACAGCGGTGGCTGTTTTAGCAACGTCTGCAACGGGTGCAACGACAGCCTTGTCATCACTACAAGCGCTTAGGCCTGCGATAAGTGAGGCACAAAGACCTCCAATAACCAACTTTTTCATTGTATTTCCTTTGCTGTGTTTTAGGCGCCAAATATTGGCGTACGAGCATTTTGTATTTTTATTATTATTGTTGGTCCTTAACTAAAGGAAAACCCCAACATTGTTGTGAATACTATGTTAAGGCCTTACTAGGCTAGAAAACAAGGCGCATTTAGTCCTTTTTGCCTCAGATGGACTGAGGATATGTAACCAAAAATTACGTATACCGTAAAAAATTCACTGATTGATTTCTATTTAACCGTGTAAGCCGCATAATAGCGCCATTGTATTTAGAGTGAGTGTGTATTGTGCGTTTAGACAAATTTATCTGTGAAAGTACCGAATTGACCCGTTCGTTGGCCAAAAGAGCCCTGCATCGTGGTGATGTGACCTGTGATGGCGAGGTGGTTAAGAATTCTGGTTTTAAGGTGTTGCCGCAAATGGATGTGTGCCTAGAAGGCCTGTCTATCAGCATTGTAGGCGATCGTTACATCATGATGAATAAACCGGTTGATACCATTTGTTCTACGATTGATGAGCAATATCCGTCGGTATTAAGTTTGATTGAAATTGAAAAAGCCGACACTTTACACATTGCTGGACGTTTAGACGCTGACACGACAGGCTTAGTGCTGATCACCAGTGATGGTAAATGGTCGCACAAAATCACTTCACCAAAGAAAGATTGCGGTAAACGTTATTTTGTTGAATTAGTAGACCCGATAGACGAGAGCCTAGTGCAAACCTTTGTTGATGGTATTGAATTGCGTAATGAAGATGGATTAACAAAACCTGCGGTACTGGAGATTATAGAGCCAACTCAAGTGCGTTTAACCATTAGCGAAGGTAAATATCACCAAGTAAAACGTATGTTTGCTGCGGTAGGCAATAAAGTGGTAAACCTTCACCGAGAAGCCGTGGGCAGCATAGAGTTAGATGCCAATTTAGCGCCTGGCGAATGGCGTTTTTTGACTGATGACGAAGTCAAATCAGTTAAATAAAACCTCAGCTTAACCTAGTTTGTGAGTGAAGTTGCTTAAGCATAATTAGCCCAAATGTAGGTGTGGTAATAAAATGCCCAACGATATTATTGTCGTTGGGCATTTTGTTTTATGCGTTTGTCTTGCTTAGTCGGGCATTATTATGTGAGAACTATTTATTATGTGAGAGCTATTTATGTAGGATGATTCGGCCGCTAATGGTGTTGATATTCACCTGGCCATCACCTGACAACGTGTTAAATTGCAGGGTTTTACTTGGCGAGTATTTCTGCTTTAAGGGAGTATCGTCGGTCAATTGATTATCAATTTTGCCACCTGGGCCGCCATCAATCGTAAAGCTTACATTAGGCTGCTCAGTAAAGCGTAAATTCATGTCACCGCTTATGGTTTCTAGTCTAGCGTTTGCCAGTTCAGCACCCAGTATTAATTGGGCATCGCCACTAATCGTGACCATATTTAATACTGATATTGCCTTTAAGGTCGCACTGATATCACCAGAAACTTGGTCAATCGTAACCTGGGTAAAGTCGCTGTCGGTATTGAGTTCGCCACTGACTAACCTCAGCTCAGCTTGACCCTGGCTGCCATTATCCTTGATGTCCCCTGATACGGTTTCAAGATTAATTTTGCCGTTTAATTGGTCACTGGTGATGTTACCTGACACCGTTGTTAACTTGGTATCACCGTTTAATTGTCCCGCCAGAATGTTGCCACTGACTAATGCCATTGCAACTTGCCCGCTTAACTTGGCAACGCTAAAATCGGCTGATACGCCTTCGGCGTTAAGGTTAAGTTGTTTGGGTAGATAAATGGTCAGTTGCGAGCCTTGTTTATTACTGCCTTGATAGCTACGCGGAAGTTTGTCCTCAATCACCACCATATTGCCTTTTACATCGAATATAAACCCTTTGCTTAGCTCGTCTAGTTCGCCTTTAACTTGGATGCTGTTGTTGTCCCAGCTAATAAATTCCACATTGCCACGTTGTACTTTGATACTCACGTTGGGGTTAGCAACGACATCGTGTTGCTGGTCGACCGACTCTGCTGCAATAGATAAGGCGCTTATGGCCATTAATGGCGCTAATAGTGCGTATTTTATGCTGCTCATAGGGTATTTCCTTGTGCTGTACGTGTGTGGGTAAAAGGCAATTTTTGCCCTTGCTGTAATAGGGTGATTTGACGCTGCATTATCCAGCGCCATAGTTGCCAAAGTTGTTGATTAGTCGGCTGTTGTGCCAATGCTGCTTGCACTTGACTTGACGCGCTTTCTAGCTCTGCGAGCGCCTTGGCAATGTCTGCTTGAATATGCTCATTGTTGTCTGCGGATAACTGCCAGCTCACTGTATATTGATTGCGGATAAATCCATTTAATTGGTTTTGATGAGTTTGGGCAACTTGGTTTATCAATTCGATTAAGTGATTATCCACATTAATTGATGCCGATGTGTCTACTGTTGCAGTCGTGATGTTTGCTGTTTGCACCTGTATTAATGTTTGTTCTTGAGGTAGTACAGGTTCGTCGCGCCATTGTGTTAACCATAATAATGAACACACTAGGAATGTAGCGGCTATTGCCCATAACGGGCGAACGACATGTTTATGAAGCGCTTTTTGCGGCGTTAATTTCGACGTTAAGCGCGGCTTAATGCCATCCCATAAGTCTGTCGTTGGCGCAATCTCAGGCGGCAAAGTGCCGATTAAATGGTCTAGGTCATGCTTTTTAGCGCTCATGCCAGCATCTCCTGTAATAAGTGTTTTGCATTGTGGTACTGCGCTTTGCTGGTGCCCACTGCAATGTTCAGCAGCGCTGCTATTTCGTTGTGTTGATAACCTTCAATCGCGCACAGTACAAACACAATGCGAGTTCGTTGCGGTAACTTAGCGATACATTTGTCGAGTAAATGGTAATCGGTTAATTCAACGCTTGGCATGTCTTGATGTGCAATATCTTCTGCAGGTAAAAATCGTCGCCACAACGATTGTTGCGCCTTTAAATCGTTAATGGCCTGGCGAACACATAACCGATGCAGCCAGGTAGTGAACTGGCTATCGCCTTTAAATTGCCCCAGCTTGTGCCATAAGCGAATAAAACACGCTTGAGTGATGTCATCGGCAAGTGCCTTTTGGCCGCTGAGTCGAAAACAAATCGCGTATACCCGCTGGTGGTGCCGGCGATACAGTTGTTCAAATGCCTGCTGACACCCAGTTGTGGCAATGGCAACAAGTTGATTGTCGTCTAGCTGCGCGAGGTGGTTTATTGGCTGTGAATTAGGCTGATTGATACCGGCATCCTTAATATTCCAAACTGTCCATTATGATTGTGTAGTTATTTGACAGGTGCAAGTCGGTAAAAGGTTTATATCGAGGTCAATTATTTATTCAATGTGGATGTAAAAGCTGATGCCGAATTTAAGAAATCCTTTGGCACCGAGAACTAATCTTGAGGAAATGGTGATTTAGTTCAGCGTATAGTTAATCCTTAAAGCCGTTAAAAAAATGGCCTAGCAAATTTGCGAGGCCATTTTTCAGTAATTGCTGAGGCTATTTAAAAGCCATTAGGGATGATTACAAGGTGACGGTATTGACGCCATCTGGCGTCCCCACTAGTAATACGTCTGCACCGCGGTTGGCAAATAAGCCGTTAGTGACGACACCTACAATGGCATTAATCTTAGTTTCCATCACTTTAGGATCTAAAATTTGCATGTTGTAGACGTCTAAAATCACGTTACCGTTGTCGGTCACAACCCCTTGGCGATACACTGGGTCACCGCCAAGTTTGACTAATTCACGTGCCACATAAGAGCGCGCCATTGGAATGACTTCAACAGGCAACGGGAACTCACCTAAAATGGATACTTGCTTAGTATTATCAACAATACAAATAAACTTTTTCGCGACTGCTGCGACAATTTTTTCGCGAGTTAATGCCGCGCCGCCGCCTTTAATCATGTCCATGCGGTCGTTGATTTCATCTGCGCCGTCAACGTAGACATCTATCATGTCAACACTGTTTAAATCGAATACTTCAATGCCCAATTCAATCAACTTTTTAGTTGAGGCTTCTGAACTTGATACCGCGCCTTCGATGTCATCTTTCATTGTCGCAAGTGCATCAATAAAGTGATTGACTGTAGAGCCTGTGCCAACACCGACTATGGTGTCTTTTTTGACATATTGTAGTGCAGCCCAGCCAGCGGCTTTTTTCATTTCATCTTGTGTCATTATGGTATTCCCAATGCTAAATAATCTGTCGTTACTGTGCTAATTGGCGCGATTATAGCGCAAATTAAGGTGTCGGCGTTTGCTGTTCATCATAAAAATGGGCATTTTTAAATGCACTTAATACCCTGATATTAATGTCGCTCATAAACTTTTTCTCTAGGCGTACGTCCATCACGTAAGCTTTTACTGTAATGGTTTGTAAAAAATCGCCTAAGTCATATTCGTTACCTAAATTGACAATAATAGGCTTATTTAAAAACGTATAAGGTGAGCATTGTGTGGCTTCGCGGGCGAGGGCAATGGCTTTTTTATGGTCGACATGCATAGGCAAGGTAAACTTAACCACGACCATTTCATCTAATGCACCACTGTTGGCATTAGACACTGCTGTTTTTAAGGCTTCTGCATTAGGTATCATGACGGTATTGTCGTCAAATGTGCGCAGCCAGGTCACACTCCATTCAAGCTTTATCACTTCACCATAATGGCCTGACAATGTGACCATATCGCCAACACGATAGGGCGGGTTTATCATAATAATAAACCCTGCAATCATATTTTTTGCCGGCTCTTGTGTCGCTAAACCGATCACAATACTGATAGAACCAACGACGGCAAGAATGAGGTTTTCGTGCGGGTCAATAATGCCAACAATCGAGTAAATAATGACAGACAGCCACACGAATAAACGCACAAATGGGTATGACCTATTCCAAATTAAGCGGTATTTAGGCAGCGCTTTATTTAACTGCTTTAATAAAAACTCGATAGAGATTAACAATAACCACGCGATCAAACACAGCAGTAAAATACTGACTATGCGATCAAATGAAATGATCTCTAAAAATGCTTGTAATGCTTTGCGTGAATCGTCCATGTTCGCCTCGTTTAATGAAACAGCTTATTGTTATTGACCAAGTGGCTGGCGATAATTTTTGATAATGCCGGAGTGATAAAATAAAAGTGTTGAGCAAAATCTCGCTGCGAATATTGTGCAATGATCAGTCCTTGGCGTGCTAAATAAGCCAACTGTAAGCTACTTTGTTCAATTGTTTGAGCAAAAATGTGTGCATGTTGTGCGACTCGCAATCCACCATGGACATAAATTTCAGCTAATGAAAATAAGTCACTGTCTTGGCATGACGGCAAAGCGGATGCGTTAATTTTACAGATATCAGTACATTGTTTTGAGTTGTTATCACTGCCTGTACTGCTGTTATGCTTGGTGCTATTGTCAGATTTTTCACTGCCGCTGCTTTGAGCGATATCGGCTTGATGAGTCAACGAATACTGTAACAATAATATGGCGAGTTTCGGGTGACCTTGACTGATAATATGCAATTGCTTTAATTGGTCTTCGTATGGATTGACGGCATCATCATTGTCATTTTTGTTGTGCGTTGCTTCAGATGATTTTTGGCCGCGATGACTTTCTGTGTTGCCGGTTTCTTGGCTTAAATAGTCGTCGCTCATTAGGCCTAAATCGACCAGCTGTTTGGTCTGTATTCTGGCAAGTTCTTTTGCATTGAAATAGTCGAATGTAATGACATGCTTAATAAAGTGAGTAATTTCATATTGAGCACTTAATCGTTGCCAAGCGAACTTTTCACAGCCCAATATCCAGCAATGGTGCTTGCGGGTTTCCATTACTATCGTGGCAAAGGTCACTAGCGCTTGCGCATTGCCCATCATTCTTAACATTAACTTGTGCAAATCGTCGATAACAATTAATTGTGCTGGTAGTTTGTTTATCGCAATGATGATGTCCGTAATACTGGTATCCGTCATTGCAGCGGGTGGTTGCATGTCAAAGCAGTAGCATACATTTGCAATCGCGTCGCGGGCACTAAGCGGGGCAGTGTAAAAGCTCATTATTACCCCTTTTTCGGGTAACGGTTTGACTGTAGAAGTAGAGGCGTCTTGCTGTTGTGTATTGATGTTTGTTAATAACGAGGGAATTTGGCCTAAAAAGGCTGACAGCCCCGCGCCAGCGGGGGCCACAATAGCGCTTATTTCACCATGATGGTTACGCCATAAATTAATCACGTCGGTGATTTGTTTTATTTGCGATTCGCGAGCAATAAAATCTTCTGCAGTGCAGATGAACGGTGAAGACATATTTTCATTAACGGGTTCTTCACCTGTTCGCGGTTGATATTGGTTTGCGATGGTTTTGAGTGAGATAAGTCCTTTTTGTGCATCATCAGACTCAGTTTTAAGGGTAGCTTTAGGTGCAAAAAAGGTATTGACCCATTGAGTCCAGCGGCTCAAAAAACGCAAGTTAATGTCCATTTACACTCTCTTTTTTACTTTGTTTTTAACGATTTATTTTATCTTAACATGAAGCTAACAAAAGCGGTATTTGACTCACGACTCTTATAAACCTGTTTGCGAAAGAGTCTTAACTTCACCACGCACACCGTCTAAATTGTGCGAATATTAGCCGAGACTAAATTTGAACACTTGATCTACGTTAATTAATGGCTAAAAACCTACTCGAAAGTAGTATTTATCTATTGTCGGACTAAACCTTTATCGTATACTCAGAAAAATAGAGAGTCTAATTTTTCAAGTGAGAGTGATGAAGCTTCGTTTCCTTTTTGCCTGCACCTTATTATGTGCTACTTCGCTAAATAGCGCGGTATCTTTTGCAGCTCAGGCTGTGCAAAACAAACCTCAACAAGAATTAGCATCGGGTAGTGCGATGCTGGTCGATTTAGCCACCAATGAAGTGCTGTATGCCAGCAACCCTCATCAACCTGTTCCAATCGCCTCGGTAACGAAATTAATGGCCGCAATGGTGACATTGGATGCCAAACTCCCACTAGATGAAAAAATATCAGTGAACATTACCGACTCGCCAGTCATGCGCAATATTTATTCGCGGGTACGTTTAGGCAGTGTGGTGACTCGTGAAACAATGCTGCTATTAACGTTGATGTCGTCTGAAAACCGTGCGGCGACATCACTTGCGCACCACTATCCTGGCGGATTTAAGGCGTTTGTGCGTGCCATGAATGATAAAGCAACCGCGTTAGGCATGAGCCAAACCCATTATGTAGAACCTACAGGTTTGTCGCCAGATAACGTATCAAGTGCGAACGATTTGATTTTATTACTTAAAGAAAGTCAAACATACCCGCTGTTAGGCAAACTAAGTTCGACCACTAAAAAGCACGTTAACTTTGAATCGCCGCGCTACGCGTTAGATTTTCAAAATACCAATAAACTGGTGTTTAAAAATAACTGGAATATTGCCTTAACCAAAACCGGTTTTACCAATAAGGCAGGGCACTGCTTAGTGATGTTAACCGAAATGAATAAGCGCAAAGTCGCATTTGTGGTACTGGACTCATTTGGTAAATATACCCATATGGCAGATGCTAACCGATTAAAGAACTGGCTAGAAACGGGGCGGACAACACCCATCCCAGCGTCGGCTAAAGCCTATAAAAAACAACGCCAAGCGATTCAACATAACAGTATTTAATTGTTAACATTGACTCATCATTAAAGCCCATTTATTGACAATGAATGGGCTTTTTTATTGATACGCTTTCGATGTGGGTTTGTAAACGAGCAGTAGGTACCAAAAAGTACCTACTTTTTTATCGATAGCGAAAGCCTTACACTAATGTCATTAATAGGTTGTGAGGTATCAATATGTTGAACATGGATTTTAGCCAGCGAGTGGTGATTAATACTGCTGATCTTGAATGGCAAAATAGCCCTGCAGTGGGTGTTGTGCGTAAGCGCCTTGAACGCGAAGAGGCTGAGCGTGGCCATGCAACCAGCATTGTTCAATATGAAGCAGGCGCTAAATTTAACTCACACCCGCATCCCTTAGGTGAAGAGATTTTAGTGCTTGATGGAGTGTTTTCTGACGAAACCGGCGATTATCCGGCTGGCACCTATTTACGCAATCCTGAAGGCTTTGTCCATGCGCCGTTTAGTGTTGAAGGTTGTACGTTGTTGGTTAAGCTGCATCAGTTTCAACCTACAGATTCACAAAAAGTGGCTATTAATACCAATGAAACTCCGTGGTTGCAGGGACAGGGTCAGTTGCAAGTTATGCCGTTACACCAACATGGTACAGAATCGACTGCATTAGTGAAGTGGCCCGCTGGCGCACATTTTCAACCGCATCGTCATTTTGGCGGCGAAGAAATCTATGTCATTAGCGGAGAGTTTATCGATGAGCTGGGTCATTATCCTGCCGGTACCTGGATCCGCAGCCCGCATTTAAGTCAGCATAATCCGTATGTGGAGCAAGAAACGGTGATTTTGGTCAAAGTAGGGCATCTGTAAGTTCACTCTCTATTATCCTGACATCAGGTTATTTAGTGTCGTTGCCCATGTGCCGAGTTAATGTGCAGAGTCAATGCGCCTAGTCTGGCGCATTTTAATGGTGGCTCAATGTCATTAACTTCGATACGATTAAAGTATTAAACGGTTTTACAAAACCCAATCAATTTTGCCTGTCATCATTTATTTCAGCGTCACTCTTTAAGGATAAAAAGTGCACAGCGATATCTCTATAGCGCGGTTTAAGCAATTTCCAAGGTTGATGTGGATTTTGTTGTTTGGTTCGTTTATTACCCGAGGCAGTTATTTCATGGTGTGGCCATTTTTGGCGGTCATTTTGTATGAAAAATTTGCCTTAAGCGCAACCGAAGTTGGCCTGGTTTTGTCTTGTGCTGCATTTATTGCAGTGTTCACTAGCTTTATTGGTAGTGCATTATCAGACCGAATTGGTCGTCAAAAACTCATGTACCTTACCGGCATTTTGTACATTATTTCATTTTCACTCTTGGCCGAAGTTGACTCTGTTTCCGGCTATGCCATTGTGATGACGCTGTGTTCTATTGCCACCTCATTATGGCGACCGCTTACCTCTGCCACCATCGGCGATATTATTGACGACCCACAGACTCGTGAGTTAGCAATGCAGTCATTGTACTTTATTGTTAATGTTGGCTGCGCAGTCGGCCCTATGTTAGGTGTATGGTTAGGTTTAACGGGACAACAATCGAGTTTTTACATTACAGCCGCAGCATTTGCGGTATTGATATTGTTGTTATATTGGGGGTTTGCACACCAGGCTACACAAGGTGTTAATGGCACTATTGAGCAAGTGCCAGATGAACTTATTCCTGCCATGGGCGACCCTGTCGCAGCCGTTAAACGTAAACCTGCACATGTTAGTCGCCAACAAGTCGTCGCGATTTTATTGCAAGATAAGCTTTTGCAATGCCTTATTTTTGCCAATATTTTATGCATGTTCATTTATGCTCAAATGGACAGTTCGCTTATCCAATATCTTACCCGTGCTAACGCTCCAGACTTATTGCAGCTCATCTCAGCGATGATTTTTACCAATGCGTTAGTGATTGTGTCGACCCAATTTTTATTACTGCGTTTAATGGCGAGTTACAGTTTAATTCATCGTATTCAGTTTGGGTTAGTGTTGCTGATGGCTTCACAAGTTTGGCTCGCTTATAACCCGATAGATTTATTTTGGGGTTGGATTGGTGCCATTGTGGTTATGAGCCTAGCGGAAACCATTTTATTCCCCACCATGAATGTACATATCGATCGCCTTGCTCCTAAACATTTACGCGGGGCTTATTTTGGGGCGTCGTCATTTTATGAAGTGGGCTTTGCGATTGCACCATTGGGCGGTGGGATCATACTGGATCATCTTGGTGGGTATTGGTTGTTTATCATTGGCGCCATATTGTCGTTGGTGGTGATTTATTTATACAGCATGTTGGAAACGTTACCACGGCCAGATTTTGCCGTAATGAAACGGGAATAATATGTTGTGTTTAAGGCCGTGATGTTTAATTCGTCAGTTAATTTCCCATTAACAGTATTGCGAATCAAGTGATCTCAACGTTCGCTACATAAGCTTTTGCGAATTTAATAATGTCGGTTTATATATTCAGTTTTTTCACTATAGAAACGGCCGCTATTTTGTTATTGTTTTGCCCATTATGTTGATGAAGTAGGGTAACGTTTATGTCTGTACAACCAGTGAATGAATTTATAACATCGTTAGATGAGCAAGCAGATGTTCTGCGTTTTGAAGAGACTATGGCATTGATTGATGCGCATTTCGATTTTACCCCAAGCGCGTTTAAAAATGGCGACCAATTAAATGATGCTGGGCAGAATTCTGGTTCTTGTAAGGTGTTTACTTTCGGGCAAATCCAGCAATTAACCCCGCAGCAAACATTAACATTATTTGGTCAACACTATCGTGATGTGGTTGCTACACCACAGGGGGATGATCATCAAAATATTCGCCAATTTATGCAGCATGGTTGGGATGGGATTTTGTTTTCACAATTGGCATTGAAACAAAAGTAACCATTATACGCGAACATTAATAATCAATAATGTAACCTAGAGTCGACAATCGCGAGGTATAAGACTACCTTTGCACCCATATCAACCGTATCATTAATAGTATTTGGTTTTTTTAACGGTAAGGCTTATTGCTGGTTAATTATTGTAGCCAACGCCTATTGAATCGCAAAGGAATCCATTTTATGAATCGTCACATCATCCCATTGATCATTATCAGCACCTTATTGATGTGCTCTTCAGGTTACAGCTTCGCTAAAGACAACGACTCGCAGGGTAATAGCGGTAAACATAAATCTGATAAACATGAAAAAAAGCATGAAGAAACTTATCAGACTTATTTTAGTAATGATCGCCAGGTGATTATTATTAATTACTATAATACCACCCGTGATGCTAAGCATTGCCCACCAGGATTAGCCAAAAAGAATAATGGCTGTCAACCACCGGGCAGTGCTAAACAATGGCGAAAAGGTTACTCATTGCCTGCTGATGTTGTTTACTACGATGTACCATCAGCGCTTACTGTTCAGCTAGGTCGTACGCCAGAAGGACAAAAGATTGTCCGTGTGGGTACTGATTTGTTGTTGATTAGCATTGGTACAGGCATGGTGATTGATGCAATACAAGACCTTAACGATGTGTTGTAACGTCGTTGGGTAAACCTTGTTATGGTGTTGGTTTTGCCATTAATCGTTAGTGAAACGAAAAAGCCGACCAAGGGTCGGCTTTTGCTTAATCACAGATTTTACACATCATTCAAAACATATGATTTAAACGCTTAATCATGTTCGAATATCACTTCTTTTAAATCATGAATTGTATCCACATCTACATCGCCTGGCTGATTACTCCAGGTGACGCGCAGATAATTGGTTAAGTCTTTAAGTTGTTCATCAGACAACTTCTCGGCATAACCTGGCATGGCATAAAAGCTGGTGGTGGTGTTGTAGTGTTGGCTTTTTATGCCTTTAAGCATGACCGCGACAACATTGTGTGGGCTAGCCTTATCTAATGTGGCGTTTCCCGCCATTGCTGGAGCAACATTAGGTCGACCTTCACCATTTTGACTATGACAACCAGCGCAATAACCCATGTATAGGTTGTATCCTGGTAATTCACGCTGGTGGCCATTAAAGGTCAGCGCTTTAGCTGCAACGGTTTCATCAGTATCAAGCAGATAACTGCTTACCGCGTGCATGTCAGCATCGGTTAAGTGGCTAAAGCTGTGGTATACCACAGGATACATGCCACCGAAGACTGTACCTTTGCGAGAATAACCTTCAGTAAACAAAGACTTTAAATCATCATGAGTCCAGTTTTGTCGGTTAAGCTCAGCGGGAGTAATATCTGATGCCTCTAAACCTTCGATAACAGCGCCTTGGAAGTGTTTGTCTTGTTCCATGGCAAATAAGCTATCTCGAGGAGTATGGCATTCACCACAATGGCCTAGCGCATTGACTAAGTAATTACCTCGGTTCCACGGCTCACTTTTGTCTTCTTTCGGCGTAAACTCTTCAGCATCATGGGCAATTAAGTTCCACGCCTTCAGGCCAAAACGCACGTTAAAAGGAAAAGAGACATCATTATCGAGATTGGCTTGCTTAATGGGTTTAGTACTCATCAAATAAGCATATATCGCTTTGGTATCTTCATCCGTTAGCAGACTGTAAGAGGTGTAGGGCATAGCAGGATACAAATTACCGTTAACGCCGACGCCATGATGCATAGCATCAAAAAACTCGTCATAACTGTATTTGCCAATTCCGGTGTCTTTATCTGAGGTGATATTGGTTGAATATACCGCCCCAAACGGGGTTTCAAATGGTAGTCCACCGGTTAACTCTCGCCCGCCTACGGCAGTATGGCAGGCTACACAGTCGCCAATCTTCATCAGATAAGCACCACGTTCGATATCGTCACGCTGGTTGCCACTGTCATCCGCCGCGCTACAAGCACTGGCAAACAACCCAAGGCTTAAGCTGAGCAATACATTCAGGCTTAGCTTACGTACCATTATCTGGCGGGCTAAATAGTTTCGGTATAATGGCTTCATGACAGGGTTAACCCCTTTGTCTTGAGGATCAAATCTTTCATCCCAGCATAATATTTTACATAACCAGTACAGCGGCAAACATGTTCGCCTAAGGCTTCTTCAATCACGCGTTCTACTTGATCTTTGGCAATAGGTTTACGTTGTAGTCGCTCAATTAATGCGGTCGATTCATTGACAAAACCCGAGGTACACCAACCACATTGAAACGAGAAATGTTCCAAAAAGGTTTGCTGTACAGGGCTTAGTGCAGTGATTTCGCCTTGAGCGTTTTGCTTAGCATGGCCTTCTACCGTACGGATACGTTTACCGTTGAAACGCTCAACACCGTTGATGCAAGTACGAACGACTTCGCTCATGCCTTGTTCGTCATCTACGATAACAGTACAGGCATGACACACCCCAGCACCGCAACCAAACTTAGTGCCAGTGAGGTTTAAATACTCATGCAAAAATTCAATCATCATGGTGCCATCGCCGACGTCAATCGGGCCAATAGCTTGGTTGTTGATGGTTAACTTAATTGACTGGCTCATGCCATGGCCTCCTTGATTTTTTTCGCTGTCATAGGTAATTCGTAAAAACGCACTGCGGTAGCTTGATAAACAGCTTCAACTAGCGCAGAAACCACAGGTATCATGACCACCTCGGCAATGCCGCGGCTCGGATCCGTTTCAGACAACTGCGGTAAAATAGTATGTTGCTGGCTCCAAACGCCAACGTGTCGTGCTAGCGGCACCTTATAGCGGTTGATATTCCAAGTGCCATTACCGGCACCAGCTTCAAATGGGGGTAACTCTTCATGCAAAGCATGGCCAATCCCCATCGCAAGACCGCCTTGTATTTGGCCTTCAACTAACTCATTCACAATCACTTTACCGGCTTCTAACCACGTGTGAGAACTGAGCAAGCTGACTTCGCCATTACCTTCATTCACGGCAATTTCAACTAAGGTTGCGCATGGAGCATAGTAAGTCACCATGGCATTATTAAGCTCAGCCTTTGGATAGCTCATGGCTTGACGATCAATTAAGTGATAGCCGTTTGAGCTCATGCGGGCTTTACGATCTGCGCTACCATGATATTTGTCACCTTCGCCGTATTGCAGCGCTAATGCATCTAGAGCAATGCGCTCTTTGGTGCCGAAAATTTCAAAATCAGCTTCAGCCCAAGCCCAACGGTTAAAGGCATGGCCCATTACGCCAACCACTAAACCTAAATCGTGAGCACGCTTGGCGAGAATATCGATTGAAAGCGGTGGGAAGCCCATGGCAGTTAGCTTGCCATCAGTCCAACGACCATCACGAGAATCATTGAGATTGGTTGCGCCCATTGGTGTGTTGAAATACAACTCGTTCCAAATCGACACTGCAGCAGGCCAAAGTCCGTGACGATAAATAATATCGGCGGCAATACGAGTGACATGGCTTTGATAATACGCCGACATAGATGCTGATGATGCCATTGCTTTCACCGGTGTCCAGCGTGGGTTGGCGGCCATTTCATCTTGGCGTTGCTGGGAAATAATGTATGGATTATCGGTTTGCACCAATTGCATTGCATCCCAAATATCAATTTCAGCCAGTTTTACTTCGTGGGCAAAATTACCTAATGACTCACTAACCACAACCGCTTGAGACGTTTGCGTGCCAGTCCCCATTTCGATAAAGCCAATTTCTAAGGTTATTTTACCGTCTTTGGCTAATCTAATTGCCGCACTTGGTGCAGCGGCACCAGTTCCATAATCTTTGGTCGCAATACCAAAGCCTACGCCGTAACGCATGCCTGGATTTTTAGCTTCATAATTAGCCTTTGTAGCAGCTCGGTTTTGCCATACAGGGGCTTGTTCAGCCATGTCGAGCATTTCACGATAACGTAAGGTGCCATTTGGGATAGCACCTTGAGTATTACGCTGTCCTGACTCCATCACGTTAGCCGCGCGTAACTTAAAAGGATCAACATTTAACTCAGCGGCTATCTCGTGGATCATGCCTTCCATTGCGGTCATCGACTGCAATGTACCGTAACCGCGCATCGAGCCAGCATCTGGATTACGCGACGCGTAAGAGGTGGCAATAATATCGTTGCGCGGCGTGTAGTAAATACTTTGCATTGCCGTTGCGCCAACGGAGGTGACTGACGGACTGAAGTTAACGCGGCCACCACCATCAACAGTCATCTGTGAGGTTAACGCTTGAATTTTTAAGGTGGCTTTATCTACCGCTAAACGACTCTTCATGATGAAAGGATGACGCTTAAGACCTGATTGAAATTGCTCAAAGCGGTCGTTAGCTAAACGTACGGGACCGTTAGCATAAATAGTGGCTAGCACGCCATAATACGGGAATATTGAATGATCTTTAGCGCCAAAACCGCCGCCGATATAAGGCGAATGCACCACGAGGTTTTTAACTTTTTCTGCTAATGGACCAGACGACAGCATGTGCACGGCCATCTCTTGAAAATCTTGTGGAGATTGCGAGGTAATAACCGTATGGAACGTTTGGCTACTGGCATCAAACCAGCCATTAAAGGCTTCAGGTTCCATCATCATCGGGTCGATAATTTGAGTGCGATACTCGCGCTCTAATACTTGCCATTGTTGGCTTTCTTTTGCACTTTCAATTTGTTTTTCTATTTCGCCTGCATAAAAAAGACCGCGTTCAGACACAGTACCTTTGGCACTCGGATCGCCAGACCATTCTGGTTGATGGTTCTTAATGTTAGGGAAAAACAATCCATCGTGCAGCGGGCTATAAACATCTTCGCGATCACCATTCTCACCTTCAACCCGAATAAGACGCCAGCTGGCATAAGGGTCTTTAGTGTCAGATACAAAAGGGGTTTTCTCACCATAACGTAGTAGCGCATTATCAAATTGCAATAATGACTTTGCTTGTTTAAACGCATGGAAGTTATCGAATAATAATATGGCTACGGCGTGGCCCAGATAAGCGGCAGTTTGCCCTTCAGGCAACAACATGTTGTCGCCGTAAAATTCAGGTAGTTTTACCTTATCGCGGGCAAGATCTGCCGCGGTAATGACTTTATATGGTTTAGCTGAAGCTGGAAGGTGTTCAAGGGAAAATCCTTGATAAATATGCGATGCATCGGCAGCGCGTAAAATAAAGGCATAGCCTTGTTGTTTTGGCCAGCCAGCCATGTCCATTGCACGGTAATCTCGGCCATAGACTTTTTGACCAGTGACTTTAGCGATACCGTCGTTGCGAAATTTAGGTTTAGATTGGCCTTTAGCCTGTGTTTGCCATTGTGCTGCCAGTTCAGGCGAAATGATCGACGCATTAGCGCGACTCATTTCCCACAATAAAGGCGCTGAATATACAGCGACCCCACCAATGACACATTGTTTTATAAAGCTCCGGCGCGACGCATTAGGTATATCCATATCTCACCTCTGTTTTTCATAATAAAAAATCAGACGTCATTATGTTAGTCGCCGTCCGATTTTGGCTTATTGATAGATTGTATTATGTAGATTGCGTTGAATCTAAATTAGCAATCTAAAACGGTAACATATCGATATAACAATGCATATTCTTGATTGTTGTTGGTGTTTTATTGTCGCTAATAATTAAGTATAAAAATGCAACTTATTGATGATTTAATCTCCTAACGAAGTGATTAAATGATTAATCACGTCATAAAACAGTGCCGCATAATAATGAGATTACACAGATAGGTAATCGTTTTTTTAATCTGTAATGCATAATTTTATTCAGCTTAATCAAGTCTATACCGAAGTGCTTGGTGTTATGTTTATTATGTATAATTATGACGATATAAGATTGTATTTTTACATTCAGTGAATATAAAAATAATAAACGTCGGCAATTTAAATAATTAATTAAGAGTTTGCATAAATTGTAATTAATTATTCAAATTGTAAGGGTATGGTTGTTTTTTTGTTTTATTGTTGTCGCCATAGTAGCGGAGGTAATGAGGTTGTTAAACGCTAAGTTGATGATTAATATTCAATAGTAAAGCCTAAGTTATTTTTCGATGTTTATACACATGGTGCTATTTAAGGATTATCACATTGTTATTTTTGGATTCTTTTAACGACTTTTCCTCGTTGATTACACGGTTACCTAGTGAAGTTTTGGTAAAATAAAACGTCATTAGCTTAATTCATGAGCTAGGCGGAGAAGCTAAATCTATAAACTAAATCTATGAGCTAAACGTGCTTGAAATAGCCGTGTTTTTCGGCTGTTAGTATCATCAATTACCTCTTTGCATGTCTCAATTACTCAACTATTTTGTGCTAGCTCAACGTTACCACTACCAACACTATTAAAGGGGGAATTAACCGCTTACACTACAAATAGCTTAATTACCTAGAGTAATATTAATGAAACCAATTATTTGTAGTAGTGCATTAGAAGCCGTCTCCTTAATTGAAAGTGGCGAAACCTTGTGGACTCATTCCATGGGGGCAACTCCAACATTATTATTAAACGCGTTAGCCCAACATGCATTAACAAAGCAAGAGTTAACATTATTGCAGTTGCATACCGAAGGTGCTGAGTCGCTAAGTGATCCCAGTTTACAGGGGCATCTACGCCATCGTTGTTACTTTGCTGGCACACCCACGCGCTCGCTGTTGCAACAAGGTAATGCCGATTATGTGCCAATTTTCTTGTCTGAAGTGCCTAAGTTATTTCGTTCAGGTGAGCAAAAAATCGACACGGCTATTATTCAAGTCTCTCCGCCAGACAAACACGGTATTTGCTCATTAGGTATTTCGGTTGAAGCCACACTCGCGGCTTGCCAGGTGGCGGGTAAAATTATTGCTCACATTAATCCCATGATGCCTCGTACCCACGGAGATGGATTTATTCACTACAACAAGCTTGCTGCAGTATTTGAGCAAAGCCAGCCATTGCCGCAACATTTAATCGATTCAAGTGATAAAACCAGCCAGGCCATCGGTCAGCATGTTGCCACCTTGGTTCGCGACGGTGATTGCTTACAAATGGGCATAGGCGCTATTCCTGATGCGGTATTGTCGTGCTTAACAGCGCATAAAGATTTGGGCGTTCATACTGAGCTCTTTTCAGATGGCGTGCTGAATTTAGTTGAATTAGGCGTAATCAATAACAGTCGTAAAAAAGTGCATCCAGGAAAAACGGTCACTGGTTTTGCGCTGGGTAGCCAACGACTTTACGATTTTGTCGATGACAATCCTTCGGTGATTTTTATGGACATCGAGCAGGTGAATGACACCGCAATCATTCGTAAAAATCCTAATGTCATGTCGATTAACTCGGCGTTACAAGTTGATATATCGGGGCAGGTTTGTGCCGAC
This sequence comes from Shewanella sp. MF05956, assembly GCF_059758055.1. Taxonomy (NCBI): domain Bacteria; kingdom Pseudomonadati; phylum Pseudomonadota; class Gammaproteobacteria; order Alteromonadales; family Shewanellaceae; genus Shewanella; species Shewanella sp. MF05956. The sequence goes on along the minus strand of NZ_JCAYNV010000002.1, from coordinate 319,639 downwards.
TCTTTAGGGACTAAAATATACTCAGGCGTGGGCGGGCAAATGGACTTTATTCGCGGAGCTGGGCTGTCAGAAGGTGGGCGTTCTGTTATTGCGCTGCCAAGTACTGCAGCTAATGGTACTGTGTCGCGAATTGCTACAGTATTATCGCCAGGGGCGGGCGTAGTGACCACTCGTGCGCATGTTCATTATATTGTTACCGAGTATGGTATAGCCTATTTGCGCGGTAAATCTTTACGAGAACGTGCTCGTGCGCTTATTGACATTGCCCATCCAAGATTTAGAGAGCAACTTTGCCAAGAGGCTTTTGATATGTGGCAGCTCACGGTGTAATGCATATCTAGCATGCGTGTTTATTGCTTGGAGCTTTAATTGATCTATAAGCTCACATGTTTACCGTTCGAGGAGGCATGTGCGAGTGAATATTTTCAATATTGAGCTCATTATCAATAATATACCTAGTATCATTAAATTTACAGTATATATGTTGATCGTAAACAAATGTGTACAATCGGGGTGTTCTTCACAATATTTCTCTTCTGGCCCGACCTGATAAATCGACTTCGATTCGCTACACTGCGCGCCCTTAATATGTTGCTACTTTAAGCTTTTGGCGTAACGCATTGTGTTTGCAGCATGAATAATTATCTCTAACAGTAAGGATAGACAACTCATGCAATTCCCAACACACCGATTTTACGAAGACATATTGGCTTTGTTTTGTGCAGGTGTCATGGTGTCTTTAGGTGTAACCCTCTATAACAGTAATCAACTGATTACCGGTGGGAGCGCTGGTATTGCCATTATTGGTATGCACCTATCATCGTTAAGTTTTGGGGTGTTATTCTTTTTAGTCAATGTGCCTTTTTACTACATTGCATGGACCAAACTCTCTAAGCGTTTCACCATTAATACCTTCATTTCAGTATCCATCATTTCAGTGATGACAGATTACATGCCGATGCTTATTCATATCGATAATGTCCATCCCGTATTTGCCGCATCGGTTGGCGGAATGTTGATTGGAGTGGGTATGTTGATTATGTTTCGGCATAAATCAAGCTTAGGTGGTTTGGGTATTTTGGCGCTATATTTGCAAAATAAGTATTCAATTCGCGCCGGTAATTTTGGCTTATTAGTCGACACCATTATTTTGAGTTCTTCCTTGCTGATGTTTCCTGTCGAGGTGGTGTTCTTGTCGGTAATGGGCGCTGCGATGTTAAATGTACTCATTGCTATTAATCATAAGCCCGGCCGTTATCAGGCATATGTTGAGACTAAAGTGAAAAAAGAGACAATAGATTTGAAGACCCAAAAAGTTTAGCGCTCATAACATGTCCGTTTTGTTTGTTTGGCAATGTTTGGCCATGTTTGGTATTCGTTGTTGCAGCCAGTGTTGCAGCCTGTGTCTGTAAAGCAGCAGAACACCACAATCATAGCCAGTAATTACTGTTATTGTTATTTCCAGTACCACTGGAAGAGTGCTGGTGAACCTGAGATCACTTCTGTGACTTCTGGGTGTTAATGGTATTAAGTGCAAGTTCTCTGATTGCCTGCTTAGATTTGTGTGTTGAGAAGACAATAATCATTGCGGATAATGTTTTATATAAAAAGGATATTTTATGATCGATTTTAATAATAAAGGCTTTTTTAAGCTTAAGCAAAACCCTGATTTTGCTGAAAAAGTGAAGTATTTACTGTTAGATGATGAACAAATCGTCGATTCGTATAAAACGATGCGTGATGGCGTGGTTTTTACCAATAAGCGAATTATTGCGGTAAATGTTCAAGGCATTACAGGCAGCAAAAAAGATTTTACATCTTTGCCTTATAAAAATATTGTCGCTTATTCAATCGAAACATCAGGCACTTTCGATTTAGATTCAGAATTAGAAATCTATTTCTCCGCTATCGGTAAAGTGAAATTTGAGTTCACAGGTAAGTCTTCAATGCTGGAAATCTCAAAAATAATATCGGGCTATTTATTGTAAGCATCATTTGTCACATTCACGATTAGGTCATCTATTGTGAGCAAGGCGTGGCTGTTCACATATTGTTTGGATCAGAAGGCATTTATGATCCGAAAGCGTTCAGAAAGCGTTTGTGGTTATCAATCTTGTGTCATAAGTCTAGGGCCATAAGTTTGGTGTAATAAAACAAACATCGATAATTCGATTAACACACCAACTAGGTTTATGATTTAATCGTCTCAATAATGAAGTTGATGAGGTCTAAACATGATAATAGCTTGCCCACACTGCGATACCTTAAATCGAGTTCCTGAAGAACGTCTTGAACAACAACCCACTTGTGGGAAATGTAAAAAGCCTGTCTTTATTGGTGAACCGATAGAGTTAACCACGACGAACTTTGCCCACCATGCTAATAAGTCTGAATTGCCATTAGTCGTCGACTTTTGGGCCAGTTGGTGCGGCCCGTGTAAAAGCTTTGCGCCTGTGTTTACTCAAGCCGCTAAAACCTGGGAACCCAAATTTCGTTTTGGTAAACTCAACACAGAAGAGCAACAAGCTTTAGCTGCGCAGTTTAATATCCGCTCGATCCCAACGTTAATGGTATTTAAACAAGGTAAAGTGATTGCCCAACAATCCGGTGCCATGCCTGCATCGTCGTTTAACCAATGGCTAGAGTCGCTGAAATAGCTTTTTGACATTAAAAATTTCAGTATCAGACCCGAATTTAGATAATAAAAAACGCGACTATACCTCGCGTTTTTAATTCGCTTCATTGTAATTATTGTTCAAAAGGATTTGATTCTCATGAAAAAAATACTGCTCATTGGCTTACTCGGCATCGCGTTATTTGGCTATTTAGACAAAAACGTTCAAACCACCCAAATAGTACAAAACGTTTTCGCGGCTGATATCGTTGCCAGTGATAGTGCCAGTAACAGTGCCTTACAAAATGCCATTGATAATCGACAAAGTAATGTTCAAGTTGCGGGGTCTGGTGAGGTAACAAAAATGCTCGCCGATGATCTAAAAGGCAGTCGTCATCAACGGTTTATTTTAAAAATAGCCAGTGGAACGACCTTGCTGGTTGCTCATAATATCGATTTAGCATCACGTATAGACGGCCTAAATGTTGGCGATACCGTAGAATTTTACGGTGTGTATGAGTTTAATAATAAAGGCGGCGTTATCCATTGGACTCACCACGATCCACGCGGAAAGCACCAAGGCGGTTGGTTGAAGCACAATGGTAATGTGTATCAATAAACTTTGTTATTTGTAAATAGCAATTTGTGATTTGTAATGGGTGATTCTTTCTAACGCTAAAGCTAAAGCTAAAGCTAAAGCTTGCCTATATTAAGGCTGAAAATTGCAGTCGCAGATAAATCATCTTGATGACACGTTAAATGCATCATCAAGATGATATGCGAACTAGAGTATACTCAGGGTCATTCTCTACTCTGGATCATTCTCTATTCAGGATCACACTTTATTCAGAATCACGCTTTACTCTGGATCATAGTCCAATATCGGTGATAACCACTTTTCAGCTTCTGCTAATGTCATGCCTTTACGTTGTGCATAATCTTCAACCTGATCTTTACCTATGTTGGTCACGCCAAAATAGCGTGATTTTGGATGGGCAAAGTACCAGCCAGAAACCGCAGCGGTAGGGTACATGGCAAAGCTTTCGGTGATATTCAAGTCGATAGTTTCATCGGGTTTGAGCAAGTCCCACAGCAAGCCTTTTTCTGTGTGGTCTGGGCAAGCTGGGTAACCTGGTGCAGGGCGAATACCTTTATAACGTTCACGAATTAACGCTTCGTTATCTAACACCTCATCTGCGGCGTAGCCCCAAAATTCTTTACGAACCCGTTCATGCATACGTTCGGCAAAGGCTTCAGCTAAACGGTCGGCTAAGCATTTGAGCATAATGGCGTTATAGTCATCGTGGTTGGCCTCAAATCGGGCTACATGTTCATCAATACCGTGTCCTGTTGTCACCGCAAAACCGCCCATATAGTCGGCAACGCCACTGTCTTTTGGTGCAACAAAGTCAGATAAACAGAAGTTGTCATTACCGACGCGTTCAAGTTGCATACGCAGGTGATGAGTGGTCATTTCTAATGTGGTGCGCGATTCATCGGTATACAGTTCAATGTCGTCATGATTCACGGTATTAGCAGGGAATAAACCGATAACGGCTTTAGCGGTAAGCCATTTTTCACTGATAATTTGTTTCAGCATCGCTTGGCCGTCAGCAAATAATTTAACCGCTTCTTCGCCCACAACTTTATCTTTTAAAATTTCTGGGTAATGTCCGTGCAGCTCCCAGCTTCTAAAGAACGGTGTCCAGTCGATACGCTCCACTAAGTCTTCTAGTGGGTAGTCATCAAACACTTGACGGCCTAATACATTAGGGGTGAATGGGGTGTAGTTTTCCCAGTCATGTTGGCAACGATTTTCACGTGCTGCTTCAATTGATACGATGGTTTTACGCTTGGTTTGCGACAGGCGTTTTTCACGCATGATGTCGTATTCTGCATAGGTTTCGTCAATGGTAGCTTGGCGAGTGTTGTTATTAATGAGCTTCGACACGACTGGCACAGCGCGTGAGGCATCGGCAATGTAAATCGCACCGTGTGGATAGTGTGGGGCAATTTTTACTGCTGTATGAATTTTAGAGCAAGTAGCACCGCCAATAATGGCTGGTATGGTTAAGCCTTCACGGTGGAAGGTTTTCACGTTGTGCACCATTTCGTCCAGGCTTGGGGTGATAAGTCCTGACATACCGATAATGTCGATGTTATGTTCTTTCACGGCGTCGAGGATTTTCTCAACCGACACCATGACACCCAAATCGAAGACTTCAAAACCATTACACGCTAATACCACGCCAACAATGTTTTTACCGATGTCGTGCACATCGCCTTTTACGGTAACCATCAAAATTTTACCGTTGGATTGACCTTCTACTTTTTCAAGTTCGATATACGGGTTTAAATAGGCGACCGCTTTTTTCATTACTCGGGCCGATTTAACCACTTGGGGTAAAAACATTTTGCCGGCGCCAAATAAGTCACCTACCACGTTCATGCCATCCATTAATGGACCTTCAATCACATCAAGTGGGCGGGTGGCTTCAAGACGAGCAGCTTCGGTGTCTTCATCGATAAACTCAGTGATACCTTTAACTAAAGCATGCGATAAACGTTTCGATACTGGCCAGCTGCGCCATGCTAGGTCTTCTTTTTTAGCCACTTGCGAGCCATCACCGCGATATTTTTCGGCAATGTCTAACAGTTGTTCAGTGTTGCTTGAATCGGCCACTGGGCAAGGTAAGTTTTGTACCACGTTTTCGACTCTAAGCTTAAGCTCTGGGTCAATGTCATCATAAATCGCTAATTGACCTGCGTTTACAATCCCCATGTCCATACCCGCCTGAATCGCATGGTATAAAAACACTGCGTGAATGGCTTCACGCACTGGGTTATTGCCGCGGAACGAGAACGACACGTTAGACACACCACCTGAAATCATGGCGTGTGGCAACGTCGATTTAATGTCTTTGATTGATTCAATAAAGTCGACAGCATAGTTGTCGTGCTCATCAATGCCGGTCGCGATAGCAAAAATGTTCGGGTCGAAAATAATATCTTCTGGGGCAAAGCCAACCACATCAACCAAAATGCGATATGCACGGGTACAAATTTCGGTTTTACGGGCACGAGTATCGGCCTGGCCTTGCTCATCAAACGCCATCACAATGGCCGCCGCGCCATAACGTTTTACTAATGTGGCTTGTTTAATAAAGGCTTCTTCACCTTCTTTCATCGAAATTGAGTTAACAATCGACTTGCCTTGCACGCATTTAAGACCCGCTTCAATCACTTCCCATTTTGATGAGTCGATCATGATAGGTACGCGTGAGATGTCTGGTTCTGAGGCAATGAGATTTAAAAACTTGGTCATCGACGCGGCGCCGTCGAGCATGCCTTCGTCCATGTTGACGTCGATAATCTGTGCGCCGTTTTCAACTTGCTCACGGACAACATCGAGTGCTTCTTCAAATTTTTCTTCTTTGATTAAGCGTAAAAATTTAGCCGAGCCTGTTACGTTGGCACGTTCGCCGACGTTAACAAATAATGAGTTGTGATCAATTGTTAATGGCTCTAAACCCGATAACCGACAGGCGACAGGAATGTCGGGGAGCTGTCTTGGATCATGTCTAAGTACCGCTTCACGAATCGCGTTAATGTGGGCCGGTGTGCTACCACAACAGCCGCCGACAATATTAAGCATGCCAGCTTCAGCCCATTGAGTAATGACTTCGGCCATTTCTTCTGGGGTTTCATCATAACCACCAAACTCATTAGGTAAGCCCGCATTTGGGTGGGCAGACACATAACATTCGGCAATGCGTGATAATTCTTCAACGTAGGGGCGCAGCTCTTTTGGGCCAAGGGCACAGTTAAGGCCAATCGATAATGGCTTAATATGGCGCAGCGAGTTATAAAATGCCTCGGTGGTTTGCCCGGTAAGGGTACGACCGGATGCATCAGTAATGGTACCCGAGATCATCACCGGTAAGCGCTCGCCAATGTGATCGAACACTTTTTCAATGGCAAATAATGCGGCTTTGGCATTTAAGGTATCAAAAATGGTTTCGACCATAATAATGTCGGCACCACCTTCAACTAAGGCGCTGGTTGATTCAACATAGGCTTCGACTAATTGATCAAAACTGACATTACGAAACCCAGGATCGTTAACATCTGGGCTAATAGAACAGGTACGGTTGGTTGGGCCAAGCACCCCAGCAACATAACGAGGCGTGCCTGTTTGTGCTGCTACTTCATCGGCAGCCTGGCGGGCTACGCGGGCACCTTCAAGGTTAATTTCTGCCGACAAGGCTTGCATGTCATAGTCGGCCATGGCGATAGTGGTGGCGTTAAAGGTATTGGTTTCAATGATGTCGGCACCGCCAAGCAGGTATTTGACATGAATGGCCTTAATCAACTCGGGTTGGCTGAGCACTAATAAGTCATTATTACCTTTAACATCGCAATGCCAATCTTTAAAGCGTTCGCCGCGATAATCTTCTTCTTCCAACTTATGATCTTGGATCATGGTGCCCATCGCACCATCTAAAATCACAATACGCTCTGCTAACAATGCGTTAAGTTGTTCAAGTGTTTGACTGTGAGAAGTCGACTTCGCCATAAACAGTTACCTTTTTATCACTATATTGCTTGATACCTTGATTAAGATAAGCATACCCTTAAATCAATCTAAAAGGGCGATATCCTCATTGAGCTCATCAATGGGCTAACTTACATGCTTATCTACTCAGAATGTGTTTGGACATATAAACGTATAGACGGCTATAGTACGCGAGTTTTTATCACAAGGGCAAGGCTGAGGTTGATTTAAATGAAACAAGCTAAAATCATTTTTTTACGCCACGGCGAGTGCGAAGGCGGTGACATTGCCCGTGGCCAAATTGATGTTGCGCTCACAGAGCAGGGGCGTGAGCAAATGCGCCAAGCCTTTAGTAGTGTGCCTTTACCCATTAAGCAAATATTTAGCTCTCCTTTAGTGCGCTGTCAGCACTTTGCCGATACGCTGTCGCAGCAGTTATCCATACCATTAACGACATTGCCAGCCTTACAAGAGGTCAATTTTGGCGTATGGGATGGGCAAACTTATGATGCGATTTATCAAGCCAGTCCAAGCCAATTTGATGCGTACTGGCAAGACCCATGGAAAGTGGCGAATACACCAGATAAGGGTGAGAGTTTGGTGGATTTTTATCACAGGGTGCAGCAAGGCTTTATGGTGGTAGTCGACAGTATGTGGCAAACACTTAACCTTGCAAATGAGCCAGAAGCTAATCATCTGCAAGCCTTAGTCATTACTCATGGCGGGGTAATGCGTTGCATTATGGCGCATGTGCTTAATGCCAGCCAAAACAACGGATTATTCGCTAACCTAGCCATCCCCTATGCTGCTATTATGTCTGTTGATGTGTACTGGACTGAGCCTAGCGACAGTAATACACCTTTAGCTGCTAATTCAGTGTTTCAACCTGAGGTTAGCTTTAGGATAAACTGGCCGCAACAAGTGGCGGTAGATACACGTTAATCATTATGTAATTCAAAGTATTGGGAATTGGGTTAAGCCCAAACTGTACCCGCAACTGTAGGTATTCAACTCGCCGTTGAATATAAGTCAGATACCAGCTTTAAATTGCCTCAACCCCCATACCTAAGCGGGTGACTTAGGGGAGTTATTATGTTGATATTCATTGAAGTATGTTGGGCATGGGAAGGTGTAAAGCATGCCTGAGTCAGTATTAGATGTTGAACACCTATTTTGGCAAGTTAACGGTAAAACCATTCTCGCCGATATTCATTTCAGCTTACCGAAAGGGCAAATGTTAGGGCTAATTGGCCCAAATGGCGCGGGTAAATCGAGCCTATTACGTTGCTTATACCGTTATATTGTCCCGAGCAGCGGCAATATTGACTTGTTTGGCAAAGAGTTAACGACCTATTCAGCTAAGGCATTAGCGCGCACGGTTGCCGTAGTACAACAAGATACGCCGCATTACTTTGACCTGACGACAGAGCAGTTAGTCACCATGGGGTTAACACCACATAAAGGCTTATTTGATGCGACAACTCAACATGACCGCGAGTTAATTAACAGCGCTTTAGCTAAAGTTGGCCTTAGTCAGCATGGCCAACAACCTTACGAACATTTGTCTGGCGGCGAAAAACAACGTGCCCTTATTGCGCGTGCCATTGTACAACAGCCGCAAATCCTTATTTTAGATGAGCCCACCAACCACCTGGACATTCGGTATCAAATTCAAATTTTGGAATTAGTGGCTTCACTTGGGATCAGCGTGATTGCATCGATTCACGACTTAAATTTAGCCAGCGCCATGTGTGACAAATTACTGTTACTGGATCAGGGTAAGCTTATTGCTAAAGGTCATCCGACCGCGGTGCTGACTGAGCGGCAAATCAGTGATGTGTTTGGCGTGTGTTGCGAGGTGAATGTTCATCCTCAGCATGCAAAACCATTGATCAGTTATTTTTATGGTTATCAAACCGCCAACAGAGCGAGCCAACAAGATGAGTAACCCGGCTCAAACTCGATACTATTGTGTGTTAGTCGTCATTGTTGTGGCGACGCTATTCACGCCATTTTTTGCTGCCAGTTTTGGTGCCGCTAACATTAGTTTTACAGATGTCATCAGCGTGTTTAAATCCTTGTTTAGCAATAACCCTGCGCCAGAACCGGCAGACATACTTGGCGGCATTACTGGCGCGGATAACACTTCGCCGGTGAGCAGTTTAACTCAACGGATTATATTTGAGCTGCGTTTACCGCGTATTTTACTGGCGTTTGTGGCGGGTGCCGGTTTATCTATTGCAGGGAGTGTGCTGCAAACGGTAACGCGTAATCCGCTTGCCGATCCGTATTTATTTGGCATTAGCTCAGGAGCGTCATTTGGCGCAGTGGTGGTGATTTCGCTGTTCAGCCAAACGGGAGTATTTGCTCAGTTGTTTGACGGAGCACTACTGGTATCGTCTGTTGGACAACAACCCTGGTGGTCCTGGTCGATGCTCAGTTTACCTGTGGGTGCCTTTATTGGGGCCACGTTGTCCGTGCTGCTGGTGGTCGCATTGTCGGGTATTGGCCGTACCAGCCAAGTTGAGCGCATGTTGTTATCTGGGGTCGCGACGTCATTTCTGTTCGGCGCCTTAACCAGTTTATTACTGTATTTTTCAAGCCCGCAAGCGACCGCATCAGTGCTATTTTGGAGTTTAGGCAGTTTTGCTAAAGCCAGTTGGGCACAGTTATGGCTGCCTACGGTAACCGTTGGCGCGAGCTTACTGATTATGCTCGCCTTTAAACGACAAATTATGGCGCTGCAAGCCGGTGATGAAAGCGCGCATACCCTTGGGGTTAATGTGGCAAAATTGCGCTTAAGCATGCTGTTGCTGTGTTCATTAATTACCGCCATGTTAGTGGCCAGTTGTGGCGGTATTGGTTTTGTGGGGTTAATGATCCCACATACGGTTAGGCTATTGTTTTCCGGACGTCAGCCGATGATATTAACTGCGGTATTGGGCGGTTTATTTATGGTGTGGATTGATGTGATTGCGCGCTGCTTATTAGGCAATCAAGAATTACCTGTCGGTATCATTACTGCATCACTTGGCAGTGTGTTCTTTTTGTTTATTTTACGTCACCGTCGATAACAGGATGAAGAAGTGAAGCCACTATCTATATCGAAATCTATGCCAGCATCTATACCGCAATCTATGCCCAAGCCTATATCGCAATCGATAGCAGAGTCGTTATTTACCATTACTGCGCCGAGTCGCGAATACGATGATGCCATTGAGCACAACATTAATCAAAAAACCAAGCCGCTTGGTGCATTAGGACAACTTGAGTCGTTGGCATTGCAAATTGCACGAGTGCAATATAACCGTGATAAAACGTTAATGAGTCACCAAGTTGCAGATGTGGCTTTGCACATCACTAAGCCGACGTTGTTAGTGTTTGCTGCCGACCATGGTATCGCCGCATACGGTGTGTCAATTGCCCCAAGCGAAGTGACCACTCAAATGGTGCATAACTTTATTAATGGCGGCGCGGCGATTAATGTATTTTGTCGCCAGGTGGGGTTTGCGTTAGAAGTCATCGATTGCGGCATTTTACAGCCATTAGATCGCGACAGTGGTGTGGTCAATCAGCGCTTAGGTGCAGGAACCCAAGCCATGCATTTACAGCCGGCGATGTCGTTGGCACAAGTTCGACAAGGATTTGAACTGGCAAAGGATTTAGTCGCAAGACATGTTAATAATGGCACAACGATTATTGCATTAGGCGAAATGGGCATTGGCAATACCAGTGCGGCAGCGGCGGTAATGGCGGCAGTGCTAAATCTTGATGTTGAAATATGTGTCGGGCGCGGCACAGGCATTAATGATGCGACGTTAGTAAAAAAAATCACATTAATTAATCAAGCAATTGATTTGCATCGTAATGAACTGACGTCCATTGAGTCGATTCTAGCGCATTTGGGCGGTTTTGAAATCGTGCAAATGGCCGGCACTATTTTGGCGGCAGCTGAGCAAAAAATATTAGTGGTCATTGATGGTTTTATCGCTACTGCTGCGGCATTAGTTGCGCTAAAATTAGCACCACAATCAAACGATTATTTAGTGTTTGCTCATGAGTCGCACGAGCAAGGGCATAAGTTAATGCTACAAACGTTGCAGGCAACACCGTTGTTGTCGTTAGGATTAAGGCTAGGAGAAGGGACTGGCGCAGCATTGGCCCTACCTTTGATACAAGCCGCAGTGAATTTTTACAATCAAATGGCCAGTTTTGATAATGCTGGCGTTAATAATGTGGTTTAAGGGAACAAAATGTCTGGCGATATAAAATGGTTGCGGCAGTTAAATTTATTTTTTGTGGCGATGAGTTTTTTTACTCGCATCCCTATACCATCCTGGGTAGTGATCGACAGTGACAAACTCAACAAGGCCAGTCGTTATTTTGGCCTAGTCGGTTTACTTATCGGCTTAATTTGTGCGTTAGTGTTTTGGTTGGCGCAGTTAATTTTACCAGCCAGCATTGCGATTTTATTGTCGATGGTTGCGGGTGTGCTTATTACCGGTGCATTCCATGAAGACGGCCTAGCTGATACCGCAGATGGTTTTGGCGGTGGCTGGACAGTAGAAGACAAGCTGCGCATCATGAAAGATTCGCGCCTAGGCAGTTATGGTGCCTTATCGTTAGGGTTAGTGTTGTTGCTTAAATGGCAATTATTGGTTGAACTTGCGCTTTATAGCCCAATGGCTGCCGTTAGCGCGCTCGTTGCCGGACATACCCTTAGCCGCGTGGTGGCATCGAGCTTAATTTTCAGTGAGCAATATGTTCGTGATGATGCTAGCAGTAAATCAAAACCTGTCGCCCAAGATCAGCAATTAAACGATTTGTTTATTTTGATCGCCAGTGGCATTTTTGTACTGTTATGGCTTAATGGCCTAGCTGCTTTTGTGTTATTCATTACCCTGTGGTTAGTCCGTATTTTGTTGGGTGGTTTTTTCCGCAAACAGATTGGTGGTTACACAGGCGACACCTTGGGCGCGGCGCAACAAATTAGCGAAGTTTGCTGTTACTTAGTGATATTAGCGGTAGGGTTAAGCTAGTGATTCATTTGGTGTTGGGCGGCGCGCGCAGTGGCAAAAGTCGATTTGCTGAGCAGCGTGTTGCCGAATACGCCGCCATCGGTTACTCATGTGTATATGTTGCGACTGCAACAGCGCTAGACCATGAAATGACTCAACGTATTGCCAAACACCAGCAAGACCGAGTGTCCAGCGCCCATAGCTGGACACTACACGAACAAGCTTTTGATGTTGCCCAAACCTTAAAGGCAATTGATAAGCCGCAACAAGTTATCTTAGTCGACTGCCTAACGCTGCTATTAACCAATCATTTACTCGACCCCAATCCTGGCCGTTGGCCACAACAAAAGTCGTTACTGCTTGAATGCCTCACTCAATTACGCAGTGATGTGGTGTTAGTGAGTAACGAAGTTGGATCAGGAATTGTGCCTATGGGCGAGCTCAATCGTCAATTTGTCGATGAGGCAGGGTGGTTAAATCAAGCTATCGCCAATATGGCCGATCAAGTAACGCTAGTGGTCGCAGGGCTGCCATTAGCGTTAAAGCAATAGCAATAAGCAATAAGACTTCAGCGTACATGCACTCGATGTACAACAAATACCGATTAATCAGATCCATTTGCAGCCAATCGCTCGTATTGTTGGCGTAATATAAGCGCATTTGAATATGAGCACATTGACAGGAATACAGCTATGACAACGGATAACCAACAAACTGAACAAACCAACGCGATTGATGCCACTAAAGCAGAGCGTCACAAAGCGCGTCAGCAAAAAGTAAAGCAAGGCGTGGACGCCCAAATTGCTGCAGCGCAAGATGAAAAGGGTATTTTGTTAGTGTTAACCGGTAACGGCAAAGGAAAATCAACCTCAGGTTTTGGCTCAGTTACTCGCGCTGTGGGTCATGGTCATAAAGCGGCTGTAGTGCAATTTATTAAAGGCACCTGGGCTTGTGGCGAGCGTAATTTATTAGAAGGCGCAGGCGTTGAGTTTCATGTCATGGGAACCGGTTTTACCTGGGAAACTCAAGACAAAGAAAAAGACACCCAAGCTGCAATGGAAGCCTGGATTGAAGCCGAAAAAATTCTCAAAGACGAATCGATAAACATGGTGTTGCTAGATGAGTTAACCTATATGGTCAGTTATCACTACATCGACCTTGAGCGAGTATTAACGGCTTTGAGAAACCGCCCTCCAATGCAGCATGTCATTATCACCGGCCGCGCCTGTCATCGTGACATCATTGAGTTAGCCGATACAGTCAGCGAGGTTCAGCCGATAAAGCACGCGTTTAATGACGGCATTAAAGCGCAACTTGGGTTTGATTATTGATTTATTGATTTATTGTTGTGCTGTTTGATGTGATCTAGACCACCGAATAGACCATTAAGCCTCTTCTCATTTTATGGGTAGGGGCTTTTTTATGGTTTAAGTTTATCGGGAACTAGCGAGTTGGAGTATGTGTTGTGCCTTTTATTGGTGAACAAAGTAACGGAATCATCAATGATTTCAGTTGCAGCAAATTGGGCATATTGATTGGGCTTCTAACTCATTTTTCACCAAAAATTGGTTCAAATATGGCCAGCTCACCTATTCTTTTGTAAAAAGTCTTCAACTTACTGAATAATTTCAGTCTATTCGGGTAATAAAGGTTTGCTCGTCATCCACAAAAGCTACAAAGCCGCCGTGATAGATAAATACCCGACCACGCCCCTCAACAAAGCAGGCAAGCTGTGGGTTCAAATCTTCTTCGTTACCTTGTCTTTGATATGTGCCTATATCGGTGATTACGCCGCTGTGCGCAGGCAAATATCCATAAGTGCGCTTGGCTTGATCAACCAAGTTCAATTCGCTGGCGGTAGAGAAGCAAGCGGGTATCGTACCGGCTTCTTCGATAAACATCGTTTTCAGTTCTTCAAAAGCTGTGATCACTAGCCAGTCGATGTCGTTAACATGATGGATAAACATTGAGTTTCTCGGTAATTCTGATGCGCAGATTTTAACATTATCAGAGGCAGAACGTAGTAGAGATTTAGTCATTTTGTGAAATTGACGGTCATTGACTAGGCCACTTTTAAACACGCCTTTGCCCAAAAGTGAGTGACTAAGCGATACGCTTTCAGTTGTAATAAAATGACTATTCATCATTATAGTGTCTAGGTGCCGTTTCGATTTGTGAGGCTTTGCTTCCAGCGACAAGTAAGCTCAATTAGATACGTCTTCCCGGCAATGCTTTTGAGCCGGGATCCAGGTGTTATTTTGTTGTTTGGTCGTTTTGTACTTATGGCCTGCGGCCACCAACGTCGTGGCGCTTCACCCACACCAGACCAAGAGGAAACCAACGGCTGTTCCCTCTTGGATCTCCCAGCCGCCCCGCAACATTTTCAAACAGCGAAAAGTCGCCATGGGGATTGATCCTGCTTTTGACTTTATTGGGTAACTGCCTCAGCCTTATTCGAAAATGCTAACGCTTCCGATGGTACATCCTGTACCGCGAAAGCTAAGCTCACATCCATGTGAGCTTCACGCTATTTTCATCAACGGCCTCAGGTTCAGAGTTGAATCAATCCCTTTAAAGCAAGGCATATTACTCGTTTTCCTCATTCCGAGTTAGCAAGGTGTATCAGGGGAAAGGCAATAACCGAGCAATGAAAAAGATTAAACATCATCAATCCCACCTTAAAAGGTATAATTAGAACAGACGATTAGATGAAAGGTTGTACAAAATACCACTACCGTTAAAAAGCAAACTCCTATAGCATAAATCGTACCGATTAATTTGGATGTATCATCGGCCAAGTCCAACAAGCGATTTATGCTTAGCAAATAGAGCAGCGCATAAATACTAAAATTTTATGTTTCTAGGGATAGTCAGTGCCAGATTATAAGTTTAGTGTCTCATTAAAAATTTCACATCCCAAAGTTGATGCCAAAACGATAAGTGACACGTTATCTTTATCACCTACGAACTCACATGACACAGGTGACTTGAGGATAACTAAAAACGGTAGGCTTTTTGGTGGTTCATATGAGGACATGTTCTGGAATTTAGATTTATGTGATGGCAAACGAATAGATGCAGAAGACGTTTTATTCGAAGAGTTCATAGCTCAAAAAAATGCAGAATTAGAAAAGCACAAAGACTTCTTCAATAAATTGCGCTCTACTGGCGGGGTAATTGAATACTTTGTTGGCTGGTTTTGTGTTGACAGCATAAATATGAGCATCTATTTAGAACCACCGTTATTAAAAAACACTGCTGATTTAGGTATCTCCATTGTTTTATGCGCGTACCCTGAATATTAGAAACATAACAGTAAATATGATTAGTGGAGCAACATCATAATGAAAAAATTAATACTTTTTTTATTCTTTTTTCCATTATTTTTAAATGCTACTGAAGCTTATAGTAGCAGCTCTTTTATTGAGCAAATGAAAGGTTTATGCCTAAATTCTGAAGCGACTCACTGCTCTAGTGAATTGTACAATATAGGGCAAGAGAATGAAGGTGCTGTCGTTTACATCAAACAGCCTGAATTCATTTTTGATAAATATTGTGTGGAAATGGAAAATAAACATGAACTATCATCTAGAGTGTACACCTTAAATTCATATATATATGTTGGCAGGTCTATCAATGGAGCTTGTTCAGACTATATTCGTTATACACAAGATCATGATGGGAAGTCTTTGTATATTGATGCTAATGCTTTAGATTTTATTTTTTCGATAAAAGATGTATTTCACAAAAATAAACTCAGGAGTAAATGCCTTAATAAGTCTGATGATTTTTATAAAAATATCGATATTCATGGGGTGAATATATATCCAAGTATTGTCGATGGTAAGCTAAAATATGAAATAAGCATAACTCAAACAGGCGATGATGTTTTGTACTCGATGTACTTTGATTCAACAACTCATGCGGAAGAATGCGAAAGAGAAAGAGGCCGAAAGCCATAACATTCCAAAGTTAATAAATCATCGGACATGGCCAGACAAAGGACAAACTATCGTTAGCTCAGAAAATACTCCTCCCTAATACAACTGTTCTTTTATAGAGCATGAGCAGTAATTTCGTGGGGTTAGAATTTATATGGGCAACGTTATAAAAAATAAATTCTAGCCACTTTTGTCCAAAAAGGAGTTGGTCTTAGCTTTCAAATGCTCAAATTCAACTCTGAACTTGAGGCCGTTGAAGAAAATGACGTGAGCTAGCCATGGCCTTTCACGCACATCCATGTGCTTCAAGGCATTCAGGCATCCTGCCTATCAGAGCGGGCTAGCTTTGGAGGGGAAGGGTCGTTCCTTGGCATCCATGCCACCACGACATTTGTGAATCCATTCACATCAGACTCCCATCTGAAGCGTTAGCATTTTCATTCTTTACCATAAAGAGGTGGCCGAAGAGGGATAAATATGCGGTCAAAAGCTCGATAATTTTCCGTCGCAATTTTTTCGCTGCTGTTTTTTGGTTAAAAAGCGAAAATGTTGCCGGAACGCTGAGGGTTTGCAAAGGGGTACAAGCGCTTTACCCCTTTGCTCTGGTGTGGGCGAAGCGCCACGACGTTAGTGGCCGCAGGCCATAAAGTACATAAGTACAAAGCAAACAAACACCTGGATCCCGGCTCAAAAGCACTGCCGGGACGACGAGAAGGTAGTTATCAAGCTTTGTCCAGACATGAGTTAACGTAAATTAGCTACTTACTACCGCTCGAATTAAGCCGCGTTGAAACCAGGTTTGCATGGTCTGCAATACCATCATTGGGGCTGATTGTTCGTCGTGCCATTCGAGCATTTGTTCGCACTGCTCGGCAAAGTTGTTGCCCTGAATAAAGCCCAGTAATAAGGCATGTTGTGCTGCGGTGAGGGAGGCAAATTCGGTTAAGCGTGTTTGGCCGCGCCATAGTAACCAGGCTCTAGTTGACAGGTAATCAGGTGCGGGTGGCGTGGAATCGGCTTTTAATGCTTGCCAGGCTTCGACGGCATTACTGTTAAAGGTAAATATTTGTACGCTGGGATGAAAGCGCAAACAGCAATTAGGCCACAACTCTGGCGATATAGCCTGCAAATCGCTAAAGCTCGCGCTAGTGCTGTCGGCAGCGTCAAAAGCATTAAGTAAGCGTCGTTCAAATCGAGCTAAATCAGCAATAATAGGATGTTGTTTAAAAAATAAATCTTGCTGTAAAAAATCGGGCAAAGCATCACAAAATTGCCTCAGAGATTGATTGGCCGACGGATGCGCGCGCGTGTAGTCAGCAGCCATCTTATCGAACAGATCATCACCTAAATAGCGGCCTAGTATTTCATGGTCGGTTTCAATGGTTTCTTTTAGTCGAATTCGATATGCATTGGCGTAAATCGCTAAGCGAATATCTGCGCTTATCCCAGCTTGTTGAGATACATTAGCCTGCATAGCGGATTGACATGTACTGTGGTCATTGTTGGTCTCATCTGACAATAAATACGCCATAAACTGCTGTTGTATTTCAGCTAAGCGGCTCATGATGGTACCCGTAATATTTGCTTATTATCTACTTTATGATTACCTGTTGGTGATTGATGACCCAATCGAGACTGACTTAACGTGTGAAATTCTGCTTGGGTACTGTCTGCAAAGGTGAGTTCGGCAATGTGTTTAGCCTGGCGTAATTCATCATAAAGTGCAGGAAATTGCGGAATATTGGCGTCGCGCTCTATCATGGTACTAATGGGGCCAAAGCGCTCAAGTGCTGCCTGATATAGTGTCCAAACAGACGGCGGCACATCGTGGTCGTGGGTGTCGATAACATAATCGCCGTAATCACTGTGGCCAGCTAAATGAAATTGTTGTACTCGGCGAGGATCGATCTTTTTAAGGTAATCCAGCGGATTAAAATGATGATTACGGGCGCTGACATAAATGTTATTAATGTCGAGTAATATCAAGCAATCTGCGGCTTCTGCCACTTGGCTTAAAAAGTCCCATTCGTCCATGGTCGAATCTTGATAAGACAAATAGCTCGACACATTTTCGAGTAATATCCGGCGACCTAACACATCTTGAACTTGACGCACCCGCTCAGCCACATGCTTAATGGTTTCTTCGGTATAGGGCAGAGGTAATAAATCGTGGCTATTAACACCATGAATAGATGTCCAGCAAATATGGTCTGAAATCCATTTTGGTTGAATGTCGTTACTGAGCTTTTTTAAGACTTTAAGGTAATCCATATCTAATGGATCGGTACTGCCAATTGACATCGACACGCCATGCATTACCACGGGATATTGTTCAGCTATCGCATCAAGATAGTAACGCGGTTTACCGCCTGCGACTAGGAAGTTTTCTGACAACACCTCAAACCAATCAACATCAGGTTGGTGTTGTAAAATATGCTCGAAATGATCGGTGCGTAACCCTAAACCAAATCCGAGAAAGTCTTGTTTTATTACTGATTCTGGCATTGAGCGATCTCATCATTATGATTAATAGGTTGATGCCCTAGTTGGAATAGAGGCACTAGGGCCATCAACCTTGAGTTTAACTATTGCGGTAAATTAACTTAAATCAATTTACGTAAATCAACTAGCTTGTTTTACCGCCAATATCTGCACAAGATTTTGCTGTAGTGCTAACAAAACCAGTGCCTTTACAGCTTGCCATACCGCCACAGGCATTATCAGCGCCTTTACAATCATTGTGGCCTTTGCAGACATTTACGCCGTAACAGTGTACTAAATCAGCTTTAGTGACCTTGCCAACCCAATCGTCTTTTTGTGTGCCACCCACATCGGCACACGCTTTAGATGGCATACCCACAAAGCCTGTACCTTTACAGCTTGCTTGACCGCCACAGGCGTTGTCGGCTGTTTTACAATCGTTGTGACCCTTACAGACGTTAACGCCGTAACAATGTACTAGATCTGTTTCACCAGCGGCCATGGGCGCAGTACTGGTTTCTGCCGCCATTGCCTGACCCGATAAACTGGCCATAGCCAATGCGAGTGCTGCACCTGTTAAGCTGGTTTGTGCTTTGGTATTCATATTGTCTTCCTTACAATGTTGATTGTGTGATTACTGCTTATTATTGTTGACTCGTGACAAGTTTGATTTGCTGCAGCTACCACACTTGTTAGGAGTTATCAGTATTGACCGTGCAGGAGGGGAATAACTTTCAAGATAAAGTATAGTTAGACCTATCAATCAGGTTGGTATTTGTGTCTAAATCATATAGTTTAGCTAATGTTAATATTTAACCGTTTGATACAAAACAATTTAAAGATAGGTGTTTTGTTGGTACAAGAATGCGCTGCAATAGCGAAAAATATCACCCAGCATTTGCCTAACGAGTCATCACAGGCCATTGTTTTGATGGTCATCAAGACCTTAATAACTTAAAAAAGAAATAGAGAAGGGATACCATGCATACCATATTGATTTGTTTACTGATTGCCATGTTACTGCCATATGCCGCCAAGGTTCCGTTAGCCATAGCGATGGGTAAGTCTGGCCGTTATGACAATAACCATCCGCGTGCGCAACAAGCACTGCTTACCGGTTTTGGTGCACGTGCTTTAGCTGGGCATCAAAATGCATTTGAGTCGTTAATGGTATTTGGGATTGCAGTGCTGACAGCGTTAATTACTAATAACGTCACTGATGTGGTGGCACTATTAGCCATAGTACACGTTGTTGCTCGCGTGGTTTACCATGCCATGTATTTACTTAATTACGGCACGTTACGATCGTTATCATGGTTTGTGGCCATTGGCGCATCGATAGCCATTTTTTGTCAGGCTTTTTAAAGGCTTTATATGCTGTAATAGCCACAAAAAAACGCCTTAACGGCGTTTTTTATTAATGTGGAAGCTAGTATTTGTTTAATCTAAGCCTAGATTTAATCTAGGCTAGCTATGCGCTCATAACCCATTTCGGTTAACTGGTCGTTGACACAGTCTAAAAGAAAAGACGGGATTTCTGCTTCAGGTAATTGGTCTTCAAGCGCGATTTGTTGGCAAGCTTGCTTGAGCGAGGCAACATCTTTATCAGGTGCTTGTGGTAATGCGCTTGCGCTAAAACTAAGTACAGCGCAACTGGCCAATATTGTCGCAAGGGTAAGGCGGGTCATTGTTTTGCTAGTAATAAGAGATGGCATGGTTGTTCCTTCTGGGAGAACTTTGTTATTTTGACAAATACTACTGCAGCTTAGTTCCTTTGGATAGAGTGTAAAAGGGAATATTTATATGAGCGATTTTGAAGTGCTGCTCAAGCAGGTTAATCAATGTCAGCTTTGTGCGGCATCATTAACACATGGTGTACGCCCTGTGGTGCAAATAGACCCTCAAGCCAAGGTATTGATTATTGGTCAGGCGCCTGGGCGTAAAGTGCATGACACGGGCATTCCTTTTGATGATGCCAGTGGTGACAGATTGCGTGAATGGTTGGGTGTAAGCCGTGAGGTGTTTTACGATGCTAAGCAGGTTGCCATTATGCCAATGGGCTTTTGTTATCCAGGGAGTTATAGCGCAGCGACCGCCAAGAAAGGTCAATCGGGTGATTTACCACCAAGGCCTGAATGCGCCCCTAAGTGGCATGCATTATTATTAGCTCACTTAACTCAAGTCGAATTAATATTATTAGTTGGCCAATATGCTCAACATTATTATTTAAGCCATCAGCGTTTAATCACTAATGAGTTAGCCAATCATCCGCTAATTCGCAAACCCAAAACCCTCACCGAAACAGTAAAACAATGGCGCAGCTTTGGGCCACTTTGCGTCCCTCTGCCGCACCCCAGCCCGCGTAATAATATTTGGCTGAGCCGTAATCCTTGGTTTGAACAGGATGTGCTCAGCCATATTCAGCAACGCGTTAGCGAGGCATTAGCCTAGCTTTTTTACGATTGTTTACTAGTAATAAACTCGATACTTGCAGCATCTAAACAACGTTTAGACAAGTAGGTTGTACTTTTTTGCAGTGCAATTAAAAAGCCCGCATCGGTTTGGCTGATGCGGTAAACTTCAGTCCATAAAATTTGTTGATTTACATGAGTCGATTGACTATGAATACCTTGATCATCAATGACGAGTGTTACTGTGTCACCCGCGGCTTTACTCATCATTTGTCGCCATAACCACCAGGTTTTTTTAAAGCGGATACTTAGCCATTCGACCACGGCTAAACCAATAAAGAAGTACCCTAAATAGTAGGTTTCTTTACTGCTCACCGCTAATTGACTGACGTTATCGAGCAGTAATATGCCTAACCCGATAATCGCAAATATTGCGGTTTTAAGGTATTGCTTGGGTGGTATTTTTGGGTCGACAGACTGGGTAAAGCATTCTTCAAAGTAAGCTTTATCGAGTACATATTCGCTGGTGTACGTAAACGCTGATGACATGATGACCTAAAATCGACAATGAAATTGTTGAGATTATCGCATAGCCATTGATTTGCTCAAAGCAAAGTACAAATCAATGACTATGGCTAATGTGTGTTATTTAGCCGGTGATGGCGTTGACTAACTCAACAGACAGTTGTTGTTGTTCTTCTGCTGTTAATTGCTGGTCTTGCTTATTGGATATTGAGAACACGTTATCTGCCCGTTCACCGACCGTGCTGATCGTGGCCGAGTGGATATTAAGGTCGAGAGTTCTAAAGGCACTGGCGATTTGCTCCATAAATTCGCTAGTGTCTAAGGCCGATACATTGACTAATGTGCGTGTCGATTTACGTGAATACAAAAACTCAATGCTCGGTTGATTGTCGAAACTTTGATGGCGCCTAGACTCACGCTTTTTAGGCAACGTGACATCGTTGTCTAGCACTTGATGTAACTTGTTCATCACTTGCTTACGGCGTTGGACGCTGGTGATCGGTTTCTCATCAAAATCGAGCACTTTAAAGGCTTCAACAACATAACCATCTTTCGTGCGGGCAATTTGCGCTTGTTTGACCGAAATACGCAATGCCGCGAGGGTATTAAATAATTTAACAAACAACCCATGTCTGTCTTTGGTATACACAAATACGTCACTACAACCTTTAACTACAGCGTCATCGAGTAATATTAAGGTGTTGTATTCGCCGTCAGCAACCGGGGTTTGGTTGTGCAGCAATATCGCTTGAGTGTACCTGGCAATATCTTCTGCTTCGGCATTACTAAAAAACGCGATGGGTAAACGTTTCCATAAGGTTTTAATGGCTACGGTTGTGGCTTCGTCTGCATTTAACAGGTTGAGCGCCTCCTGTTTGTGCTCGCGCACCAGAGTACGAATTTGCAATACATTTTCAAAGCCGCCACGTAATGCTTTACGGGTAATAAAGTACAAATCTTTTAATAGCGAGGCTTTCCAATCGTTCCATAAGTCATCGTTAGTCGCTTGAATATCGGCAATGGTGAGACAATATAAGGCATCTAGGCGGGTTAAAGTGCCGACTTTTTTGGCAAAGCTGTTCACCACTTCAGGATCGTAAATGTCCATTCGCTGCGAGGTGATAGACATTAATAAATGGTTTTCTACCAGCCAACTAATCAGTTTTTGTTGCGACACTTTTAAACCATGAAAGATGGCAAACATGTTGGCGTCTACCGCACCAAGTTCGCTGTGGTCGCCGCCGCGGCCTTTGGCTAAATCATGAAACAACGCCCCAAATAGCAAGGTCGATTTGCTAGACATTTTTTGGTAAATATCAGCTGCTAACGCTAAATCTTTGTCGAGCGTTTTAATGTCTTTACCGTAGGCATAAATGTTTTTAAGCACCTTATGGGTGTGTTCATCGACCGTATAAGCATGGAATAAATCAAATTGCATTTGGCCAACGACTTCACGCCATTGCGGTAAGTAAGAGGCCAAAATACCATGCTGATGCATTAATGTAATAGCTAACCCCATGCCCTGAGGGTGGTTAAAAATGGCTTTAAATTGTTCGCGGCAACGCTGAAAGTCTTGTAAGTCGCCCATTAAGCGGCGTCTTACTTGGCGCAGTGAGCGCAACGTTTCGGCGGTAATACCGATAATTTTGTCATGATGAATCGCGATAAACTCAAACAGCGCCATGATTTGAGTGCGGTCGATAAATACCGTTTCATCACGTACATGAATGTATTGGTCGACAATTTCAAAGTTATCGTTAATTGGGATAATGTCGGGATTGAGTTGCGGAATGATTTCCCGCTGGAAATAGGCCATTAAAATTTTGTTTAATTCACCAATGCGTTTCATTGCCCTAAACAGCTGACGCATCATTTTCTCAATGGCAATGTTGCCACTTTCTCCGTTTGGCATCCCATCACCAAAGCCCATTAATTTAGCGACTTCGGCTTGATGTTGCAGTAATAAACGGTTTTCTGAGCGTTGAGCAGCTTGGTGCAGGGCAAAGCGTACCCTAAACAAAAAGTGTTGGCATTCCATTAGCTCTGAGTATTCATCGTTGGTTAAAAAGCCAAAGCGTCGTAATGACTGCATGCTGGCTACGCCAAAATGTTTACGGGCAACCCACGTGAGAGTTTGAATATCGCGAATTCCACCCGGACTGGTTTTTAAGTTGGGTTCAATACTAAATGAGGTGCCTTGAGCTTTGGCATGGCGCTCTTGTTGTTCACTCAGTTTGGCATTGAAAAACGCTTGGCTTTGCCATAAATCCTGGCCGTATAATGCCTCTAAAACGATTTGCTGGTGGTCGGTGTTACCGTATAAATGGCGAATTTCAAGCAAGCTGGTGGCAATGGTGACATCGTCTTTACAGGCTTGAAACGTGTCATCTAGGCTACGAACGGCGTGGCCTAAGTCGAGACCGATATCCCACAATTGGGTTAAAAAACCACTGACTTTAGCGCCGTCGGTTGCCGACAGTTGTCCGTCGTGGATGATGCAGATATCAATGTCTGAAAATGGGTGCAAGGTTTGTCGCCCATAACCGCCTACTGCATTGAGTGAAATATGGTTATTGTCTAGCTCGAGAGCTTGCCAAAGGAGGCATAATAGAGAGTCGAAAAACTGCGATCGCTTATTTAAAGTGTCGTTAATGGCACTTTGAAAAATGTTCTCTTGTAAAAATAGGTCCAGTGACTTGATCGCCTGTTTAAATTCGGCTGTGGTCATGTCTGGGCGCAAATCTGTACTAGCAGGTTGCGAAAGCATGTTACTCCTTATTAATGTAGTCCTGTTACAGAATAAGGTATTCTTAATAAAATTGGTATCACTCTTAATGAGGTTTTATGGCGTCTAAGCGTGGTCGGTTAGATCAGTTTATTGCTCGTGCGTTACAAGTGTCAAAAAAAGCGGTTCGTCAGCTATTGATTGATAACAAAGTCTTTGTTGATGACAAATTGGCTAAATCTCCAGATTTACAGATCGATGAGTTTAGCCATATTGTTTGTAATGATGTGGTGCTGCAGCAATACCAAAAGCAATATTACATGCTTAATAAACCTGACGGTGTAGTCAGTGCCACCGTGGATGATAAGCACCCCACCGCATTGAGTTTACTCGTGGGTATTAATCCAACCATGTTACATATTGCAGGGCGACTGGATTTACATTCAACCGGGTTATTGTTAATCACAAACGATGCAAAGTGGTCTGCTGCGCTGATGGCGCCAGATCATAAAGTCGATAAACATTATCTTGTCACGTTAGCCAACCCAATTGATGAAAGTTACATCGATGCCTTTGCTAATGGGATGTATTTTGAGTTTGAAGACATCACGACCTTGCCTGCACAATTAACGATTTTGTCGACGCACCAAGCAAGGGTGGTACTTCGGGAAGGAAAGTATCATCAAATTAAGCGAATGTTTGGTCGTTTTCGTAATCCCGTGGTTGCTCTACATCGTGAATCCGTGGGGAACATTATGCTCGATAACGCCTTATTACCGGGTGAATATCGTGTATTAACACAAGCTGAAGTAGATTGCATAATTCAGCACTAGATCAACTTTTTATTGTTTGTAATATGCTAATTTATGTTCATCTTTACAGCTCGTTAGGTGACATGTGGACTTACAAGCCCTAAAAAAAGTCAGTGAACTAGATGTGTTTAGTTTAATGGTGTTTAAAATTATTTATGAAACTGGTTTTGCCAATATAGCGGCTAAAGAACTCAGCGTTTCTGCACCTAAAATTAGCCGTTGCTTAACCTCATTGCGGATTATTTTTAATGATGAGCTGTTTTTTCGCCGTCAACAAGGGCTTAAACCTACACCATTAGCTGAGCGTTTGTATCAACCTATTTGCCAATTGTGCGATATGTTGAGTCAAATTGAGAGAGTGGCGGCAGATAAAACCAATCTTCAGAAGCATTCTGTGCTTAATATTGCGGTATCGCCCAGTATTATTACCAGCGTTGCCGTTGCATTGAGCTTGTGCCCGCGTAATACCATTGGCAAGGTTAAGTTACACAGTTGGCAAGCCGATACCGAAGAGCTTATTTATAACGGCGATTTAGATTTTGGTATTGGTTTTGAGACTCAAGATACCCACGGGTTAGAAGCCCACCCGATTGGTAGTGCAACATCGTTATGCGTGGTGGGTCACACTCAACATGCATTTTGGGATGTTGCTGAACCGATAAAACTTGAAGACATTATTCAGTATTCGATTGTGTATTTACGTTGTCGTGGATTTAATAATCGTATTGATCCATTAGAGCTTTATTGCCAAACCGAAGGCTTACTTTTAGAAGATATTGAGTGCGTTAAAAAGCTCGAAGATTGGTATTGGCATTTGCTGACCATGGACAGTTTAGCGTTGACTATTTGTCATGAGGGCTCTTTTGCACAGCAAATTCCTCAATTGCGAGTTGAGCGTTTACCCGACTCAGAGTTTGACCGACTTAACTCAGTGATGCCTATGCCAAATTATTGTTTAATTGAACGTGCAGAGCATTATCGACGCTATTCAGCAGAAGTGAAACAAATGATAATTGATATCACTCGCGCGTTATTGGTTTAATTTTTTTACTCATAATATCAATATATTAGCACTCGCTTATTGTTAGGGAGGCTGTTAGGCTGAAATAGTTTAAGCTTTTTAATCAGTGGTTTATAACCATATTTTGTTCTGCATCACCTTTGCTACTTTTTCATTCATTACAAATACCTCTTTAGGGTTACAAAATATAAAATTGGCTATTTCATATTTTGGGATACTTAAAAGTAAAATCACCAATTCCTGTTAACGAATTTGCAACCAAACATCACAGGTTTGTTACACCGCGCGGGTATTTGTCTCTAATTCCTTATATTTTGTATGTGTAAAACCTACACATTTAAATCGGGGGATTTAAAATGAAAAAATATAATAGAACGTTACTTGCTGCGGCATTCATTGCTGCTTTTGGTTTAGCAGGATGTGGTTCTGACGGCAGTGATGGTGCCGACGGTGCTGCTGGTGCAGATGGTGCTGCTGGTGCTGATGGTTCTAATGGCACTTCTGCAGGATTAACGGTAACTACCGTAAACAATGCATACGATTATAACTTGCAACTTGATCCAGCCGATATTGTTGTGGTTGGTAGCGAACCTTTTAGTATTAAATTTACCGTATCGGGTAAAGGTACGGGTAATGCAGATGTTCCATTCTCTGGTCTTGAGAGAGTCGCTCTATATGTCACCAGTCAGTCTGAGAATACCACAGACACTGGTGCGCCAATGTTATGGACTAACCATACGTTAGCCAATGGCTATGGTAACAGCATGTATTGTAACCTTACCGGTAGTGCTGGTGATAAGGACGCGTGTACATTAACTGAAGATGCCGCAAACCCTGGTACTTACATCGGTACTTGGACACATGAAGGTAATGCACCCGTTGTATTAGCGAGTGGTAATGCTAATGATTTAGTACGTGTCATGATCCGCACCTATGATGTGGTCGACGCTGACGGTACTGGCATCAGCGATAAAATTTTATCGACACCGTTAGATTTTATTCCTGCTACTGGTGAACTTGCGGTATCAGCAAAAGACTCAGTGTCTAATGCGGCATGTATTAAATGTCACAGCCCAATGGAAGGTTTCGCTGATACAGATATGCGTATCGCTAACATTGACGCTCACCATAACTATCAAAAAGTTGAAAACTGTGTGGCTTGTCATAACCCTGCATATGCCGGCGGACAAGATGATCCTGATAAAGGTTATAACGCTAACTTCAATGCCATGATCCACACTATCCACGCAGGTCATCATATTGCTGACTCGCTAACGGGCGAAGCCAAAGAAATGTTTGGTGAAATTGGTTTTCCTACAGAGCTAAATGAATGTACTGCTTGTCATGATAATGGCACTCAGTGGAACGATAACATTTATGCTGAGGCGTGTGTGTCTTGTCACGTTGATGTTGATTTAGCTACCGGTGAAAATCACAGAGGGATTATTCCTTCAAGTGATGCGGTCTGTTCAGGCTGTCATGGTGCAGGAAGTTTAAGCCCAATGGAAGCTCACGGTGTTGATCGTCGAGATGCTTTCGAAACTGGCTTAGTGTTTGAGGTTGTTTCTGCCGATGTTGCTGCAGATGTATTAACGATTGTTTATAACGTTAATCTAAATGGTGCTGTTGCAGCTGATGGTACTGATTTAACTCAGTACTTGAACAAGAAAGCATCCGGTGACGACATGTTAATTGGTACTCTTGATAGTAATGGTGATTATGTTCGTGGTTTGAGTGTTAACACAGTAACTAATCCTGAAATGTTTATCGTTAGTGGTGGCAAAATAACCTTAACGAAAGCACTTTCTGCCAACCAACTTGATGGAAAAACAATTTCAGTATCTTCAGAAATGAACATGTGTGGTAACTCAACGACTGGCAAAGTAGTGATTAATACTATGTTAGCAACAGGTGCAGGCACAGATACTGGTGCTTGTGACGTCGCGGTTCCTGCTAATATCGTCACTAAGTTCTTCAAGTTTGATGCTGTTGCTGCAGCGGGTGTTGAAACCACTGACAACTTACGTTTTGTTAGCCCTGAGCTAACAGCTTATAGCGCACCGACTCAAGCTGGTAATGACCGTACAACGGCTGATGAAGCGAAATGTAATGCATGTCATGACAATTTAGCGCATGTTAAATCACCTAACCATGGTGTGACTAACTTTACACAATGTGCCGATTGTCATAGCAACAATTACCCTGGTTCTTATCATGCAGATGTGTACAAGCAATCTGGTGTGGATGCTAATGGCTCACCAACGTTTGAAGTGGTTGAAGGCCTAGAATATTACAACCGTGACTTAGTCACAGTTGCTCACCGTTTCCACAGCGGTATGTTTGCGGGTAGCACTGGCGCTGGCATTTACTTAGGTACAGATGGTGAAACTTGGGTTAACTATCCAGCTAGTAAAACCAATTGCCAAGCGTGTCATAAAGATGCAAATGCTGCAGGCGATGCTATGCCATTTTTCTCTGGCACTGGTACGTTAACCTCTGGCAGAACTTCAATTGCAATCAGTGGCGGAGAATTTATCTCTCCTGTTGCTGAAGCATGTCGTAGTTGTCATGCGCACTCTGGTGCTGCGGCTCTTGCTCACTTTAAGAGCAATGGTGCTACAGTTGCTGGTGATAGCGTAATGTCTGCTGCAGGTGTACCGATTGAATCTTGTGCAACTTGTCATGCCGAAGGTAAAACTTACGGCCTTGATAAAGTTCACGCGACGACTTCTCACTAGGTAAGTGAATAAAAACAACCATTTCTTAATCATCACTTAAGAAACTAAGCAAGAGGGAGGCAGCAATGCCTCCCTCTTTTTTTGTTTGATTTTCATCCATAAGTGCAGCTAGGGTCGCTTCGCTGCTAGGGCGGACGTTGTCCTGCTAGGGTCGCTTCGCTGCTAGGACGGACGTTGTCCTGCTAGGGTCGCTTCGCTGCTAGGACGGACGTTGTCCTGCTAGGGTCGCTTTGCTGCTAGGACGGACGTTGTCCTGCTAGGGTCGCTTTGCTGCTAGGGTCGCTACGCTGCTAGGGCGGACGTTGTCCTGCTAGGGTCGCTACGCTGCTAGGGCGGACGTTGTCCTGCTAGGGTCGCTTCGCTGCTAGGACAGACTTCGTCCTGCTAGGGTCGCTTTGCTGCTAGGGCGGACGTTGTCCTGCTAGAAAATGAACAAAACGAATGCTGCGATATGGGTAGTGACTGCTTCGCTGTTCAGATTTTATAGATTCTAGCCGCGTAGCGTCCTAGCAGCGAAGCGATCTAGGCTCTTACTATGGGATGACAACGTTATTTTGGCTTGCTAACAATAATGGTTGGACTCACTTCTAAGATTTTATAGATTCTAGCCGCGTAAAGTCCTAGCAGCGAAGCGATCTAGGCTCTTACTATGGGATGACAACGTTATTTTGGCTTGCTAACAATGATGGCTGGACTCGCTGCTAAGATTTTATAGATTCTAGCCGCGTAGCGTCCTAGCAGCGAAGCGCTCTAGATTCGATAAAGCCTGTCATTTTATCGTAGATAGCAAAAGGGAGGCATTGCTGCCTCCCTTATTGGTATTGATATTGTGGCTTAATGAATCTGTACACTCATCGAGTGCTACTGGCTATTACGCCGCGGCTTGTTGGCGCTGCATGGTCAATAACCATTTTCCGTAGATAAAGATACCCACAGCTGAAATAATCCCGATAGCAGCGATGATGTACCATGCCATACCAATGTTATTGGCTTCATACAGCATATGCGTTAATGGCTGAGCTTCCATACCAGTAAAATCTACTAAGCGCATAAAGGCTTCACCTTGTGGAATCGCATCAACGTCGCTTTGGCTCATGCCACGGCTGACTAACTCATTACGCGAGATAATCTCTTTTGAAGCATAGATTTGGTATAGCTTAGGGGCGAAGTAGCCTTCTAATGTCCAACCGATCCCTTGCGGTAACATGACAAAGCCTAAATACATGGCTTTTTTACCTTCAGGAGCAATATTACCCATAAATTCGTTTTTCTTCGGGCTAATCATCATTTCGCCGAAAGAGAACATCACAATGGCTAATACAATCATCCACGCGGCATTAAATGCACCGACCAACATAATCGCGGCAATACTTAAAATACATCCTACTAACATCGCGGTGGTGATGCGGTATTTGGCGGTAAAGGCAGCGACTAAAAAGCAGGTGGTCATGATCATGCCTGCGTTAAGATTTAGCATGCCCTCAGGCATCACCTTGGTACCGTCGTTATTCAGACCAAGCCAGAATTGTAAAATGCCGTTGCTGGTGCCTTCAGGGCCAAATAATGAGGTGACAATAATGCTAGTATCAACCCACTCGGCAATATGAATAGGCAGTACGTCAAATAGCGAGTTATATAAAAACCAAAAGCCAGCAAACACTAACATGTAGTAAAGCACGATCGGCTTTTTCAGCTCATGCAGTGCATCTTTCCATAACGCTTCTTGCTGGATTTCACCTGATTTTACTTTAGCCGCTCTGGCTAAACGCTCATCTTTACCTGGTTCTTTATAGGCCAATAAAAATAAGAAGTTAAATGAGATAATCGCCGCACAAGCATAAAACACATTGTCCCACGATAACTGGCGCATGTGCACGGCCACTAGCGGACCTAGGAAACCACCGATATTCACGACTTGATAAAATATACCCCAAGCCATAGAGGTGTTTTCGCGCTTTGTTGACAGCACGAGCGTACCTTGAATACCGGGTTTAAATACCCCTGTACCTGCGGCAAGCAACATGGCTCCGGCTAAAAACCCCCAAAAGTCTGGGAATATGGCCATGGTGAGGTAACCGAAAATTTTGATAATGGTCGAAACAAAAATGGTTTCTTTGTAACCGACACGATCTGAGATACCGCCGGTAAATACAGGAATAAAGGTTTGTAGCATGGCCCATACAGCAATGATGATGCCGTAATCGTGTAAGTCGATACCTAAGCCACCTTCCGACACGGGGGATTTTGCATATAAACCCGCGGAGGCTTTTACGCCGTAATAAGCTATTCGCTCAACCAGCTCCATGCCGCCAACAAGCCAAAATATATACCCTAGACTGGTGATTGATGCCCACATCCCCAGTTGTTTTACTTCACGCAGGTCGTTGCCTGAATGCGAGTTAGTGCTCATAAGTCACCCTTATTATTGTGTATGTAGTTAACGCCAGACACTCTACCTAAGTTCTGATAAAATATCCAAAAAACAAAAAGCGGATCGTGAGATCCGCTTTGTTTTGAAGTGTTGCTATGTGTTTAGCATGTAAAGCTGGCGCTTTAGGCTCCACAACACTTTTTGTATTTTTTGCCACTGCCGCAAGTGCATACATCATTACGGTTAGGTTTAGCTTCAAAGCTGACTGCTTTCGGCTTGTTCAGTAATCCCGTTAACTCAATGATGTTTTCAGCTTTATCTGCATCAACGGTAATGTTGGCAATCAGCTTTTGTTCGGCAACCAAAGCTGCAACTTCAACTTTACGCGCTTCAGTTTGCACCGATAAGATTAACGGTGAAATCTCTGTACCCGGTTTACTGGCACGTTTGGTGTTATAACCACTTTCGCCATACGCTGGCTTTGGGGTTCTACGCCCTTTGAAAAAGTACTTATCAGACATGGTTTTGACCCATTAAATAGAATGATGATATTGGCGCAAGCTTATACAGCAAAAACGCAAAATGAGATATTAAAGTTTTATATAAATGTAAAATAAAAAACCAGCGACGTATCGCTGGTTTTTTGTATCAATGTAATTAATTGATTAGGCTTCTATTTTAGCCAGTTCAATTTTTTGCTCGTTTAACTTTTCAATATCGCGTGTTAAGTCGGTCATTTTTGCGCGTTCTTTATCAATCACTGCAGCAGGGGCTTTAGCGACAAAGCCTTCATTAGACAATTTGCCTTCAATGCGCGCAATTTCTTGCGCCAGCTTTTCTAACTGCTTGTCGATACGCGCCATTTCAGCAGCAACATCGATTAAACCCGCCATTGGGATCAACAGCTCCATATTGCCCACTAGCTGCGTGGTCGACATTGGCGCTGTTTCACCTTCTTCAAGAATGGT
The DNA here is from genome assembly GCF_059758055.1 of Shewanella sp. MF05956. Classification (NCBI taxonomy): domain Bacteria; kingdom Pseudomonadati; phylum Pseudomonadota; class Gammaproteobacteria; order Alteromonadales; family Shewanellaceae; genus Shewanella; species Shewanella sp. MF05956. Next base: position 287,459 of record NZ_JCAYNV010000002.1, on the reverse strand, counting down.
GATGGTTTCGAGTTTCGCTAAGCTGGCAAAGAATGTTTGATTAGCTTCAAGGCGGATCCTGTCTTGATAACTCACACCGCGCACTAATGCATTTAGTGGCTTAGAAGGCGCAATGTTGAGCTCTGCACGAATATTACGTACCGCAACAATGACTTGCTTAACCCATTCTAAATCGGCCATTGCCGTCTCATCAACATGGTCAGCTTGATATGTTGGGAAGGTGGCTAACATCAAGGTGTCGCCAGTCACGCCAGCAAGTGGCTTAACGCGCTGCCAAATGGTTTCGGTAATGTACGGCATGATTGGGTGCATTAAACGCTGCATTTTTTCAAGCACGGTCACCAAGGTATGGCGAGTGCCGCGCATTTGCGCTTCGCTGCCATTTTGCATTACGGGTTTGGTTAACTCTAAATACCAGTCACAGAATTGGTTCCAGGTGAACTCGTATAAGGTGTTAGCCGCTAAGTCAAAACGGTATGCAGCCATATAGTCGTCGAAGGTTTTTACGGTTTGATTAAATAAACCAATAATCCAACGGTCGGCTAATGACAGTTCCATTTCACCTAGTTTGCCGTCAACTAAGATTTGGCCGCAATCAAGTGGTGTACCGGCTTCGTCGCTGTCTGGGTTGGTTTGAGTTTCGGTGTTCATCAACACGTAGCGTGATGCGTTCCATAACTTGTTACAAAAACTGCGGTAACCGTCTAGGCGCTTCATGTCCCAGTTAATGTCACGACCGGTTGATGCCATTGCAGCTAAAGTAAAGCGCAATGCGTCTGTGCCGTGAGCTTCAATGCCGTCGGCAAATTCTTTACGAGTGCTTTTTTCAATTTTAGCGGCCAACTGAGGCTGCATCATGTTGCCGGTACGTTTTTCAACTAGCGTTTCTAGTTCAATACCGTCAATCATGTCTAATGGGTCAAGTACGTTACCTTTAGACTTTGACATCTTATTACCGACTTCGTCACGGATAAGACCGGTCACGTAAACGGTTTTAAAAGGCACTTGTGGCTTGCCGTTTTCATCTTTAATGAAATGCATGGTCATCATGATCATACGGGCAACCCAGAAGAAGATAATGTCAAAACCTGTGACCAACACGTCGGTTGGGTGGAAGGTTTTTAAGTCTTCTAAATTGTCTGGCCAGCCTAGTGTTGAGAATGTCCATAACGCTGAACTGAACCAGGTATCAAGTACGTCATCGTCCTGGCGCAGCACGGCTGAGTCGGCAAGCTTATGTTTGGCGCGCACTTCTGCTTCGTTACGACCAACGTACACTTTACCGTTTTCGTCGTACCAGGCTGGAATACGGTGTCCCCACCATAGCTGACGTGAAATACACCAGTCGTTGATGTCGCGCATCCACGAAAAATACATGTTTTCGTATTGTTGTGGCACAAATTTGATTTCACCGGTTTCAACTGCTTCGATGGCTGTTTTAGCCATAGACTCTACCGCAACGTACCATTGGTCTGTCAGTAATGGCTCAATCACCACGCCTGAGCGGTCGCCATGAGGCACTTTTAAGCCGTGTGGAGCCACTTTTTCAAGTAAGCCTAATGTCTCAAATTCAGCGACAATCGCGTCACGTGCTTTAAAACGGTCTAGGCCGACATAACGTTCTGGTAAGGCGATTTCAATTGCTTTGTTTGGTGTGCCATCAGTGTTAATCACTTCAACAAAGCTGCGTACTGATGCATCTAAGGTGAAGATATTGTACATAGGCAATGCATGACGTTTACCGACTTCATAGTCATTAAAGTCATGTGCTGGAGTAATTTTTACGCAGCCGGTGCCAAATTCCATGTCGACATAATCGTCGGCAACAATCGGTACTAAACGGTTAACGATAGGCAATAAAATGAATTTGCCAATGAGTGATTGATAACGTTCGTCATCTGGGTGCACTGCAACTGCGCTGTCACCTAACATGGTTTCAGGGCGAGTGGTGGCAACCTCGAGGTAGTCTTTACCGTCGGCCGTGAGTGCGCCTTGTGCCAAAGGATAGCGGAAGTGCCACATGTGGCCTTGCTTCTCTTTGTTTTCAACTTCAAGATCGGAAATGGCGGTGTGTAGCTTTGGATCCCAGTTAACTAGGCGCTTACCGCGATAAATCAATTCGTCATCATAAAGACGCACAAACACTTCTTGAACGGCTTTTGATAGGCCTTCGTCCATGGTAAAACGTTCGCGATCCCAATCAACAGAGGCGCCCATACGACGAAGCTGCTTAGTGATGGTTCCGCCTGATTCGGCTTTCCAATCCCATACTTTGTTGATAAACGCATCACGGCCTAAATCATGGCGTGTTTTGCCTTCTTCAGCTTCAAGCTTACGCTCAACTAACATTTGAGTCGCAATACCTGCATGGTCGGTACCCACTTGCCAAAGGGTATTTTTACCCTTCATGCGTTGATAGCGGGTAAGGGTATCCATGATAGTGTCTTGGAATGCATGACCCATGTGCAAGCTACCGGTTACGTTCGGTGGCGGGATCATGATGCAGTAGTTGCCTTGTGATTCATTGCCATGCGGCTTGAAGTAACCTTGCTCTTCCCAGTTTTGGTAAAGGGCTTGTTCGATAGACTTTGGGTTGTATGTTTTTTCCATAGGAGCGTTATGTTCTCTATCTAAATTAAGTGTTTATTCTGCTAATGCTTGAGTGCTAGGTGTAATGCCTGCACTTTGATATTGACGGTAGCGATTGCGGGCAATGCGCTTAAGCTCATCGTCATTAGCGACAAAATCGATAATATGGGGCAAGTTTACCGCAAAAGTGGGCATGTGGTCTGCAAGATTAATCAGAACTTGGCGACTTTTATTTGGCCCTAAGGTGTCAAAACCAATTTCAACCGGCGCACCTGTTATTGGGCCTTCGCCTTTTAAATTGTGCGGTACAAAGGCGTTAGGCTCAAATTGCCACAGTAACTCGTCAATTGCATAAGCTTGTTGCTTGTCTTTGCAGTGAATATAGACGGTTTTTTGTTGGCGATAGTGTTGTTCTGCTAACCGGCAGGCAGCCAAATAAAGCGCATCTAATGCACTCATTTGATTATGATTATCAGGCATAAGGTAAAACAAGGCTTGAGTCATGTTGTGCAGCTTTTTACCGGTTTATAAGTTGACCACGAGTTTACACTAAAATCGCTTGCGGGTTAATGGCTGTGGTTTTGCTATTTATATGACATTAGCATAGCTCAATGTCATGATCGTCAGTTTAATCGTGCTGATTAATCCGACATAGAGCGCGATCATAATGGACTTTCTACGCCGCTGAGGTAATAGCTCCTTGATGGATGGACGTTGAGGAGATGATTGCTGTGGCGTTAAGCTTGAACGCCACAATACGAACCATCTAATAGTTAAATAACCTGAGCTCGGGATAATAAATGCCTTTCAAACAGTCCTTTGCCCTGCTAACTGCGTTGAATCGACTTACAATAGGCTAGCTATTGACGCGTCAATTCGCCTTGTTAGCAGAACAAATGACAAGCTTGAAAGAGAGGATGGGTAACGTGTTGATTTTAAATAGTATAAGTTCATCCCTTATCCCGAGTTCAGGTTAAAGAGTAAGAAATATCATTAATCATTAGCTGCTGTTTACGCCATGGACCTAGCAGTAGTAGCCGGGTATAAACTTGTTGTTGATTAATGGATAAGCTGAACCGGGTAGTAAAGCGGTCGTAACTGACCGCTATTTTGTGATTATCTATGAGATGTATTTTGTGTTGGTGACGCTCAAATAGCACTGCGTGCCCCTAGCGAATTAATTCACATTTTGCATGAGTAGGGCTTGTGCCTTTGGTGCACTCTTTTAATGCTCTGCGTTGCGCTTTTAACATTGAATCATAACCAAAACCGTAGCCATAGCGAATATGACCACTATCACTCACTGAAACGGCGAGTGCTTTATGGTTTTTAAAGTCTTTAAATTGAATTAATACATCAATCAGTTTTTGATCATTTGTGATGAATTGACATGCTTTAGCTTGCGGGTTGTGTTCGCAAGCTAATGGATATTGGTCAAATACAGGGTAGGAAATATCGATACTATCAAACCAAGAGGACCAGCTGGTTTCTTGAGTCTCAATTGTAATGTCAGCAGGAACATGAATTTGCAGATGTTGATCGTCAGAATCTTGTTGCCCTAACCAGATTAAGCTGAGTTTATTGTCGTTAGGATGGCCATTAGCAACGAGCACATCACCAGCGCAATTGTCGCACAGTTGCTCATCTGCTTTGATGATTGATATTTGAGTTGAGTAGTCAGAAGCACCGGCGCAGCTTCGTTCAAAGATAACAGCCTTGTACATTTTATCTAATGAAAGTGATTCGGTGTAAACGGTGTTACCGCACATGGAGCTGAGTAGCCAGCCCAATAAAATTGCCACTAACCCATAAAGGGCCAATGCACTAACGATTGTAATGATGATGACTTTTAGCGCTTTCACCTGAAGATCCCTTTCTGCGAGTTTGTTTTATAGATTATGGACTTATCATGTTTGCAAACGAGATAATAGGCTTGTTACGTATGTGTAACAAGTTAACAATTGTTTAGTTGCTGGCTATTTTTTCGCTTAGATTTTTCAAATCGACATTGTCGGTAGCGGTATTTTTAGCGGATAAAATGAGTCGATAATTAATACCATTGCGCATTAATAAGTGCCCACTCAGAATGCTTCCAGCGGTTTTTGATTAAGGCGTCGCTATGTAGTAATGGTTGTTCCCTTTCAAATAGCGAGAACGCAGAGCAAAAGCGGCAGGGGCATTCCTTTCAGGCGAGTTTTAAAAGGGCTTACACTGCGTTGCATGACTTCGAAAGAGAACAACTATTCATTCAGCCATACGCCTTGTTTAAGCCCTTTTACATTCTCGCTGAGAGATCATTTACTAACGCGGAATGGTATAACCGCGCCCTTGGTTAACGTGTTTAGCACAATGGCCAATGGCGCTGGATTTAAGATGTTGAGTTTTGGGAGTTTGGGTTTTTAGTGCTGAGCAATACTGATCTTTTGGGTAAAGTATCGGTCATAAATTGCTTGATACTGCCCTGATGTTTTTAGTTCATCAAATGCCTGTTGCCAGAGTGCCACTACCTCGTCACTTGTGTCGTTTGAAAAAGCAATGTACAAGGTTGAGTCGTATAGCTTAACTGGTGTACGTTCTATGGTATCAATATCGATATTTGCCGCTTTTGCTAAAAAAGGCATCACTAATTCGCTCATTGGTGCAGCGTCTACACGGCCGTAGCTGAGCATCTTTAGGGATTGTAATTGAGCATTGTCGGTGCTGAGATTGGTAAATCCTTGGGCGCTTAAGTAAGTGTGGTCGGCATTATCAAGCACCACGCCAATATTTTGTACTCGCTTGAGATCTGCTAAGTGGGCAACAGACAATTGCGAACTTCGCTTTTTATAAAAATATACGCCGCTAGTAATGATAGGCCCGACCCACTTCATGCTTTGTTCACGCTCAGGTCTTTTTGCGATAGCAAATAATGCAGTATTAGGTTGTGACTTTAACAACTGAAAAGCCCTATTAAAAGGGTACATTTCAATATCTGTTTTAGCACTCACATTGGTGTTTTGTATCATCGCCTGAATTATGTCGACAGAAAATCCACTTAGCACTCCGTTATCTTGGTAACTAAAAGGCCGTAGTGGGTGGGTAATAAATTGGGTGTCGTAGAGCGATTGTGCTGCTAGCTTGTTTAAAGGCATCAAGGTCACAAACGCACATATTAATATAGTACAGAGGCTTAATTGAGAGTATTTCATCAATTAATGGCCGATTGTAGGGGACTAGAGTGTTGAGCATGCCGTGCCATTCAATCAATTCCTTCTGATTGTTGAGTCAGTATATAACGTCGTTTTTAGCGATGTTGTTCGATGGTATTGTTCGATGATATTGTTCGATATTTAATCTACCATGTAATGAGGTTATAAAACAAACTATAACCTCATCATTATTGCGTTTATTGATGCGTTATTTAGGCACCTCTTTGCTTGAGGTTTGACTCAGTCTTGCCGGATCGGGGAACACAAAGTGCTGCTTGATTTGTTTCCAAGAATCATGACGTTTAATGATGTATCCCACTGCGACTAATATTGAACAAACTAAAATACCCCATCCAATCGCGTTGTCACCTAAGTCAGCCCAAAGCACGACTAAGCTTGATGCGCCGAAGGCAATCGAAATTTGAATAAAATTCTGTAATCCAGCGGCTTTTGACGCGTTGTGTTTAAACTCTTGCAGCGCATTGTTAACGACGATGGGATAAATTGCACCATTACTGCCAGCAAGTAGTGAAAATGCAATTAATAACGGCCAAATGGTGTCGGTGTTGATTAATACGCTTGAGACAAAAATGGCTGCAACGCAATAACCAAAGAAAATCAATAAGCAAGTTAATGTGGTTTGGGTACCCAGCTTTTTGATGAGTATTTTACTGGAGTAGCCACCAACGATAAACATGATTGTTTGTGGAACAAAACTTAAACCAATTTCTGTTGCGGCATAACCATATTGTTCCATTACCGCTGGCCATAAGGTTAAGTAAGCAAAAAAAGCCCCTGAGCACGCGCCAAATATTAATACATTACCCAAGTAGCGAGTATTGCTGAGTAGTTGCAGATAGCCAATATGTGTTTTATTGGCCTGAATAAGTTTGGATTCTTTAGGGACAAAAATACAGGTCATGGTAATCAGCATAACGGCGATGATACACAAACAGATAAACACAGCCCGCCAACCAAAACTGTTTAGTATAAATGCACCCACAATAGGGGCTAGCGCAGGAGAAAGTGCAACTAACGGCATGATATTAGAAAATATGTTTTGCGCTTTATCTGCTGGGTATTGTTCAATCACAATCGCCTGCCAAATTACCGCGGCGCTACACGCTCCAATCGCTTGAAAAAAGCGCGCAATGTTCATTGTCATGATGTTGTCACTGGTTGCAATCAATGCACTTGCCAGCATAAATAAACCTAAGCCGACCAGTAGGGCGTTTCGTTTGCCTATTTTATGGACTAACGGACCATACAGTAACTGACCGATTGCAAGCCCAGCTAAAAAGCTGGTTAGCGAAATAGCCACTTCTGAGGTGGTGGCATTAAATGTCCCTTCAATAGATTTGAACGAAGGTAGATACATATCTGTTGCAATAAACCCTAACATACTCAGCAAAGCTAAATAAAAAAGGAAAAAATAAAACATTAATTTTGTTGGTTTAGTGTTAGTAATTATATTGTTGCTGCTAAATTCTGACATCTTTAGTTCTGTTGGTATGAATAAAAAACAGTAGCTTAATGGGTTACTAAATTAGCAGGAAACGTTTATTTTTGACCACTGCCATCAAAAATATTGATGGATTAGATTGAGGGATTTATTTAGGATGTATTTTTATGTTTGTTGATTTTAGATAAATATCCATTTTTAATGAGTTAAATCAATATGCTTTCACAGCAAACTTTCGAATTAATTGATGTTGTTGCCCAAACAGGCAGCTTTACTGCGGCGGCAAAAAAATTACATAAAGTGCCATCTGCTATTAGTTATTCAATTAAACAAATTGAAACGGAATTAGGTGTTGAGCTATTTATTCGCCATCATCGCAGTGTTACGTTAACCCCTGCCGGTAAGCATTTTGCAGCCAAAGCTCGTGTCTTTTTGGCTGATATGGCGCTGATGAAGCGCGACACTCAACGAGTGGCGAATGGTTGGAAGCCCACTTTGTCAATTGCGCTTGATAACATCGCGAGAACCGACAGTGTACATGCCTTAATTGCTGACTTTTATAGGCAGTTTCAAGATGTTGAGTTAATTATTCGTATCGAAGTGTTTAATGGTGTATGGGAGGCACTTGCTACTGGTCGTAGTGATATTGCGATTGGTGCTACTACCGCCAATCCGGTTGGCGGGGCTTATAAGTTTACTTATATGGGCGACATTGATTGGTTGTTTGTTGTCAGTGCGGGGCATCCGTTAGCCGATATTGTGCGGCCTTTGATTGATGATGAACTTAAAGTGTTTCCGTCTATTTGCTTGGAAGATACGTCACGTGAAATTCCTAAACGAACCGATTGGTTGTTAAATGGCCAACGCCGCTTGGTTGTGCCCGATTGGCACAGTGCGATTAATTGTTTTGTCGAAGGGCTTGGTGTTGGCTATATGCCTGCTCATTTAGCACAGCCGTTAATTGAGTCGGGTAGGTTAGTGAGCAAGGTACTGAGTCGAATTAAGCAACCGAGCCCATGTTGTCTTGCATGGAATGATGAACAAATGTCACCCGCATTGGCCTGGGTATTAGATTATCTCGGTGATGGCGAGCAGTTACATCGTCAATGGCTGGCCTAATTTGAGGGCTGATTTAAGTCGTCTAATTTTGGTTGCCAACTCAATGGCACTTCACTCAATAACGCTTTACTCAATAGCACTTCGCTCAATAGCACTACGCTTAATAAAACTAAATTCAAAGTGACTATATTCAAAGTGACTATATTCAACGGCTCTAAACTTAAGCTCTCTAATCTTAAAACCATGCGGCCCGAGGTGATGATCATCTACCATTCCAATAAAACAGTAACAAAAAAGGGTAAAGCCTGCGCTTTACCCTTTTTTATGCGTTAAGCCAAAGCTTATTCGCTAATTTCAACACCAGCACGATTAATTAAGAACTGGCTTAAAATCGGCACCGGACGACCGGTTGAACCTTTGTTTGCGCCGCTATTCCAAGCTGTACCGGCTACGTCTAAATGCGCCCAGTTGTACTTTTTAGCAAAGCGAGACAAGAAACACGCCGCAGTGATTGAGCCCGCAGGACGGCCACCTAAGTTAGTCATGTCAGCAAACGGGCTGTCTAGCATGTCTTGGTATTCATCCCATAACGGCATGCGCCATGCACGGTCACCGCTTTGCTCACCAGCATTAAGCAATTCATGTGCTAATGGGTTGTGTGAGCTAAACAAGCCTGAAGCATGTTTACCTAATGCAATCACACATGCACCGGTTAAGGTTGCCGTATCAATGACAAGCTCAGGATCGAAGCGTTCAACGTAAGTTAATACATCACATAACACTAAACGACCTTCAGCATCAGTGTTAAGCACTTCAACCGTTTGACCTGACATGGTTGTTAAAATGTCACCTGGGCGATATGCGTTACCCGCAGGCATGTTCTCACAGCCAGCTAAAATACCAATAACATTGATAGGCAACTTCATTTCACATAGCGCTTTCATTGCGCCAATTACACCCGCAGCGCCACCCATGTCGTATTTCATTTCGTCCATGGCTTCGCCTGGTTTTAATGAAATGCCGCCTGAGTCAAAGGTTAATCCTTTACCCACAAGTACAATTGGTTTTTCTGTGCTGTTTACTGCGCCTTGATATTCCATCACGGTCATAATTGACTCGTTTGCGCTAGCACGACCTACAGCAAGGTATGAATGCATACCTAACTTGGCCATTTGCTCTTCGCCAATGGTCGTCACTTTTAGGTTTTCGTGCACTTCAGCCATTTGACGAGCTTGAGATGCTAAATAAGCTGGGTTGCAGATATTCGGTGGCATGTTGGCCACGTCGCGGCATAAATGCATACCTGCTGACACCGCGGCTCCGTGCTCAATCGCGCGCTCACCAATGGTGAGTTCACGGCGAGTAGGCACATTAAATACCATTTTACGCAGTGGACGACGAGTTTCACCCTTACGGGTTTTTAATGCATCAAATGAATATAAGCTGTTTTGAGTTGTTTCAACGGCTTGGCGAACTTTCCAATAGGTGTCGCGGCCTTTGACATGCAACTCAGTTAAGAAGCATACTGCTTCCATAGAGCCTGTTTCGTTTAACGTGCTGATGGTTTTTGTGATGATTTGTTTGTATTGGCGCTCGTCTAGCTCACGCTCTTTACCACAACCAACCAATAATACACGTTCACTTAATACGTTGGGTACGTGATGCAATAGCAACATTTGACCAGGCTTACCTTCAAGGTCGCCACGGCGAAGTAGATTACTAATGTAACCTTCACTGATTTTATCCAATTGCTCTGCGATACCAGATAAACGGCGAGGTTCGTAGACACCAACAACGATACAAGCCGAACGTTGCTTTTCGGGGCTGCCGCTCTTTACGCTAAACTCCATGAGCACTCCTAGATTCTTAAAGACAAATTTTTATATTTATTAGATAATGTTTGCATTAGGCCATCTGGCATATAATCAACGAAAAGGTGTTAACTGTTTGGGATTATTAACTAAAAAAAGGCGGAAATTGACTGCCAAAATAGAGGTTAATGATGACCCGAAAGCACCTTCCGCGCTGGTCAGAAAACTAGCAAAACTGCTGAAAGTAGACAGTTTACATGAAAGTTGCTCTGATACCAGTAAAAAGATAAGTTTAACCACCGGATCCTACTTGTGATTGTATTTAGATACCTGATTGGTGAAGTTTTAAAAGCACAATTTGCGGTACTTTTGGTACTGTTAACTATTTTTATTAGCCAGCAATTTGTGCGCGTGTTAGCTGACGCTTCAGACGGCGAATTTCCTGCATCATTAGTCATGACATTGCTGGGGCTTAACTTGCCTCAATTAACCGTTTTAGTCTTGCCGCTGAGTTTCTTTTTAGCCATTTTATTGGCTCATGGGCGTATGTATGCCGAAAATGAAATGGTGGTATTGCACGGCGTAGGTGTTAGTGAGTGGTATGTCACCCGCGTCACGTTACTGGTTGCGCTTGGCAATTTGATTTTTACTGCTTATTTGTCGATTTATGTCGGTCCGTGGGCAGAAGAACGTCAAAACCAGGTATTAGAGAAAGCTCAGTCGGAGGCCGGTCTTGCAGCCTTGACTCAAGGGCGCTTCCAAGCCAGTCCTAACGGGCGGGCGGTGTTGTTTGTTGAGCGTATTAACAAAGATAACACTCTTGATAACGTCTTTGTGGCGCAGTTACCCGATCCTGAAGATGAAGATGGCTTAACCAACATTGTTGTTGCTCAGCAAGGCCGAGTGATAGAAGACGATATTGGCAGCCAACAACTGCAACTTGAAAACGGAGTACGTTACCAAGGTAGTCCCAATTCTCTTGACTTACAGACCATTGAGTTTGGTGGTTATAAAATGGAAATCAAAGAGCAGGAAGTGGATGAGCGTCGTCGTAAATTGTCAGCACTGCCTGTTGACGAATTATTGGCAACCCCAGGACCTGAAGCCTCAGCTGAGTTTCAATGGCGTTTGGCAATTCCTATCGCTATTCCATTAATGACATTAATTGCCGTACCTTTAGCTCGAGTGAACGTTCGTCAAGGTAAGTTTGCCAAAATGTTCCCGGCTATTTTATTGTATTTAGGCTATTTTGGATTGATGGTAGCGGGCCGTAAAGCCTTGCAAGATGAAGTGGTACCACAGTATTTAGGCATGTGGTGGATCCATGGTTGCGCTTTGATATTAGGGTTACTGTTATTAGTTAAAGAGCGGCCGTCAGGTAAAAAGTTGCTAGGCTTATTTAAACGTAAGCAGGTGACAGCATGAGAATTTTAGACCTTTATATTGCCCGTATGATTGTCAGCACGTCGGCTTTGTGTTTACTTGTTCTAACTGGCTTGTCGGGCATTATTAAGTGGGTAGATCAGTTACGCGTTGTCGGGCGCGGTAGCTATACGTTAATCGATGCGGGTATCTACGTATTGTTTTTAGTGCCACGAGACATTGAAATGTTTTTCCCAATGGCGGTACTCCTTGGCGCGTTAATCGGCATGGGGATGTTGGCGTCTAATTCTGAGCTTGTGGTCATGCAAGCTTCTGGCATGTCGCGTTTACAAATTACTCAATCGGCGATGAAGACTGCTATTCCACTGATGATTATGGTGATGGCGCTAGGAGAGTGGGGCGCTCCCATTGCGGAGAAAAGTGCTAAAGAATTGCAAGCGGTTAAAACCTCAGGTGGCAGTTTAATTAAATCTCATCGCGGTGTTTGGGCTAAAGATGGCGATATGTTCGTTAATATCGGTGAAGTGATCAATGTCGATTCCCTTAATAATGTTAGCTTATATCGCTTTAACGATAAGCTTGAATTGACGGGCGTTACTCACGCTGAGCAAGCCATGTTTAAGGGGGATGTTTGGAAGCTCATTGGCGTTAATCACACTTCAATACAAGATGATAAAGTGGTTCGAGATTATGTAGACAGCGATATTTGGCGCTCATCACTGACACCAGATAAATTGAGTGTCGTGTCTGTTAAGCCTGAGTCGTTATCCATTCGAGGGCTTCTCGATTATCTAGACTATTTAGAGGTTAACCAGCAAGACTCAAGTCGATATGATTTAGCGTTATGGCGCAAGATTATGCAGCCTGTGACGGTGGCAGTGATGATGCTCGTGGCGTTATCGTTTGTGTTTGGTCCATTGCGTACCGTAACGATGGGCGCTCGAGTGTTATTGGGTGTTGTGGCTGGCTTTAGTTTTTATATTAGTAACCAAATATTTGGTCCCATGAGCATTGTTTACGAGATACCGGCATTTATTGGGGCCGTCGCGCCCAGTGTGTTATTTACCGGCTTTGCCTTATATTACATCCGAAAATAAATGTTTTGCTAACGCGATAAACAAAAATGGCAACCAGTAGGTTGCCATTTTTATTACTTAGGAATTAACTAAAATCACTAACTGTTACCATCAACTAATTCCATCAAATTATGTCATTATTTAGCGATATTATGCGCCGTGCCAATTACGCATTTGATTGGCCTCAACCGACAATAACACCACTTCTGAACGGGTCATCATGTCTTGCAAAGCCAGTTTATCGGCATTGATTAAAATCCATAAGTTACCCACACCTAATAAAGACCACACTACGCGAGCACAAGCAGTAATAAAGCTCAGGTTTTGCCCGTTAGGATGTTGGACTTTTAAACGCCAGGCTCTCATGCCTAACGTTTGACCTCCACGGCTCCAAAAAATAGCGTAAAAGCTCACCACACACAGTGCTAACCACAGCTGATAAAGTCCATGATAAAGCGGCGTGTTATTGAGTAGATCTGAAGTGTGCTCAAAACCATTGAGTGAAATCATGCCGCTGCTTTGTAAGCCAAAGAAGACAGCAAAACCAATCGCACCGGCAAACATATAAACTGCAACAGCGAGTAAAGAATCATAAATTATCGCCCCGACTCTGCGAACAAAACTGGCTCGAGGGAAATTGGCATGTTCTGTGTTTAACATTGATATTCCTTACGACTCAATTGAGGTTAGATTTCATCATCTTCACGCACAAACTTAATGCTGGTAAAGCCAAAACGAGCGAATTCGCTTTTGCGGAATTCTTTTTCTGCTTTAGCGCCTTTTTTTGAGGTCAATGCAATCTGCTTTTCCATGGAGAGAAACTTTTTTAAATCAATTCCTTCAGCCTCAGCAGCCGCTTCATAAAGGTCGTGGTGTATGTCGTAGCTAAATGGAATCGTTTTTGTTTGACCTTTAAAAATGTAAATCACTTGGCGCGCCATGACGAACTCCTGAAATTAATGTAAATCATAAATAATATGGTACCTAGGATGATTGTCCTGCCATAAGATGGCTATTAAGGCATGAGGTTCCACGTTGTAAGAGTCTAGTGGGTGTAACTGCAGGCTCTTACATAATGGCTAATTGTCCCACGTTCAACAGGCTATAACCAATAGGTTCGCAAAAACTTGCCATAAATTATCAATAAAATTGCTATTAACCTTTATCAAGAGGCCATTGGTTACATTTAAGTTAACGTTAAATATAAATAACAGGCTCCAGCAGGATAGCTGCTAAGCGATTGAGTGAGTTTTGGCGATGTTGCGTGTGGCTTAAAGCCTTGTTGCAGCCAATACGTGTGTGCACCTTGCACCGCAACGAGCCCAATGCCGTCGATATTTAACGCGCTAGCTTGATTAAGTACATGCGTTAAAAGTTGTTTGCCAACCCCTAAACCTTGCGCACTCGGTGCAATGGCCATGTCATGTAAATACCAACTGGTTGAATGTTGCGATGATATCTCACTGTCTAACGACGGTGCATCGCCACGATTCCAAGGATGCACTAAAGCATAGGCTAATACTTGTTGAGTTTGCTCGAAGACCACACAGGTTGAAGGCGATGCCAGCCATTTACTTTGCATCACACTTAACGATTCAGGAGTGAGCTCGACATAACATTGAGCTTGTATGGCCATAATGCTTGACCAGTCAGTGAGGCAAATCGGGCGTATTGGCATATTAATCAGTTTTGGCTTATTTTAGAGGCGATTATACTCAGAAATGCGCTAAATTCCATGCGTTAAACTGTGTTAAAGTGGCATCCACATTGTTAATGAGTGGCTAATTAAGCTGCGAGACTCGGTATCATAAGGAACATCACTATAATGAAAATTAATTTACCTTTAACGATCACACCCGCGGTGTTTTCCGCGTTAATTGCCGTTTTTGCATGTTTTTCTTTTACGGCTAATGCTGGCATTGAAGCATTTAAACCCGGCACCGTGATTAAAGATTATGGCAAGGTTGCAGAGGTCAATAGCAGTTTAGTGATCCCCAAAGGCATGAAGTTTAAAGTGGCGTTTGATTTAGGCCAAGCAGCAAAAGCGGGTGAACTTAATCGCAGCATAGATACCTTAGCCCGTTTTATTAATATGCACGTTGCAGCCGGAGTGAAACGAGAAGACATTTCACTGGCGATGGTCGTTCATGGGCAAGCTGCGAGCGATATGACTCAAGAGCGATTTTATAAAATGCTTAATACGGGTAAGAGTAATGCTAATGCAGACTTGATTGCGCAATTAGTTAAACAAGGCGTTAGGTTTTATGTGTGCGGCCAAACCGCAGCTTATTATGGCATTACGCCTGATGACTTATTACCTGGAGTGGATATGGCGCTGTCGGCATTAACGGCTCATGCTGTATTGGCTCACGAAGGTTATAGCGTAAACCCGTTTTAAGCCTTTTACGCTTAGACTATTGCTCAATGTGCTCAAATACTGCTTGCTGGGTGTATTTGTTGATAATGCGCGTAATCGTACCGTTAGACTGCAACTCAATAATAGCTGCATTGATTCTCGGTAATAATGCCGCATGTTCTTTTCGAAGTCGCATCACTATATGCCCTTTTGAATGGAGCGCGGCAAGCGTGATAGGACTGTTGAGCTGTTTGGCCCAATATAATGCGGGCAAGTCACCCGATATTGCCGCTTTAACTCGGTCTTTATAAAGTGCTTTGATGAGTTCTCGTTCTGAGTTGAAATCCACCCGGGTGAACTCTGTGTCATCATGGTATAAGTAGCCACCTACTGTACCAATTTCTTGACCTTTTAGGCTGTCGTTACTTTGCCAATCTTTAGCGTTAGAGGCTAGGGTAATGATGTGCTCTTCAATGGCGATAATGGCTGACGATTGAACAAATTCCTCGCCTAAATCGTCATGAGGAAACCAACTCGGGCTAACAAAATCAAAGTCAAGCCAACCACTGTCTAACGCATAGTTGGTTCGTCTTGGTGGAAAGTTGTGTTTTTCAATTTTGATGTTGGCATGGGTGAGCAAAAGGGGCACTAACTCACCTAAAATACCAGGGCTTTCAGGTGAGTCGGGGATGTAATAAGGCACCCAATTACTGGAACCATTAACGTTATATTTGAGCGCAGTATCGGCAAACGCTAGCGTAGATAGAAAAAGGAGTACAAAGCAAGTCACCGCAATAACGCTTCTTTTCATGGTACCTCCTCACATTACACGTGTACCCACAATACGCTGCCGGGTTTGCTTTTGCTAATATTGATCAAGACACAATAAGCATAAACTTGGATGCAGATTTTTAGGCCGTAAGGTGTAGGTCTTGTGATGTTTAATCAGTGTAGTTTTCTTATTGCCTTGGCTTAATAAAATGCCTTGAGTGAGTGCTAAACGCGCCACTAGACTTTCATCACCGCGGATGTACATGGAAATAGATTTAACGATGTTGTCATCGATAATGTGCTGATTAAATTCTTTAGCAGAGATGATTAAGCTCGATTGCCCAACGCTGTCTAGCTTAAGTTTAGCGTCTATATCGGTGTCGGTAATGATCACCCACTTTTGTGCCGTTAATTCAGCGAGCAGATTTTTAAGCCCAGCTCCTGTAGCGATAGCGCTATTATTGGCTTGTTGATACTGATCGGCAATACAAGTCAGCAGTCGTTTAAGCTGGGCTCCAGCACCTTGGCTGCGTGCTTGACGGATCCATGTTGTGAGATCGTCTGCGACTAGTTTAGAAAAACGTTTAGTTTTTAATGACTCAACCATCCAATTGCATAAAAAGTGGCTTTCTTGTGCTGGCGTTCTTGGCGATTTATGCTGCGATGCAGAAGTGTTTATGGCATCGATGCCTGCCAGGGCTAAAGTCAGTAATGCTTGGTTATATGTTTCGGTGGTCATTTCAACAAATCAATAAAGTAAATTGACCACTAGTTTACCGCGGCGTTGCTAATTGCTAAATAGATTTTTTCATCGACTTGATAACTAAGCCGGCCATTGGATATTTTTCACTACACAATGGCCATGAGTTATCATTTTTGCGGTGGGAATTGCGCCAAAATTGCGATAACGGTTTGGTTAATTCCCTGGGCTTTTTCTTCGCCGCCTTGATCAAAATGATATTGGCCATTACCACGCCAAATTAAACGCTTATCTTTAGGATCGACAATATCAATTTGTATTATTTGTGTTTTTGCGGTGTCACTGCCAAGTGGAATGCCAATACTCGTGCCTAAACCAATACCACCACTAGAACCCCAAGTGCCGGAACCTAAGCCAATAGACAGGCCTGAGTTTTTTTCTTTGTCTTGAGTGACAAAAGCGTAATTGACAATAAAGTCAGCATTGTCTGCTTGATAAACATAACCTTGATTCAATAATGTTTGCTTAATATCCGCGTTAATTCTGTCTGCGGTTAATGGGTCATCCGTTTGCTCAATGGTAAGTTGACTAAAGCTATTGAGTGCAGAAAAGTCATAATTTACATCATAATCTTGCTTTGGTTTAGTTGTGCACGAGGCCACTAATAGCAACGAACTTAAGATGATGACAGGCTTGCGCCATCCTATGTAACGACTAAAAAATTGACCAGAACGCCAAAATGTTTTCATGAGACCTCCTATTAAACAGCAATAATGTACAAAATTAACTCAATTAGTATAACCTTAATATACGAAGATTGTAGCTGTGTAGATCCGTTACCTATACTTCTTGCAATGAATGTCACGATGAATGTATCGATTAATTTATCGACTATATCGTATAGTAATCGATAATCTGAAAGAGTCTTCATTTTATGTACTGGAGTTAATTTCACTGATGATGGAACAGTTAAGTTTTTTTGCGGTCCCCAGCCCTTGTATCGGCGTATGTCAGTCTGACAGTCGCGGTTATTGTGTGGGTTGTCTTCGAAGCCGTGATGAGCGTTTTAACTGGATGACGTTTAGTGAGTTACAAAAACAAGATGTGATTCGTTTGTGCTTGCAGCGAAAACGTCGCCGTCAATATGCTCTGCATAAAGCCAAGCAACAAGAAGTGCTTAATCAACAAGCTGCCCACACTGCGCAATTCGATTTTGACAATAACAACGATTCAGTAAGCGATGATGTCGATTTAGCGGGTTTTAGTTTAGATGACTTTGGTTTAGATAATTAGCTAAGCGGCTCAGCTTTATGTTATTAGTTTTATGTTATTAGCTTTTAGTTACTTAGTTTTAAATTACTCAGTCTTAAACTGTGGGCTTACTGGGCTTACTGGGCTTACTGGGCTTTCATGGCATGCCAGAATAACTTGAAGCTGGCGCTGCGATGTATTTTGTCATCTCCTAGATGTGGGTTGTCGGTAAAAAAACGAATAGCAGCTAAGTACTGACCATGACAATTTTCGAGTAATAATTCACTCGGAAAATCCGCAATAATCCCTTGTTGTTTACCTTGCTCAATCAAATCAACCACAAAACCTAAAATACTGGTCATCGCTTGCTTTCTTACTGCGGCATCAATATCGGCTGACATTGAATATTGTAAAAAGAACAATTGTTTAAGGGGTTGTGCTATGGCCCAGTCAATGGCTTTTTGCCACAGGTTATTGGCGTCTTTTTCAATGTCGCCACAAAGCGCAATATTACTCACCATATTGTTAGCAAACTCCTGTTTAATCGACAGGAAAAGTTGGTTCATTATGTCATTTTTTGCCGGAAAATGATGAAATAGTGTACCCGTAGCAACCCCTGCTGCTTTAGCAATTGATGCGGTTGATGTGGCATTAAAGCCTTTATCGACAAACAGTGACAGCGCCGAATCTAAAATGGCTTGTTTCTTTTGTGTAATGGTAACGGGTGCACTATTCATTAGGTCAATAATACCTGTCAATTAAGTGGTTTGAGCCCAACAAGTGTTGCAATACATTTACTGGGCTTGAGCATGATTAACGTAAGAAGAATTTCATCAATAGGCGTTGAATAAAGCCACCATAAGGTGGATGTACAAAAATACCAGTGTTAATTTTACCACTGTTTAATACCGTTTTTGCGTGGCTAAACGTTAAGAACCCTTCTTTACCGTGGTAGTGCCCCATACCTGATGGACCAATGCCACCAAACGGAGCATCATCTGCTGCGACATGAAACACTGTGTCATTAATACAAACACCACCAGAATGGGTTTGCTGCAAAATAGTTTGCTGAGTTTGGTTATCAAAACTCATCAGGTAAAGCGCAAGCGGTCTATCACCCCGGTTAACATAACTGATGGCTTCGGAAATATTGTGATAGCTAATAATGGGTAACAATGGCCCAAATATTTCATCTTGCATAAGCAGCATGTCGTCGGTGGTTTGAGTGATGAGCTGCGTTGCTAACTTTCGTGAACTACTTGATACAGGGTCATCGGTTGCTGACGTGACGTTGGCACCTTTGCTTTTTGCATCATCGAGCACTTTCATTAAACGTTGATATTGGCGATCGTTAATTATGTTGCCGTAATCGTCATTGTTGACAAAGTTTGGATACATTTTGCTGAATCGTGCACGGTACGCTGCTATAAACTCATCAACTTTTTCGGCTGGGCAGAGCACATAATCAGGCGCCACACAGATTTGCCCTGCATTTAAACATTTACCAAAAATGAGCCGTTCAACGGCGGTTTCCATTGGCATATCTGGGGCAATGATTGCCGGTGACTTGCCGCCTAACTCTAAGGTGACGGGGGTTAAATTATTGGCCGCAGCGCGCATAACATGACGCCCCACTACAGTAGAGCCGGTAAACAAAATATGATCAAAAGGCAGCGATGAAAATTCGGCTGCAACTTCAGCTTCGCCTTCAACAATAGCGACCTCTGACGTTTCAAAAATAGTGGCCAATAATTGTCGTAAAACCGCATTAGTGGCAGGAGTGAATTCTGACATTTTCAGCATGGCACCATTGCCAGCCGCAATGGCTGTGACCAATGGGCCCATTGATAGCATGATGGGGAAGTTCCACGGCACGATAATGCCTATTACGCCCAATGGCTGATATTGCACTGAAACCCTAGACGGTGACAATAACATACCCGCATGACGACGACTCGGTTTCATCCACGATTTGAGATGCTTTATGGTGTAATTGATATTATTAATGCAAGGTAAAATATCTGAAATGACGGTGTCGTTAGCTGAGCGGTGACCATAATCTTGATTAAGGGCATCGATTATTTTTTGTTGGTTATCAAGCAATGCGAGTTTTAATTGAGTGAGCTTATTGACGCGTGACTGATAACTGGGTGCCGGTTGCGACAAATAACGGCTTCGTTGAGTGTCGAGTAATTGCGCGAGTGAGTTTACTGTTTGATCAACTGCCATGTTCATTATTATTCTCCGGCTGAAGTAGGTTGTCGGTTAATCATGCCTGTTTCAACATGCCTGTTTCAACATGATAGTATTGCCCTTTGTGAATGGCCAATATGTTTAAAAATAAACCGACTGATTAGTCGGTCTGATATTAGGCGTGTTTTTGAACCAACGCAAGTTTTCGGTATGTTTTTTGATTTCGATCACTAAAAAATCACCCATTCATGACTACACTAATAATGAAAGGGGAGTGATTAATCTTGCAGATACAATCTACAGATTGTAATGGTATCTTCGGGTTGTATTGGTGTTTATTAGCTGTAATGGTTACTGTCATCGTTAATCGGTTACTTCACTCATAAGCTGTTCACGTACGGGAGGATAACAACATGCGTACACGTAATATTTTATGGCCTACCGATTTTTCTGATACGGCGTCACATGCGCTACGATATGCGATTGAAATGGCAAATTTGTACAATGTGGGAATTCGTATTTTGAATGTGGTTGATCAACCTCTTGGTGACGAAAATTATATGGTGCTCGCCATTACGCCCGAAGAGTTGTCTAAAACTATGGAAGATGCTGCCGCTAAGCAAATGCATGAATTATTAGCTCAGCTAAAAACCGATTTAAAGGTCGAAACGGTGATCCGTCGTGGTGATGCCGTGACCGAAATTTTGGCTGAAGCCAATAGCGATGAAATTGGCATGGTGGTTATCGCCAGTCATGGTCGCACAGGTCTTGCGCACTTTTTACATGATAATGTGGCTGAAGAAGTGGCTAACAAAGCGAAATGCCCGGTGTTAGTGGTCAAGTAACCTTTAGCTGCTTGAGCCTGGTTGATTAACAATGCTGACCAGTGACCAGTGACCAGTGACCAGTGACCAGTGATCAGGATAGGTAACTGGTAGCATTTGTAATCTCGTCTAGATTGTGTCTGTTTGTAATGGCCTAGACAACTTTGTTTGTGTGGGTCATCTGAGGCTAAATCCAGTTTTGGGTATTACGATTCACAGCATGTAACGAGCGTGAAATGATCTGCTCAGCAATGTCGGTTGGGACATAGGGAAACACGATACTGCCACTGGCAAGGCCCACTTCGACATAAGCAAGTTTTGAACGCTTTTGCCCCTGTGTTTGGGTTATTTTTACATGCTGAACTTTGTCAAACGCAATGCGTTTCCATTGCCTGCCTAACAAACCTGTATGCTGCCAAACCACCTTATCTTCAAGCACATATCCCCAATGTCGATAGCGTAAATAGATGACTCCAATGACGATGGAGGTTATCAACCATGTCGTTTCAAAGTAGCTCAAATTGCGACCATCGAACCAAGCTATAACCGACAGTAATATGGCGATAGCAAGTGGCAGCATGATCCGCCTTGTAAACCAATTAATGTGAATATGGGTGTAATGACGAGGTAAAGCGCCAGCGCCACCACTGAGATTGGGCATGGCTGTTAAAATCGATTCGACTTCGTTTGGTTTAACACTGGGGATAAGCATATGTTGCTTGGTTTTTTGCTCAACCTCCTGACCTTTGACTTGTTTAAAATACAAGGTCCAGCGTTTAAATAAACGTGCCAATACCGGCTGTTGAGCATGGATAAGTTGTACCCGTTTAATGGCCAAAGCATCTTGTTGATGTGAAATTACCCCGCCGCTGCGCTGAAGGGTATCGTCGTGCCGGTCGAGCTTGTATGGGTAATATTTCAACACAGCAGCAATAATCGATATAAGTGAAAACAATCCGTATAAAAAGAGTAAACCCATGATAAAGAACAAGCTTTGTAAGCCGATGTTTTGGTGAGTTTGGCTCTCTATCCATAACCAGAACTGCTTGGCTAATGGCGAATCAAATACCTTGTCTACATTGAGCTGGCCAAGGACTGGACCAGCAATCACCGCAAACCAAATAAAGTTATTATGGTAAAAGCCAAACAGCAATAAATCACCAAACGATTTACGAGCGATCGGTTGCGAGTCTAACGCCTCTGTATGCGCTGTTTTTGCCAGTGAGGCATCTGTTGTTTGAGCCGAGTGGTTAAGTGGATCCTCTGATTGTTTTAGCTTGAGTAATAAACGCTTAAGTGTTTGTGCTTGTTGTGTATCTAAGGCGGCAAGCTGTGCTTCATCTTTTTTGGAACCTGCGGTTTCAATAACTAAGGTGCCTAACGACAAGGGTTTAAAATAAAAAGGCTGCTCATAACGAATGTTTTGAATGCGGGTGAGTGGGATTTCATCTTTTTTAGTAAAAAATAGCCCACGCTTTACCTCGAGTTGTTCGCCATTTAAACGGAAGCGGAATTTACGCCACTCAATGGTGGCAGCAATGCTCACAAGGATGATGATTGCACTTAGCGCCAGGATAAACCATTGCGCATCAAAGCCTTGTTTCCAACCCGTATACACTAAAGGGATTACAGCAAACCCGTTACTGAGAATGCCTTTTAGGGTGCTAAAAATATAAGTAATAATCGACCAGGGTGACAAGGCCTGCCAGTCTTTGAGTTGATTGGCGAGATCATCACTGCTGTGCTGCTGAGTCGTAGCGGCCTCTATAACATCAGGTTGTTTTATCGGTTGAGGTGTTTTTGGCGACTCATCCATGAGGAGTGTCCTCAACGGATGTTTCGACTTTAGACGTGGTGAGTTGATGCTCCAAATCTTCGTTGGCTTGAGTGTCATTTTCTAATGAACTATTGCTGTCATTCTCATGCGGTTCAGTTACAGGCTGGTGGTTCGATGCCGCCTTAACTAACAGGTGCTGACGTATATGTTCAGCCAGTTCGGCATTTAATCCGGGTAAATCTATTTCTGCTACGCCACTGCCTGCGCTAAAGCATTTTAATGACACCAAGTTATATCTGCGCTCAAGCGGCCCCTGGGATAAATTAACATGTTGTAAGCGGGTATAAGGTAATGCGGTTGTCGAGATCCAAAATAGACCTTCACGTAACACTAACTCGTGCTCAAATACGCCATAGGCGATCCGCTTGGCTTTAAGATGAATCAGTTTAATGATAATTAAGGCCAGCAATGCATAACTAGGCAATATTGATAATGTCACGCTCGTTGGAATATCGGGATTCACGAGACCAAAAATGGTAATGGCGAGGGTGATGAATATCGCGATGGCAACACTGATAATGAGTAGCAATTTGGGGTAATTCGCATCGACAGCTGTTAAGGGTAACGTGGCTAAAGGAATATATTGCGCCTGCGTTAAGCTAGGGCCATGTTGATAATGGATTAATTCAACTTCGGGCTCATTCAATGTCGAGGAGATTTTTGTTGATAATTGAGGGCTTTTTTCTGTTGGTTCCATTTTCATTATTATGTTATTCCTTTGTTACCGTCCATATTATATTGCCATGTTTTAATGGCAATTAGCGACTAACAGGTTGTAAATGTTTATCTCAAGTGGTTTTTGCCTATTGATTAGGCCTCAACCGTTGATATAACTTGCAAGCAAGGCGACACATGCAGTAATTTCAGATTAAGTGGTATTATTTATAAGGCGTTATCATGATGTTTTCTGAGCTTAACGAGGTCAATAAATCGCAAAAGGCTTTTTTGCGGAAATTGTATTTAGCGCATTTACTTGATGAAGAACAGCATAACTTGTTGAGCTTGCAAAAATTAACAGGTATGCCAAGACGAACCTTACAAGATGCCATAACTGCGTTTGCTGATATTGGTATTAAGGTTGATTTTATCCAGCAAGGTCAGCGACATAATGAAGGGCATTATCGAATTTCGACTTGGGGCCCCATTAGCAGTGCGTGGGTAAATAGCCATTTTCAACAAATTAAAACGGTGATAGAAGAGGGCGAACCTCAGGAATTGGCCAGCTAGTTTACTTGGCTTTAGTGCTGTTTGAACACGAGTCAATTATGACAATTCACATTTTATTATTCGATACTCAAGGTCATTTGTTGTCGCATGGCGATGACAGCTTAATGGCGCAATACGATCCTAATCTACATCTTATTTGGATTGATATTAGCGGTCCTAATAATCACGCTTTCTTTAACGAACACCCTCAGTTTGGTATTGATAATCTTGATTTTGAAGACGCGCATCGTGAGCGTCATCCGCCACAAATAGAGGCCTACAGTGATCACGCTTATCTGCTCACTCACGAGCTGATGGAGCGCGAGAATTATTTATTACTCGATAGAAGTCATTTGCTAATGCATGTGAATAGTCAGTTTTTGATTACACAGCACCTCAAACCGTCTATTAGTGTCAGCAAAGTCACCCAACAATTGATTGACAGTAACGCGATAGTTGCGCCTGAAATGAGCTCGGTGTGTTTTGCTATTATGCGGCAAATTGTGATCGATTATTTAGCGGTGATGTTGGCGTTAGAAGAACGCCTTAATGATATTGAAGACGAGATTTTTGATGCCTCAAGCGATGATTTGCTCGCTGAATTAATGGCATACAGCAGTAAATTACAAAAGGCTAAACGCTCGTTTAGCTATCATGAAGAATTGCTACAACAACTGTTAGGCGATGATGGTCAACAACACATTGGATTTGATTACTCACAGTTGAGTTATTTATATAACCAGTTCGAGCGTTTATCGAGCCGTGCCAGTTTATACCTAGGCCTAGTCAGCGGCTTAATTAATGGCTTTATTTCTGTGAGCGCACATAAAACCAACCGGGTGATGATGACATTAACCTTAGTCACGGCTATATTTTTGCCGTTAACGGTCATCGCGGGTATTTATGGGATGAACTTTGACAATATGCCAGAGCTCAAATGGTCTTATGGCTATTTTGCAGTATTGATCTTAATGGCGCTAATTGCAGTTTCGGGTTTATGGATGGCTAAAATAAAGCGCTGGTTTTAACACAATAGCGTCAATAGGAGAAATGGTGTCAGGTTTGCAAAAGGGGTTTGATTTTGATGGGCCACATACCGAGTTAGCTCTCGATGCCGATAACGTCATTATGGGCCATCAAATTGCTCATCAAATCAATCCACCCGTCACTTGGGTTAAAGGCTTCTTATCCGCTAAACAGCAAGAGTTGTTGCTTAATGAGGTGGCTCACTATCCTTTAGAAAAAGTCGCGATTGAAGTGTATGGTAAACAACATCTTATTCCACGAACGCAAGCGTGGTTTGGCGATGTGGGCTGCGATTATCATTATTCTAAATTGCACATTAGCGCATTACCCTGGCCCCAAGTATTAAGTCGGTTACGACAAAAGCTGTTGAGCGATCATCAAATACAAAGCAATTCAGTGTTAGTAAATCGCTACGCTGATGGGCATGATTGTATGGGATGGCACAGTGATGATGAGCCAGAGATTGTGACTCGTTCTGCGATTGCATCTGTCACATTGGGTGCTTGCCGAGATTTTGTTGTGCGCCATAAAGAGACGCAAACTAAAGTAAAATATGCACTGGAGTCAGGTGATTTGTTGATTATGCATCCAGGTATGCAACAGCACTGGCAACATGCTTTGCCTAAACGACTTAAAGTAACCGAGCCAAGAATTAATTTTACTTTTAGGCATGTTATCCCTCATTACTATCGCTAAGTCAGTGTTGTCACAACACTGCTAAGCAAAAAGCTTTTATTGAACCTTACTGTGCCATGTTTACGTACTAAACAGGTATGAGAACACCTTGCAGTGGTGCAATAAATGATAAAAGTAAATGTTAAGACTTCTTCTACCGGTGGCATCACAACGCCACATCAGAATGTTAATGCGCTCTATTGGCTTGGCGATGATTTACGCATAGCCGATAACGCTATATTTGCCGATATAGCCAAGAATGCACAGCAACTTATGATGGTGTATTGTATTGATCCGCAGTGGTTTCGTAGTGTTCAATATCAAGCCGACTATGTAGGAAAGCACCGATTGCGCTTTTTACTTGAGTCACTGCAGGATTTAGATGACTCCCTCAATCAATATGGCCAACAACTTCACATCGTTTATGCTCGGGCGCAAGATTGCTTGCCTCACATTATTGATATACATGGTATTACGCGAGTTTATCGAAGCCATCACAGCGGTACGGATGAGCAAGCGGCATGGCAGGTTATTCAGCAGAAATGCAGCGATAGTGCAGGCATTGAATTTTCAACCGTAACGACTCAAACCTTATTTAATTTAGCGCAATTGCCTTTTGATTTAAATGCGCTCCCAGCGACATTCAGTCAATTTCGTAAACAGCTTGAGGGTATTGATATTACTGCGGCCAGTGATGCGGTTTCTTGGCTGCCACCAATGATCCCGTTGCAATCACAAGATAGGCTGTTGCAGGATTGGTTACGGTACCCCAAATGGCTCCCTCAAACTCACATGATGAGTAATGTATTTTGTGGCGGCGAGGCTCAAGGTGCGTTGCAATTAGACAGTTATTTTGCCTCTAATTTGGCCCACAGTTATAAAGTTGTGCGTAACGAACTCGATGGGTGGGAACACTCAACAAAGTTTTCGCCATGGTTAGCCAATGGTTGTTTATCGGCACGCCAAGTCGTATCGGCATTGCGACAATTTGAATCAGAGCATGGTGCCAACGACTCAAGCCAATGGATAGAATATGAGTTATTGTGGCGAGAGTATTTTCATTGGTATAGCCATAAATTTAATCGCACAATATTTCGTTTTTCTGGGATTAGCGGCAAAAAGCCGTTAACCAGTTTTTATGCACAACGATTGCAAGCCTGGAAAACCGCAACCACGCCATTTGCTCTGGTTAATGCATTAATGAAACAATTAAATAACACCGGTTACATGTCTAACCGTGGTAGGCAAATTGTCGCCAGCTGTTTGATCCATGAGTTGCAATGTGATTGGCGCTATGGTGCAGCATATTTTCAGCAACAACTGATCGACTATGACGTGGCAGTCAATTGGGGGAATTGGCAATATTTGGCCGGTGTGGGTGCCGATCCTCGAGGTTCCAGACGGTTTAATCTTGCCAAACAACAGCAAACTTACGACCCTCTTGGCCACTTTATTGCCGCATGGCTAGGCAGCGAAGCCTTACAACAAGGTGAGGGCAGCAATAACCCGAGTATTGATACTGTGGATATGGCTGACTGGCCAACGGCGTGAGGATGTGTGAGCCAAATAAGAGTTGAGTAAAAGTTGTGCTCCAACAGTGAGTTTTACGCTGCTTGTTTGACCTTTAATGTGCAAACCAGTACCCTGCGATTTCATTGATATGAATTAACAAGAGTATCACTATGTCTGTCGAACAAATCATTACAGATAAATTGAGTCAAGCCTTTGCGCCCGTGCATCTTGAGGTGGTTAACGAAAGTAATCGTCATCACGTGCCGCCCAACTCAGAAACCCATTTTAAAGTGGTTGTTGTAAGTGACCAGTTTAACGAACAACGTTTACTTGCCCGCCATCGTTTAGTTAACCAAGCCTTAGCGGATGAGTTAGCCAATGGTGTGCATGCATTATCGATAAATGTATATACCGAAACAGAATGGCAGGCATTAGATGAAGTGCCTAAAACGCCTAACTGCAAAGGTTAAGCCGCCTTTACTGTCATTTTTGCTGTGAGTGGTTGAGCATTAGCACGACAATATTTAGCGGGCAAAAGCATAAACTTATTCAATACGTTAAACGAAAAAACCTCGCCTCTGTGTGAGGTTTTTTATTGCATGACAATCATTGTCACTTGTTATGGTTATGTTAGAGTAAACCTTAATTATGTTTGAAAATTAAGGATATCTTCATGGGTAAGGTGAAACAGACCTGCTGGTTAATTGGGCTCACTTTACTGTTAGGTTGCCAACCTGAGGTGCAAACGCCTCAGGCAGAAGTGCAATCACCTGCAGTACCTTATCAAGCAATTAAATGGCGTTTAGCGACATCTTGGCCTAAAAACCTTGCTGGATTAGGCATGGCTCCCGAGCGTTTTGCACAATTAGTCGAGCAAATGTCTAATGGTCGGTTATCAATCGATGTTTATGGCGCTGGTGAGCTCATGCCGGCCTTGTCTGTCTTTGATGGTGTCAGTCAAGGCACGGTTCAAATGGCACACAGTGCTGCTTATTATTGGAAGGGCAAAGCACCTGCCGCACAGTTTTTTTCGTCGATCCCTTTTGGATTAAATGCACAACAAATGAATGCATGGTTGCACTACGGTGGTGGTATGGCACTGTGGGAAGAAGTGTATCAACCGTTTGGGGTTTTACCGTTAGCGGGTGGCAATACCGGAATGCAAATGGGCGGCTGGTTTAATCGGATTATTCATTCCCCAGAAGACATTAAAGGGCTTAAAATGCGTTTGCCCGGCATTGGTGGTGAGGTCTTAAAAAAGCTTGGTGGTATTCCTGTTGACGAACTTGCTGGCCGCGAGCTTTATGGCGCATTACAAACTGGCGCAATCGATGCGGCTGAATGGGTAGGGCCATATAATGATTTACCTTTAGGGTTAAATCAGGTCGCTAAATATTATTATTACCCTGGTTGGCATGAGCCTGGTTCAACCATGGAGTTTTTAATTAATAAACAAGCTTTTGCTGCATTGGCACCCGATTTACAAGCCATCGTAAAAGTGGCTGCGCGCGCAGTGAATCAAGATATGTTAGACGATTATACTCAAGGTCATATTGCCGCAATGAATGCATTGATTGATGAGCACAGTGTTGAGATTAAACCGTTTCCTTCTTCTGTGTTATTAGCATTAAAACAAGCCCGAGATGATGTGTTAGCGCAAGAAGCCACAAAAGATCCTCTGTTTGCTAAAGTCTTACAGGCTTATTTAGCCAATGAAACTGCGGTTAAACGTTATTTTCGTTATACCGAAGACGCACTGAATTATCATGAATAAAATGATATCAATACCCGCTGTGACAAAAATTGATTAGTGATACTATTTCGACATTAGATCGTATAGTGTTTAGAGATCGTACAGTGTTTAGATCATGTTGTGTCTAGATCATACAGTATCAAAATTATTTTATATTCTGGGAGAGAGCAATGCCTTTATTAGACAGTTTTACCGTAGATCATACTCGTATGAATGCTCCAGCGGTTCGTGTTGCAAAACACATGAGCACCCCAAGCGGTGATGCGATTACCGTTTTTGATTTGCGTTTTTGCGCGCCGAATAAAGACATATTAAGTGAACGTGGTATCCATACCCTTGAGCATTTATTTGCCGGTTTTATGCGCGATCATTTAAACGGTGCTGGTGTAGAAATTATCGATATCTCACCAATGGGTTGTCGCACAGGCTTTTACATGAGTCTAATTGGTCAACCTTCTGAGCGCATGGTGGCCGATGCATGGTTAGCTGCGATGAGTGATGTCACCAACGTGGTTGAGCAAAAAGACATTCCAGAGCTTAACGAATACCAATGTGGTACTTATGAAATGCACTCTTTAACAGAAGCGCAAGATATTGCTCGCATGATTATTGCAGCTGGTGTGAGCGTCAATCGAAATGATGACTTAAAACTGAGTGATGAGATTTTAGGTAACCTCTAAACTTATCTCTACACATATGAAAAGCGGCTTAGGCCGCTTTTTTTGTCAATAAACCCCGATAATATTGATGAAACGTTATCAGTATGCTGTTTTTATGTCACTGAAACCGTTATTGTATCGAGCATAATAATACATACAATTTCAACTTAGCTCGACCAGACACATATACGGAGATAATCATGTCTAACCACCCATTTTGCCTGTCGGTAATTGCCGCCGCGGTGTTATTTGCCTGCCATTCAACTCAGGCGTTTGCCGAGACGGTCACAGAATCAATTGATAAGGCAAATAACCAGATTGATTTACAACAATCGACACAGAAGGCTTTTCATTATCGCCAAAGTGATATTGCGTTAGGATTAACCGGGGTAACGGTATTGCCGACATCACCAAACGCCAATGTTGAGTTAATGCACCGTGGTGTATCAGATGGTGTGGCTGTATTACAAGACGGTATCTTCTTTTCGCCTGCACCTTATTCCGGTCAAAACCTAGTATTACAGCCTAATTTGCAACAACAGCAAAGTGTGACGTTATCGAGCATGACCAGTGTGGTAGACGGCTCTGAAGCCGCATTTGGTAAGCTAGAATATCAATCGGTGGCGATTAATGAGAAAAAATACGCTGGCGAATTTAATGTTGAAATGAATGATGATGCCGACTACAGCGGTGGTGTGATTATTAGTGGTACGACTAAAGAATTTGGCATGTTGTTGGCTGTAGATTATCAATCAGCATCAGATGATGTGGGTTATGAGCTAGCTCGCGATGCCGATGCAACCCAAAAAGATATCATGTTCAAAATCGGTGCTGACAGTTTACCGGGTGCACGTAATAAGCAATCAACAGAGTTCAGTTACCAGTATTCTAGCCAAGATGCTGAGCAAGGCACTTTAGGTTTAACAAATAATGATTTTTCTGTTGCCCCAAATCAGCGCTATGCCGCAGCGAATATCGATTTTACCGACGGCGAACGTCAGCGTTATGTGTTAGCCCATAAGCTGCTTCTGTCGGAGACATCCACGGTCGACACCGATTTTTATTACCAAACCTATTCACAAAAAACAGCAAATATGTTGTTTGTTGATGGCGAAATGATTAACACCGTATTGCTTGGTGAGATTGCAGCATTTGAAATCGCGCCAACAGCGGATGGCATGAACTTAGGTGCGTTAGCCCAAGATAACGATTTTGCCGGTTTTGGCGTACAAACCAAAGGCGTTAGCATGCAAGGTCAACATCAAGTGACTTATAGTGCTCGTTACCATACCGATAAAGCTGAAATGGAGCTTGGGCAACAAGATTGGCTTTGGAATAACGATCTATCATTGAGCTCTGCAACAGATAAAGATGCGTTGGTGGTCTATAAAGATGATGCGTCAGCATTCTCGTCTGCGGTTGATGCTCAATTAAATTATGGTCAGTGGTCGATTAACCTAGGATTAGGTTATGAGCATGTGAGTGTGTCTCGAGATGTTAACGATGACTATGACCTTGCGGAAGCTGATTTTTCAGACGATGGTTGGACTCCTTCAATTGAGGTTGCTTATACTCAAGGCGCCTGGTCTGCCGCACTACAAGCCAAACAGGCCTGGACCGCTGCATCAGCCGGCAATATCGAACAAACTGCTCAAGAAGCATTGCAATATCAATTGGCTGTGGCGTATAAGCAAGATGCTTTGGCATTGGCAATGACGGCATATATGCATGATTATGATAACCAACATATTGGTTGTATGTTTGGCATGATTTGCAATTACGAGCAAATTGCATTGCAAGAAAACATCGAAGATGTGACGGTGACAGGCATCGACTTATCGGCTGAGTATAGCCTAGCGTTTGACAGTTTTTCGATTCCATTTAAAGCAAAATATCAGTACACCCAAGCCGAAACAGATATTGGATATTGTTCAAATACTAATGGCTGCTTTGACGGCGACAGCCAATTACCCTGGGTACCTAAGCAGCAGTTTAGCTTCAGCTCTGGTGTGGTAATGGGTGATGTGTCTGTGATTGCACAGGCGCTGTTCCAATCAGAATTAGAATATGAAGGCAACCTTGTCGCTATTGAGCCAATCGACAGCCAATGGAAAGTTGATTTAACGGCGAGCTATCGCGTGACTAAACAACATGAAGTGTATTTAAGAGTTGAAAACGTATTGGATGAAGAGCTTGTTGCAAAACGCACCCTAGCGGGTTTACAGGCTCAATCAGAAATGAGCGCTTATTTGGGTTACCAGGCGCGTTTTTAGTTATCAATTAGTCTTAGTCTATTATTAATGGCAGCAGCCTGAGCACATCTTGCTTGAGCTGCTGTTTTTTTATGCGCGAACAAATTAGATAAAATTATTTCTATAATTATTAATGCTATAGTATGTCAAATCGTAATACAGTCGTTGCTGTTTTGTACGGTGTTGTTATTCAGTTGGATTAAGTTAAATTCTGTCGTTAGACAAAGGTATTGGTTTGAAAACACCTATTATTTTCGTGGCGATAGTCTCATATTTACGGTAAAATGCGCGCGACCAGCGTGATTGCGATCGCATTTCCGTGTTAAATCTGCGCTAGCTCAAATGGCAAGTATTTGTTAATACTTTGTTTTTGTAGCGGAACGTGGCGCATTGTCTTTCCTTCAAACGTAGTGCTTGTGGATATGATTACAATTAAGAAAGGATTGGAACTGCCTATAGCAGGCGGACCAGAGCAAGTTATCCATAATGGCCCAGCCATTAGACATGTAGCTACTTTGGGTGAAGAGTATATTGGCTTACGTCCAACGATGAAAATCAAAGTGGGCGATAAAGTACAAAAAGGCCAGGTTCTTTTTGAAGATAAAAAGAATTTAGGCGTTAAATATACGGCTTTAGCCAGTGGTACTATATTAGAAATCAACCGAGGTGCAAGACGTGTACTTCAATCTGTTGTTATTGCTGTAGAAGGTGACGATTGCGTTGCTTTTGCTCAATATGAAGCAGAGAAATTAGACACGTTAGACGTACAAGCCGTTCGTGACAATCTGATTGAATCAGGTTTGTGGACTGCTTTGCGTACACGCCCTTTCAGTAAAGTGCCAGCCGTAGATGCTACTACAGCAGGTATTTTCGTTACTGCAATTGATACTCAACCTCTTGCTGCCGATCCTGTGGTAGTCATCGCTCAACATAAAGACGATTTTGCTAACGGCCTTAAGGTATTAGCACGATTAACTGAAGGTAAAGTTTACCTATGTAAAGCGCCAGGTGCTGATATCCCTGCAGCCAATGCCCAAGTTGAAGAATTTGCCGGAAAACATCCAGCAGGTTTAGTGGGTACACACATTCATCATGTTCTTTCTGCTTCTGCTACTCGTAGTGTATGGCATGTAGGTTATCAAGATGTGATTGCGATTGGCCAACTGTTCACTCAAGGTGTGTTAAACACTGAGCGTGTAGTGGCTATTGGTGGTCCTAAAGCAAAACAACCTCGCTTAGTCCGTACTGTATTGGGTGCAAGCATGACTGAACTTACTGCTGATGAAACAGTAGGTGAAAGTGTTCGTATCGTATCAGGTTCGGTATTAAATGGCCGTACGGCAGTAGGACCTCATGCTTATTTAGGTCGCTACCATCAGCAGGTAAGTGTACTAGAAGAAGGCAATGAGAAAGAATTGTTTGGTTGGGCAATGCCTGGTTCAGATAAATTCTCTATTACACGTGCATTCTTAGGTCACTTAAGCCCATCTCGTCTGTTTAACATGACGACCAGTACGGGCGGCTCAGACCGTGCAATGGTGCCAATTGGTAACTATGAACGTGTGATGCCTTTAGATATTTTAGCTACCATGCTACTTCGTGACCTTGTCTCTGGGGACTTTGATGGCGCAGCTCGTTTAGGCGCATTAGAGTTAGACGAAGAAGATTTGGCATTGTGCACGTTCGTATGTCCAGGTAAATATGACTACGCTTCATATTTACGTGACTGTCTAGATACGATCGAGAGGGAAGGCTAATGAGCTTGAAAGATTTTATCGAGCGTATTGAACCGCAATTTGAAAAAGGCGGTAAATACGAAAAGTGGTATGCGCTTTATGAAGCCGCAGCTACTGTTTTCTATACTCCAGGTAAAGTGAACCATGGTAAAACCCATGTTCGCGATAACCTTGACCTAAAGCGTATGATGATTACGGTTTGGGCGTGTACATTCCCAGCAATGTTTTTTGGTATGTACAACGTAGGTTTACAAGCTCAAATCGCTATGGCTGCCGGTTTCGGTACCCCTGACGTTTGGCAAGTTGGTTTATTTGAACTATTTGGTGCGCAGCTTGCTGCGGACTCTGGCATAGCATCATTAATGTTTTATGGTGCCTGTTTCTTCCTACCGATATACGCCGTCACGTTTATTGTCGGCGGTTTTTGGGAAGTACTCTTTGCCTCGGTGCGTGGTCATGAAGTTAACGAAGGTTTCTTCGTAACATCTGTACTCTTTGCCTTAACCTTGCCGGCAACTATTCCGTTATGGATGGTCGCATTAGGTATCACCTTTGGTGTGGTTGTCGCAAAAGAAATCTTCGGCGGTACAGGTCGTAACTTCTTAAACCCTGCGTTAGCGGGCCGTGCATTCTTGTTCTTTGCTTACCCATTAAGCATGTCTGGCGACACCTCTTGGGTGGTTGCAGACGGTTATTCTGGTGCAACAGCATTGAGCCAAGCAGCACAAGGTGCTTTTGACTATACCTCTAATGCAAACTGGATAGATGCCTTTATGGGCTTTATTCCTGGTTCTGTTGGTGAAGTGTCGACGTTTGCTATTTTGCTAGGTGGCCTTGTTATTATCTATACCCGTATTGCGTCATGGCGCATCGTGGGTGGTGTAATGCTCGGTATGGTTGCGATTGCAACATTGTTAAACGTTGTTGGTAGTGATACTAACCCAATGTTTGCAATGCCTTGGCACTGGCATTTAGTGTTAGGTGGTTTTGCTTTCGGTATGATGTTTATGGCGACAGACCCCGTTTCTGCGTCGTTCACTAATACTGCTAAATGGGCATACGGTTTCTTAATCGGTGCAATGGTAGTGTTTATCCGTGTGATAAACCCTGCATTCCCTGAAGGTATGATGTTAGCTATTTTATTCGCTAACTTATTTGCACCTTTATTTGACCATTTTGTAGTTCAGGCAAATATCAAGCGGAGGATTGCTCGTGGCTAGTAATAAAGATTCGTTCGGTAGAACGCTATTTGTTGTTGTCGGCTTATGTCTTATCTGTTCTGTGCTTGTATCGACTGCGGCGGTTGTTTTAAAACCAACTCAGCAAGAAAATAAGCTACTTGATAAGCAAAAGTATATTCTCGAAGCAGCAAGCCTTATTGACACCAAAGAAGGTGACGTTACTAAACAAGACATTCTGAGCAAATATAACCAGTATGTTGAAGCACGTTTAGTTGACCTAAAAACAGGTGAGTTTGTAGAAGGTGATGCTAACGCTTACGATCAACGTAAAGCGTCGCGTGACATGACAACCTCAACAATTCCTGAAAACGACATTGCTTCAATCAAGCGTGTTGCTGACAAAGCTGTTGTGTACTTAGTACGTGACGACGCAGGTAAATTGACCAGTGTTATTTTACCTGTTCACGGTTACGGCTTATGGTCGACCATGTATGCATTTTTAGCATTAGAAGCTGACTTAAACACGATTCAAGGCTTAGTTTATTATGACCAAGCTGAAACTCCGGGTTTAGGTGGTGAAGTTGAAAATCCTAAATGGAAAGCATTGTGGAAAGGTAAAAAGTTATTTGATGAACAAGGCGACTTGGCTATCAATGTAACGAAGAACCCTGCAGTGGCGAGCACTGTTTACGGTGTGGATGCATTATCTGGTGCAACATTAACCAGTAACGGCGTACAACATTCATTGCAATTTTGGTTAGGTAAAGAAGGCTTTGCAAGCTTTATCGCTAAAGCACGCAACGGAGGGGTAAGCTAATGGCTGACGTTAAAGAACTTAAACAGGTTCTAACTGGACCGATTATCAATAACAACCCAATTGCATTGCAAATTTTGGGTGTATGTAGTGCGCTTGCTGTTACTACTAAGCTGGAAACAGCGTTGGTAATGACCATTGCACTAACTGCGGTAACAGCGTTTTCTAACCTGTTTATCTCACTTATTCGTAATCATATTCCAAGCAGTGTACGTATTATTGTGCAGATGACGATTATTGCCTCTTTGGTAATCGTCGTTGACCAAGTGCTACAAGCTTATGCTTATTCGATTTCTAAACAGTTATCGGTATTCGTTGGTTTGATCATTACTAACTGTATTGTAATGGGTCGTGCTGAAGCTTATGCAATGAAAACGCCTCCTTTGATGAGTTTTATGGATGGTATCGGTAACGGTTTAGGTTACGGTGCAATCTTGTTGTCGGTAGGCTTTATTCGTGAATTATTTGGTAATGGTTCATTATTCGGCGTAGAAATCCTCAGTAAAATCTCTGACGGTGGTTGGTATCAGCCTAACGGCTTATTACTGTTACCACCAAGTGCGTTCTTCTTGATTGGTGGTCTGATCTGGTTGCTCCGTACGTATAAGCCAGAGCAAGTAGAAGCAAAAGGATAAACGCAATGGAACATTATATTAGTTTATTAATTCGCTCCGTTTTCATTGAAAACATGGCGCTAGCGTTCTTCCTAGGTATGTGTACTTTTTTAGCAGTGTCTAAAAAAGTGACAACTGCGATGGGCCTAGGTGTTGCAGTTATCGTGGTATTGGCTATCTCGGTTCCTGCTAACCAAATTATTTATCAAGGTTTACTTGCTCCTGGCGCGTTAGCTTGGGCCGGTATTCCAGATGCTGATTTGAGCTTCTTGAAGTTCATCACCTTTATCGGTGTGATCGCAGCACTTGTGCAAATTTTGGAAATGGCGTTAGACAAATATTTCCCTCCTTTGTACAACGCGTTAGGTATTTTCTTACCTTTGATTACCGTGAACTGTGCGATTTTTGGTGCAGTGTCTTTCATGGTAGAACGTGATTACAACCTAGGCGAGAGCGTGGTATTTGGTATCGGCTCTGGTATTGGTTGGGCATTAGCAATTGTATTGCTAGCCGGTATTCGCGAAAAGATGAAATATTCTGACGTGCCAAATGGCTTACGTGGCTTAGGTATTACCTTCGTTACTGCTGGTCTTATGGCTCTAGGTTTCATGTCATTCTCTGGTGTTTCTCTTTAAGAAGAACATTGAGACGACGCATTAATTTGAACCTTTAAGGATAAGTGAATGGGTATTCTTGAATCTACTCCAATAGATGTATATCTAGGTGTGAGTATGTTTACTGTGATTGTATTAGTATTGGTATTAGTGATTTTATTCGCTAAATCAAAATTAGTAGCAAGCGGTGATATCATCATTGGTATCAACGGCGACACAGATAAAGCAATTAAAACAGGTGCAGGCGGCAAGTTACTTGGCGTATTAGCAGACAATGGTATTTTCGTATCAAGTGCGTGTGGCGGCGGTGGCTCATGTGGTCAGTGTCGTGTACACATTAAATCAGGTGGTGGCGATATTCTACCAACTGAGCTTGATCACATTAGTAAAGGTGAAGCACGTCAAGGGTGTCGTTTATCTTGTCAGGTTAACGTTAAATCTGATATGGAAATCGAACTTGACGAAGAGATCTTCGGCATCAAAAAATGGGAATGTGAAGTTATCTCTAATGATAACAAAGCGACGTTCATTAAAGAACTTAAGCTACAAATCCCTGATGGCGAATCTGTGCCTTTCCGCGCCGGTGGTTATATTCAGATTGAAGCACCCGCTCACCATGTTAAGTATGCTGAGTTTGAAGTACCTGAAAAATACCGTGGCGACTGGGAACACTTTGGCTTCTTTAAGTTAGAGTCTAAAGTTGACGAAGAAACTATTCGTGCATACTCAATGGCTAACTACCCAGAAGAGTTTGGGATTATTATGTTGAACGTGCGTATCGCTACGCCACCGCCACGTAACTTAACCCTACCTTGTGGTAAAATGTCTTCGTACATTTGGAGCTTAACAGCTGGCGATAAAGTGACAATTTCTGGTCCATTTGGTGAGTTCTTCGCTAAAGATACCGATGCAGAGATGATCTTTATTGGTGGTGGTGCTGGTATGGCGCCAATGCGTTCACACATTTTTGACCAATTAAAGCGTCTTAAATCAAAACGTAAAATGAGCTTCTGGTACGGTGCCCGTTCTAAACGTGAGATGTTCTACGTAGAAGACTTTGACGGCTTAGCGGCTGAAAATGATAACTTTAAGTGGCATGTAGCATTATCTGATCCGCAAGCGGAAGATAACTGGACCGGTTACACAGGCTTTATCCATAACGTATTGTACGAAAACTACTTACGTGACCACGATGCACCAGAAGATTGTGAGTTCTACATGTGTGGACCTCCAATGATGAACGCAGCCGTGATTGGGATGCTAAAAGACTTAGGCGTTGAAGACGAAAACATCTTGCTCGATGATTTCGGTGGCTAATGAGGTAACTCATTACATTGACAAGTAAGTCATGAAAATTGCAGCAATGCAGACAGGGTGGTCAAACACAGGTCTGCAGGCTGCAATTTTTTTTATTCATTTAACCAGCGTAAATTTGAAATGACCGTGAATGCTATCAAGTTATTATTAACCGCTTTATTGCTTTTTTGCGTGAGTGCTTGCAGTACACCAGAGCCTGTTATTGCCTTATCGGGTAGCACGATGGGGACGACTTACCATATTAAAGTTGTGCCAAACGATAAGCTGCCAGAAGCGCAACTGTTGCAAGCCGAAATCGACATGGCGTTAGAGGTGGTTAACGACCAGATGTCGACTTATCGCAATGATTCCGAATTGTCGAAGTTTAATCAATTGCAAGTGCAGCAGAGTGTTAAAGTGTCAGCTGATACGCTTAAAGTGATTAATGAAGGCATACGTTTATACCAAGAAACCGGCGGTGCGTTAGACATCACTTTAGGACCTGTGGTTAATTTGTGGGGATTTGGACCTGATAAGCGACCCACTTCAGTACCAACCCAAACACAGATAGATGCAGCTAAAGCTAAAATGGGCATTAATGCGCTTGCTGTCAATGGCACCACATTAACCAAACACAATACCGGTTTATATGTCGATTTATCGTCTATTGCCAAAGGTTTTGGCGTTGATAAAATTGCCTCGATTTTAGATAAGTATGAAGCCAGTGGTTATTTAGTTGAAATTGGTGGCGAATTAAATGTTAAAGGTACCAAAGCAGATGGCATAGCATGGCGTATTGCGGTTGAACAACCGACCGACGAAGGCCTGGCCGTACAGCAAGTGATTGAACCTGGGACTATGTCGTTAGCAACTTCAGGTGATTATCGTAACTTTTATGAAGAAGACGGCGAGCGTTTTTCACATTTGATTGATCCTCGTAACGGATATCCTATTAAGCATAAACTTGCCTCTGCAACCGTGCTACACTCTAGTTGTATGACCGCAGATGGATATGCCACCGCCATGATGGTGTTAGGTACCGAAGCTTCATTGGCACTTGCTAAAGAGAAAAATTTAGCAATAATGCTGATTGAAAAGCAGGATCAAGGTTTTAAGGTCTATTACAGTGATGCGTTTAAAGCATATGTAAAGTAACCTTAAATAGGGTTATATTGCTGACGATTAGGTCAGAATTAAGCTAGATTGAGTTAATTGGAGTTCGTAATGAGCACATTTATTGCTGCGTTTGTGGTGTTACTTTTGTTTTTCTTATTAATGTCTGTTGGCTATATCGTGAAGAAAAAAGCGGTAGAAGGCAGTTGCGGTGGATTAGGTGTGTTAGGTATTGAGAAAGCCTGTGACTGTGATAACCCTTGTGATGCGCGTAAACTTCGTATGCAAAAAGAACAAGACCGTAAAGATATGCTCAACCAAAATAGAATTATTTAAATTGTATCGCTTCTGATTTTAGAGCTTACAATGTAAAGAGCCTTCATTATGAAGGCTTTTTTTATGGGTTGCTTACCACAGTGGTGTTACAAAACTTAGTTATAATGATAATGGTTATCAATTGTAAGTTGGTGAAAATAAAGGAAAATTTGCCT
The DNA here is from genome assembly GCF_059758055.1 of Shewanella sp. MF05956. Lineage (NCBI taxonomy): Bacteria > Pseudomonadati > Pseudomonadota > Gammaproteobacteria > Alteromonadales > Shewanellaceae > Shewanella > Shewanella sp. MF05956. The sequence goes on along the minus strand of NZ_JCAYNV010000002.1, from coordinate 248,017 downwards.
TTTTATCTACATTGTTCTATCCTGTATGAAATTGATCGAGATCACACTATTTATCAAGGGACATTGCTATGAAAGGTCATCCTAAAGTCATCAGTCAACTCAATCGTGTACTTACTTGCGAACTGACAGCCATTAACCAGTACTTTTTACATGCGCGCATGTTTAAGCACTGGGGTTTAGAAAAGCTGAATGAGAAAGAGTACAAAAAATCGATTGAAGACATGAAGCATGCTGACAAGTTGATTGAGCGAGTCTTGTTTCTTGAAGGATTACCTAATTTACAGCAGTTAGATAAATTGCGCATTGGTGAGCATGCCCAAGAGATGCTTAGCTGTGATTTAGCGGCAGTGACTGAGCAAATTGCTATCTTACGTGAAGCGATTAGTGTATGTGAAACTCAGCAAGATTACGTTAGCCGTGATCTATTTGAAGATTTATTAGAAGACGAAGAAGAACACCTAGATTGGATTGAGTCTCAGCAAGAACTGATTAGCCAAACGGGTATCCAAAACTATCTTCAATCACAAATTAACGACTAATAGGAATTATCATGAAAGGCAATCCTGAAGTAATCGACGCCCTAAATTTATTGTTAACTGGCGAGTTATCTGCAATGGACCAGTATTTTGTTCATGCTCATATGTATGAAGATTGGGGATTTAATGAATTATATACCCGTATCTTACATGAGTCAGACGACGAAAAGTTGCATGCGGCAAAGTTAGTTCAACGTATTCTATTTTTAGAAGGCACGCCCGATGTCGGCAGCCGTGAAGCGTTGAATATTGGCAAAGATGTACAAGAAATGTTTAAAAATGACTTAGCTTATGAGTATCACGTAGCCGATAACTTACGTAAGGTTATTGCCTTGTGTGAAGCAAAGAAAGATTATCAGACCCGTGAAATTTTAGAAGTGTTACTCGATGATACTGAATCTGATCATATGTATTGGTTAGAAAAGCAATTGGGTCTTATTGAGCGCATTGGTTTACAGAACTATTTACAAACTAAAATGTAATCATTATTAGATAACACGCTATGTTAAAGAAGCCCAACTCAGTTTGGGCTTTTTTGTCTCCGTGATTGAGATAATGATAGTGTACTGTTTTTATATACAGTGATATTATTGGCGTTAAGTTAATCACTGATGGTCACAGAATGCGTAAAATCATTCATATCGATATGGATTGTTATTTTGCTGCGGTCGAAATGCGCGACTTTCCTGAGTTACGAGGAAAAGCCATTGCTGTCGGTGGCAGAAGTGATCGCCGTGGTGTGATAAGTACCTGCAGTTATGAAGCGCGTAAATTTGGTGTCCGAAGTGCAATGTCGAGTTATCACGCATTGCAATTGTGCCCACAGTTAATTTTAGTGCCGGGACGAATGGATGTATATAAGTCAGTTTCGTTGCAGATCCGTGAGATTTTCCATCGTTATACTGATTTAGTTGAACCATTGTCGTTAGACGAGGCCTACCTCGATGTCACTGATTGCACCGAACATAAAGGCAGTGCGACTTTAATTGCTAACGCCATACGCGATGAGATATTTGCCATCACAGGATTAACCGCTTCAGCGGGGGTTGCACCGATTAAGTTTCTAGCCAAAATTGCCTCAGATTTAAACAAACCGAATGGTCAATATGTGATAACCCCAAATCAAATCTGCGACTTTGTTAAAGACTTACCTTTGAGTAAAATTCCAGGGGTTGGTAAGGTCACTTCACAAAAGCTTGCTGATATTGGCTTAGTCACTTGCTTTGATGTGCAGCAATACCCCAAAGTGAAACTGATTGAAGCCTTTGGTAAGTTTGGCCATGTGCTTATTGAGCGTGCTCAAGGCATTGATACGCGGCAAATTAGTCCACACAGAGTGCGTAAGTCTGTTGGTGTTGAAACCACCTTAGCCAAAGACATATTTACCCTAGAGCAATGCCACCAAGTCTTGCCGCAACTGATTCAAGAATTAAGTGCGCGGGTACATCGCAGTGCGAAAGACCGACTGATCAATAAACAAGTGGTTAAATTAAAATTTAATGATTTTAAGCAGACTACGATTGAGCATCGTAGCGATGCTATTTCAGTCAATATGTTTCACGAATTATTAAAGCAGGCTCTGCAACGCAGCCAAGGCCGTGGCATACGCTTAATCGGTGTGAGTGTAGGTTTAGCCGATATCGTCCAAGGCCAATCAGATGGTTTAGCAGATAAATTGACCCAACTCGATTTACAATTTTAACCTGCCTTTTTACCGTTACGCACAAAAAAGACGACTTAAAGTCGCCTTTGATTTTTTGATGAATTAGTTCGTTAACGTATTACGCATCTTTTGCAGGAATACGAGCTAATACCGCCAGTAGCAATTCCCAGTATTGGCCAACAGTCGTGATGTTAACCATTTCATCTGGACTGTGTGGATAACGGATCGTTGGCCCAATCGAAACCATGTCCATGTGCGGATACGGTTCTTTAAATAAACCACATTCAAGACCAGCATGGATGACCATGATGGTTGGGTCTTTCTTATAAATATCATTATAGGTTTCACGCACGATGGCCATGACTGGCGAGCTGGTGTCTGGCTTCCAACCTGGGTAAGCACCGCTTAAATCAATACTTGCGCCAGAAAGGTTAGCTAATGCAGTCAGCATACCGGTAACTTCTTCTCGGCCAGAGTCGATTAATGAACGGATAAGGCACAATATTTCAACGCTTTCATCTTCAGTGCTAATCACGCCGATATTGAGTGAGGTTTCGGTTACGCCTTCAACTTCATCGCTCATGCGGATAACGCCATTGGGGCTAGCATGAAGTAAATCGATTAAGGTATTTTGCGCATCTTCGCCCATCACTTTTGTTGGTGTGGCAATTTCTGCGAGGCTCAGTAACATGCCTGGGTCTGCAATGGCTAACTCTTCACGAACCAAAGCTTGGAAAGACTCTATTGCCTGTTTAAGCGCAGCAACATTCTCACTTGGCAACATAAAGGTCATATTGGCTTCGCGTGGAATGGCATTACGCAGTGAACCACCCGTAAAGCTAACCAGTTCAATGGCTAACTCATCACTGTATTTAAACAAAAAGCGAGCTAACAATTTATTGGCATTACCTCGTCCAAGGTGAATGTTCACCCCTGAGTGGCCGCCTTTTAAGCCTGATAGGGTCATTGAGAAACTGGCATTACTTTGCTCTGGTGCTTGCCAAGACATCGGCACACTGATTTGTGCATCAACGCCGCCGGCACAACCCATGTAGATTTCGCCTTCTTGTTCAGAGTCGGTATTGATGAGGATATCGGCCTCAAGGTAACCCGCTTCTAGACCAAAAGCGCCTGTCATGCCCGCTTCTTCATCAATGGTTAGCAATACTTCTAGTGGTCCATGTTTAATGTCTTTGCTGCCTAAAACGGCTAGCGCAGACGACATACCGATACCATTGTCTGAACCTAATGTCGTGCCTCTGGCTTTAACCCAATCTCCATCTACATAAGCTTCGATTGGATCGGTTTCAAAGTTATGGACTTTATCGGCATTCTTTTGCGGCACCATATCAATGTGTGCTTGTAGCACCACTATTTTGCAATTTTCCATACCTGGGGTGGCAGGCTTGCGAATAATTAAGTTACCGACTTTATCTTCAACAACTGCAAGCCCTTGAGCTTTAGCCCATTGTTGAATATGTTGCGATAACGCTTGCTCATGTTTTGAAGGATGTGGAATAGCGCAAATTTGTTCAAACCATTGCCAAAGAGGCTGAGGATATAATTGAGTTAATGCAGTCACGAAACGCCCTCTATGAAGAATTCAGTCGAATACGACAGATGTTATACCCAATCAACCAGAAGATGCATGTTTCAGAGCTTCACCGTGTTTTCAATACTAGATGCGTTAATGTAAGTACCTTATAAATTAGCGCATCAACGCCCTTGATTTAAAAATCAAGGGACACGGTGAAACTCCCAAAGGGCAAGTTTTACAGGCGTTTATGCTGCGGCTTTTGTTAATTTAGCTGATTTTGGAAAGGGAACGACCATTACCCGCAATCAATGCCTTGCCTAAACGCGTGTAAATTCTTGCTGAAATCGAACATCACTCGGTAATTGGGCATATAGCTGCAAATATTTTAACATATTCTGCGGCGTTACTTGATATTGCCACATCAATTTGCCAAGGTTTAGGCCACAAATCTGTAAATAAATATGAACCAGCAACTCTGTTGTTGAATAAGGACATTTATGACCCAAATAAATCAAACTGCGCAAGCATTTCAAGTGCCTTTTATTGATGTCACCAGTGACGAAGCCATTTTTGAAGGTGAAGGTTGGGATGCCGTGGTCGTCATTGCGCCGAGCCTTGCTGATATTAAGCAAGATGAAATTAATTTATTGGCAGCCCATGCTAGCCAAATTGATATGCGTGTTGGCAAAAGTGCCACTTTACTGTTCGCGCCAGGTTTAGCTGGAGGGCGTTTAATTATCTCGCCGGTTGCAGATGCCGATAACTCTTATAACGATGTGCGTGTATTTGCCAAAGCAGCGCGTGAAGGCATTGCTATTGCAAAAGCTGCGGGCGCAATTAAGCCATTACTTGTTGTGCCTGCTGTGGATGATAAACGTTATCAATATGCACAGCAAATTGCGGCACTGGCATGTGGCCAAGAGTTGTGGCAACCATTAGAAGCACGTGAAGCCCAAGCGTTAGTACCCAGTTTTAAAGCCATTGGTTTACTCAATAGCGACTCTTATGGCCTGTTAGTCAATGCCGCAGAATCTGGGCGAGTGTTAGCACGTGATCTTTGCGGTACCGATCCTGAGCGTATGTCCGCCATTGGCTTTGCGCAATACTGTGTCGACGCTTTTGCTGGCAGTGGTCTCGCGGTGTCGGTGATTGATCAGCTTGAGCAATTAAAAAGTGACTATCCACTGTTAAGCGCTGTTGGTCGAAGCTCATTGGGTATTGAGCGTCATCATCCTCGGGTGGTGAAACTAGAATATGTCGGCGAGGGTACCATTACAAAAACCTTATTCTTTGCCGGTAAAGGAGTTGTATATGATACGGGGGGCGCAGACATAAAAGTAGCTGGCTCTATGGCTGGCATGAGCCGTGATAAAGGTGGTGCCGCCGCTGTTGCCGGGTTAATGAAAGCATTATCTATTCTTAAACCCAAGGGCATCAAAGTGGTCGCTGAGCTCGGATTAGTTAGAAATAGTATCGGCAGTGATGCCTTTGTCACTGACGAAATTATCACTAACCATGCAGGTGTGCGAGTTAGGATTGGTAATACCGATGCAGAAGGGCGTTTAGTGCTTGCCGATTTATTGTCGCATTTACGTATTCAAGCCCAACAGGCTATTAATCCACAATTATTTTCGGTCGCAACGCTAACTGGTCATGTGGTGAGGGCCTATGGTGGTTACACCGCATTAGTTGAAAATAGTGTGGCTAAACAACAAGGCGTAGCAACATTATTAGCCGATGTGGGCGAGCAGTGGGGAGAGCCATTTGAGGTGTCGCGCTTGCGCCCAGAAGACTTTGACAAAGTCGCAGACAAAAATGGAGCGGCCGATGTGGTGTCTTCAAATAATGGTCCGTCATCGATTACCGCGCGCGGTCATCAATATCCTGCAGCTTTCTTGTTAAAAGCGTCTGGTTTACTGCAAACACAGCTGGCATTTACTCACATTGATATCGCAGGCAGTGCCGTTGAGGGCGATCCTCTTTACGGCAAGCCCACTGCGAACCCTTTGGTTGCTTTATTACAGTTTGCTAAAATGTAACAATTACCAGTGTAATGCGCTGCTTTTATTGGTTAAAATTAGCTTATTACATTGGGTTAACAATAGTTATACATAGTTTTAATACAGTTTATTTGTAATTAAATCACTTTTTATGAAGTTTTTGTGAATTAAAGCAAATAATACTTGTAATTAAATTACAGTTTTGTATAATTCATTTCGTCGACAAGCAGTGTGCTTATCGGCTCTAGTTAATCCAGGATGGATATAGCCTCCAGGGATCTGAGTGACAAGTTGTCTCAACGGATTTGAGAAATGTACGTTCCAAGGAACCGAGCCAAGCTTTACTAGGTTTATACAACTTAACTTTATTCAGGAGAAGACCATGTCTTATACAGGTAACGGCAAAATTTATTGGCAAAACACTTGGTTTGCTGACGTATCAGTTTTACGTGGCGGTATTTTCGCCATGAAATTTTAAGAATTGACCCTCTTAAAGTAGCTTTAATATCCATCAACCTTTTGTTCGTCGCGTTTGACGGTTTTAGACAAGGTGGTAAATTAATTAATTTATCGCCACATCACGTTAAGTGGTGCTAGCTTTCCTTTCCCCATATGGGATGCTTGTAACATGTCTGCCTACTCTTCAGAGTAGGCTTTTTTTTGTCTGCAATTTACCTCACGAGTTTAGTCCGCTATATAAAACACTGTAATCTTTCAACAAAATGGCCAATTATAGCTATCACGCCTGTAAGAACTTATAATCCACATCTTATAAAGTTAGTCAGCACTAATGACGCTAGTTTTATGATTTTAGTCACGGCTAAGTAAGTCGGCTAAACCCTACCTAATGATATTAAAACAATTACCTATATTTTAACCCTTACCCAAGGAACCCTGTTCCATGTTAGAAAAACTGTTTAAATTAAAAGAGCACAACACCAACCTGAAGCAAGAAGCGATTGCAGGCCTAACGACATTTTTAACCATGGCATACATTATTTTTGTTAACCCAATGATGTTAGCTGACGCAGGAATGGATCACGGCGCAGTATTTGTTGCCACTTGTTTAGCCGCTGCAGTGGGTTGTTTGGTGATGGGGTTGTTAGCCAATTACCCTATTGCGTTGGCGCCTGGTATGGGGTTGAATGCCTTTTTTACTTACACCGTCGTCGGTGAGATGGGCTATAGCTGGGAAACTGCATTAGGTGCGGTGTTTATGTCTGGCGTGTGTTTTTTAATTCTATCGCTGGTGAAAATCCGTGAGTGGATTGTTAACAGTATCCCGATGTCATTACGTTTTGGTATTGCTGCGGGTATTGGGTTATTTTTAGCGCTTATTGGTCTTAAAAGTGCCGGTATTGTGGTTGCCAGTCCTGCGACATTAGTGACAATGGGAGACATTACGTCATTCCCTGCGATGATGGCGGCATTAGGGTTTTTCTTGATTATTGCGATGGTACAACGCGGCTTAAAAGCGGCGGTTATCTTCAGCATTTTAATTGTGACAGTATTAGGTTTGTTGTTTGGCGATGTGCAATATAACGGCTTGGTTTCATTACCGCCGTCGATTGCGCCGACTTTTATGAAAATGGACTTGTCTAGCGTGCTTGAAGTGAGCATGTTGTCGGTTATTTTCGCCTTCTTATTTGTCGACCTATTTGATACCTCTGGCACGTTAGTGGCGGTGGCTCAACGTGGTGGTCTACTCGATGAAAAAGGTCGTTTACCACGGGTTAAACGTGCGTTAACGGCAGACAGTGTGGCAACCATTGCTGGTGCTGCATTAGGTACATCAACCACCACCAGTTACATTGAAAGTACTGCAGGCGTGAGTGCTGGCGGGCGTACCGGTTTAACCGCTGTTATTGTCGGATTGCTGTTTATTGCGGCATTATTTATTTCGCCTTTAGCAGGTATGGTGCCAGCTTATGCTACGGCTGGAACATTGTTTTACGTTGCTATTTTAATGATGTCAGGCTTAGTTAATGTTGAGTGGGAAGATTTAACCGAAGCGGCGCCTGTTGTCGTGACATGTCTACTTATGCCATTAACATTTTCTATCGCTAATGCCATTGGCTTAGGTTTTATCTCTTACGCGGTGATCAAATTGTTGACCGGTCGCTTTAAAGATTTGAACTCTGGCATTTTAGTGGTTGCGGCATTATTTATGGTTAAATTTGCTTATAGCTAATCTCACCATTAATAGCATTATGTTGTGAGCTTAAGGCATCACAATTAACTTAAGGGGCCTTTGGCCCCTTTTTTATGACTTAAAAATAAAAAATACCCTGTATTAGCGGCTTTCACTATGAATTATTCATTTTATTGGGTATAAAAATAATTCGAGTTTTTTAGTTAACTGAGTGAAGTCATGGGTTATCGGCGTGTGGTGGTGAAGTTGGGTACAAGTGTGTTGACATCGGGCAGTAAAAAGCTCGATAAGGCGCATATGGTGGAATTAGCAAGGCAAATGGCCATGTTAATGCGTGCAGGCGTAGAGGTGGTATTGTGTACTTCTGGTGCGATAGCTGCTGGACGTGAACATCTTCAATACCCGGTATTCCCCGACACCATGGCCAATAAGCAATTACTGGCCGCAGTAGGCCAAAGTCAGTTGATTTTAGCCTGGTCACAACTGTTTAGTATTTACGGTTTGCATGTGGGGCAATTATTACTGACCCGTGCCGATCTGCAAGACCGTGAACGCTACCTTAATGCGCGTGATACGTTAAATGCGTTATTAGCTCATAATATCATCCCAATTATTAATGAAAATGATGCCGTGGCGACCAATGAAATTAAAGTTGGTGATAACGATAACTTATCGGCACGTGCGGCTTTGCTATGTGATGCTGATTTACTGATTTTATTGACCGATCAAAAAGGCTTGTTTGATGCCGATCCTCGCACGAATCCTGATGCACAATTGATTAAGCAAGTGGCCAATATTGATGACAGTTTACGTTTATTAGCTGGCGGCTCAGTGTCGGGTTTAGGCACTGGCGGTATGGCGACAAAACTTGAAGCGGCCGATATTGCTCGCCGTGCGGGTATCGAAGTGGTGATTGCGTCTGGTCATCACCCAGATGTGATTGCCAAAGTTGCTGCCCGTGAATCTGTTGGTACGCATTTTAGTGCTATCGAAAATCCGTTAGAAAGCCGTAAACAGTGGATTTTAGCGGGGCCGGCCACTCAAGGTAAGTTGATTATTGATGCGGGCGCTTCAGTTGCAGTTGTGGCAAATGGGCGTAGTTTATTGTCCAAAGGGATCATCGCAGTAGAAGGTAAGTTTGAACGTGGAGCAACCTTGTTAATCGTTGATCAAAAAGGAAAAGTATTGGCCAAAGGAATAAGCCGATACTGTGCTAACGATTTAACTAAAATTAGTGGCAAGCACTCAAATGATATTGAGCCTTTGCTAGGTTATGACTACGGAGATGCCATCATTCATCGTAATGATATGGTTGTACTCGATAATTAAGGATAAGCATATGTCTGCCACAGAAACAGAATATTTAACCCAACTAGGCCAGCGCGCTAAAACCGCTAGTTTTACGTTAGCGGCATTATCGGCCAAGCAAAAATCGGCTTTGTTAACCGAAATAGCCCATCAGTTGGGCGAGCATAAAGAGCAAATATTACACGCTAACGCGCAAGATGTTGCCAATGCGAAACGTAATGGTTTAACCGAGGCGATGATCGACCGGTTAATGCTTGATGAAGGCCGTTTAGCGGGCATTATTGCTGATATTGATAACGTGATAGCACTTGCCGACCCCGTTGGAAATGAAGCTGAAAGTCGCGTGCTTGATAACGGCTTACGGTTAACACGTCGTAGTGTGCCATTAGGTGTGGTTGGGGTTATTTACGAAGCTCGGCCAAATGTTACCGTCGACATTGCAGTGCTAGCGCTTAAAACCGGTAATGCTGTTATTTTACGCGGTGGTAAAGAAACGCTTACATCAAATAAAGTATTAAGTGACGTCATCCGCTCTGCGTTAGTCAACCAAAAATTACCTCAAGATGCAGTACAGCTCATTGACTCGCCCGACAGAAGCATTGTTAGCGGTTTACTGCGCTTAGATAAATACGTCGACATGATTATTCCTCGTGGCGGGCAAAACTTGCAGCGTTTATGTGCCGAGCAGTCGAGCATCCCGGTTATTCTAGGCGGCATTGGTATTTGTCATTTGTTTGTCGATAAACAGGCAGACTTGGTGCGGGCGATTGATGTTATCGCCAATGCCAAAGTACAACGTCCTACCGTGTGTAATGCATTGGATACCTTATTAGTTCATCAACATATTGCTGCAGAATTTATCCCTAATATTGCATCGCATCTTCATTCGCTAGGCGTGCGTTTTCACGCTTGTGCTCATGCATTACCGTATTTAGAGGGCTTAGGTTTTGATGTGACACCGGCCCACGATGAATCTTTTTCAACTGAGTGGTTATCGCTAACCTTAGGCATAAGAGTGGTGAACGATATCGACGCAGCTGTTGAGCACATTAGGCAGTATTCGAGTGGTCACTCTGAGGCGATTTTAACTGACGATATTCATGCCGCAGCGCATTTTATGAATCAAGTTGATTCAGCTGCCGTCTATGTCAATGCAAGTACTCGTTTTACCGATGGTTCTCAATTTGGTTTAGGTGCAGAAGTCGCGGTGAGTACGCAAAAGTTACATGCTCGTGGCCCGATGGCGCTCGATGCATTAACCACTTATAAGTGGCTGGCCTGGGGCGATTACACTAGCAGGCCATAAAACGTAATTAACCCATAATATAAGGGCGCTGTTTAGCGCTCTTATATTTTATGGTGTAAAAGGCTGCTTATAAGTTGTAAATAAGGTGGCTAGGTGTGGCTGGGAGGGTAAAACGCTCATAGGTCGTTAATAACCAAATGATGAAAAAAGCACAAGTCATTAGCATTGCCACAATACGAAAAGCTTGAGCGTACTCCATGACATAAGTAAAAAAGCGGCGTTGTACCTTATTGGTCATATAAGTTGCGATGAGGGCAAATACACATAAATACATTGCAGGGTATTGGGTGCTAGAAACGCCATAGCACTTTTCATAGGCCATGATCAGGCCAACAATCGTTAAGATAACAATTCTTATTTGTCGTTCAGTCTTGTCACTAAAGTTCCATCTTGGCAGTCCCATTGCCGCATATCCTCTTCTTGCGCTTGATCTTTTTTTTTCCTACATCTTGTTATAACTCTGATACCGTTTTTTATCAAACATTTAGCCGTATAAGTCCCTAAAATTCATTTTGCGTGAAAACTAAATCGATGCCGAAAGCCTTTAGTCGAGGCTATACGATACTCATAATGCTTACGGTAATAGATTTCTCGATATATAAGCAAAATGGCATAAATTTTTTATCAATACCCTTGTAATTCATTTTGCTGTCCCAATATAGGTATCAAGGCTGATATGAGTGGCTAAATGTGAACCGCAAATTTACCAACCCAAAGGTTGAAAAATACGTAGTTCATCCCCATATCAACATCAAATAACATATTTGTGACGTAATAGCGTCAATTCTGGAGGACCCCATGGGCAAAATTATTGGTATCGACTTAGGCACGACAAACTCTTGTGTGGCTGTCCTTGATGGCGGCAAAGCACGCGTAATTGAAAACGCAGAGGGCGACCGTACAACGCCTTCAATCATCGCATATACCGATGACGAAACGATTGTTGGCCAACCAGCAAAGCGTCAAGCAGTGACTAACCCTGCAAACACATTCTTTGCTATTAAGCGTTTAATCGGTCGTCGTTTTAAAGATGACGAAGTTCAGCGCGATGTAAACATCATGCCATTCAAAATTATCGCAGCAGATAATGGCGATGCATGGGTTGAATCTCGTGGTAACAAAATGGCTCCACCACAAGTATCTGCTGAAATCTTGAAAAAGATGAAAAAGACGGCAGAAGACTTTTTAGGTGAAGAAGTAACAGAAGCGGTAATTACTGTTCCTGCATACTTTAACGATTCACAGCGTCAAGCAACGAAAGATGCTGGCCGTATCGCAGGTCTTGATGTTAAGCGTATTATCAACGAGCCAACAGCGGCTGCGTTAGCATACGGTATCGATAAGAAGCAAGGCGACAACATTGTTGCTGTATACGATTTAGGTGGTGGTACATTCGATATCTCTATCATCGAAATCGACAGCAATGATGGCGACCAAACATTTGAAGTATTAGCAACCAATGGTGACACTCACTTAGGTGGCGAAGACTTCGACAACCGTATGATCAACTATTTAGCTGATGAATTCAAAAAAGACCAGGGCTTGGATCTTCGTAAAGATCCTTTAGCAATGCAACGTTTGAAAGAAGCGGCTGAAAAAGCAAAAATCGAACTTTCAAGCACTAACCACACTGAAGTTAACTTGCCTTACATCACTGCTGATGCAACAGGTCCTAAGCACTTAGTGGTTAAAATTACTCGTGCTAAGTTAGAGTCATTGGTTGAAGATTTAATTCAACGTACATTAGAGCCACTAAAAGTTGCACTTGCTGATGCTGATCTAAAAGTCACTGACATCAACGAAGTGATTTTAGTGGGTGGCCAGACTCGTATGCCTAAAGTACAAGAGGCGGTAACAAACTTCTTCGGCAAAGAGCCTCGTAAAGACGTTAACCCAGATGAAGCTGTTGCAGTAGGCGCAGCCATTCAAGCTGGCGTACTTTCTGGTGAAGTGAAAGACGTACTACTACTTGACGTTACACCGTTATCATTTGGTATCGAAACCATGGGTAGCGTAATGACTAAGCTTATCGAGAAGAACACCACTATCCCGACTAAAGCGAGCCAAACGTTCTCTACCGCTGATGACAATCAAAATGCAGTAACGATTCATGTACTTCAAGGTGAGCGTAAGCAAGCTAGCTACAACAAATCTCTAGGTCAATTTAACCTAGACGGTATTGAGCCAGCACCACGTGGTCAACCACAAATTGAAGTGGCTTTCGACATCGACGCAGACGGTATCTTAAAAGTATCTGCAACCGATAAGAAAACCGGTAAAGCGCAAAACATCACCATTAAAGCTAACTCTGGTCTATCAGACGAAGAAGTAGAACAAATGGTACGTGACGCTGAAGCTCACGCTGACGAAGATGCGAAATTTGAAGAGTTAGTTAAAGCACGTAACCAAGCTGATGGCTTAGTACACGCAACTAAGAAACAAGTTGAAGAAGCGGGCGACGATTTAGCCAGCGACGAAAAAGAAAAGATTGAAGCGGCTATTGCCGAGCTAGAAACGGCTATCAAAGGCAAAGATAAAGAAGCAATGGACACAGCAACTCAGGCGCTTATCGAAGCATCTGCTAAGTTAATGGAAATTGCTCAAGCTAAAGCACAAGCTCAAGGCGGTGCAGATGGCCAAGCACAAGATGCTGGTCAATCAAAACCTGCTGATGATGTTGTTGATGCTGAGTTCGAAGAAGTTAAAGACGACAAAAAGTAATTAACAATTTCAGTTAGTTACCATTAAAGCGGGCGTTGAGGCTATCCTCACACGCCCGTTTGTATAAATTGAATTTAACAATTTACTCACACCTTCGAGAAACAGAACACTATGTCAAAGCGTGATTATTACGAAGTTCTCGGTGTTGGACGTGACACCAGTGAACGCGAAATTAAAAAAGCGTACAAGCGCTTAGCGATGAAGTTTCACCCAGACCGTAATCCGGGTGACAAAGCCGCAGAAGCCAGCTTTAAAGAAATTAAAGAAGCGTACGAAATTTTAACCGACAGCGACAAGAAAGCAGCTTATGACCAATTTGGTCACGCTGGCGTTGATCCTAACCGTGGTGGACACGGCGGTGGTCAAGGTGATTTCGGCGATATCTTTGGTGATGTATTCGGTGACATCTTTGGTGGTGGACGCCGTGGTGGCGGACAACGTCAAGCTGCGCGCGGCAGCGATTTACGTTACAACTTAGAGTTGTCTTTAGAAGAAGCCGTACGTGGCTTAACGAAAGAGTTACGTATTCCAACATTGGCCGCGTGTGATCTGTGTGATGGCAGCGGTGCTAAAAAAGGCAGTTCGGCGACCACTTGTGGTACATGTCATGGCCAAGGCCAAGTACAAATGCGCCAGGGCTTTTTTGCGGTACAGCAAGCCTGTCCTACTTGTCATGGTCGCGGTAAAATTATCAAAGACCCATGTGGCAAGTGTCATGGCGAAGGCCGTGTTGAAAAGAGCAAAACCTTGTCAGTTAAGATCCCTGCAGGGGTTGATACTGGTGACCGTATCCGTTTGACCGGCGAAGGTGAAGCGGGTGAGTTTGGCGCACCACCGGGCGATTTATACGTTCAGGTCAGTGTGCGTGAACACGCAATCTTTACCCGCGATGCCAACAACTTATACTGTGAAGTGCCCATTTCATTCAGTAAAGCGGCGTTAGGTGGCGAGATTGAAGTGCCTACACTAGACGGTAAAGTGAGCCTTAAAATTCCAACAGAAACCCAAACAGGGCGTATGTTCCGTTTACGCGGTAAAGGCGTTAAGTCGGTCCGCAGCCACGCAGTAGGTGACTTGCTGTGTAAAGTGGTGATGGAAACTCCGGTTAACTTGAATGAAAAACAAAAAGAGTTATTGCGTGAGTTTGAAGCGACATTAACGGGCGAATCAAAAAAACACAGTCCAAAAGCTGAAGGTTTTTTTGATGGCGTAAAAAAGTTCTTTCAAGACTTAAACAGTTAATCGCGAACTCTTAGCGACCATGTTAAAGGCTGTTTACTTTGGTAAGCAGCCTTTTTTATTGCCGTGTACAATGGGTACTCTTAGGTTTGTTATTATTAGGCGTTATCAATGTTATTTTCTCAATTCTCACTCAGCGCTGCGTTATTGAAAGCCTTACCTAGCAGTATTACTGAACCAAGTCGTATTCAACAATTAGCTATCCCTGCCATATTGGCAGGGCAAGATGTGTTGGCTTTAGCCCAAACAGGCAGCGGTAAAACCTATGCATATGGTTTACCTATTTTGCAGCATATTAGTCAGCAAGGTATTTCAGGTTTATCTGCAGTGGTCGTGGTTCCAACCAGAGAGCTTGCTGCACAAGTTATGCAAGACTTAACCCCATTAGCTCACGCATTAAATTTACAGGTTGATGTTGTGTGCGGCGGTGAAGCGATTGAGTTGCAACTTGAGCGATTAAGCGCGCCTGTTCATGTGATTGTGGCCACTCCTGGGCGGTTACTGGCGTTAATACAACAAGGTGTTATTCCGTGTAGCAAAGTGCACAGTGTGGTACTCGATGAAGCCGACAGATTACTGGACATGGGCTTTATTCATGACATTAATGCCATCATTACGGCGATGCCCGCTGGGCAGCGATTATTGTTTTCGGCCACGATGCCTGCTGCATTAAATGAGTTAGCCGAGCAATTATTGTCAAAAGAGAGTGTGCGTATTGAAGCTCAGGTACTTAACAGTGCAGTCGATGATATTGCTCAGACGGTTTATCACGTTAATAAAGGCAGTAAAGCCCAAGCGTTAATACAGTTAATTACACTAAATAATTGGCAACAAGTCTTGGTGTTTGTGAATGCCAAAGATGAAGCCGATGGCTTATGTAAAAAACTACTCAAGGCCGGAATTACTGCGGCCGCACTGCACGGCGATAAAGAACAAACGCAGCGTAGCCAAACATTAGCCTTGTTCAAAAATAAGCAACTTAATGTGTTAGTGGCTACCGACGTGCTCGCGCGTGGTATTCATATTGATGCGCTACCTGTCGTGATTAATATGACATTGCCAGCGCAAGCTGCTGTTTACGTGCATCGTATAGGGCGTACTGCGCGAGCAGGGCTTAGTGGTGTTGCGGTATCGTTAGTGAGTCATGCAGAAATGGATTACCTAGAAGCGATAAGAGCATTAACAGCCCTATTATTACCTTTAAATGAACTTGCCGGTTTTATTGTGACAGATAAACCAGTGAGTGATAACAGCAAGCGAGCGCCACGCGATAAACAAGCCAATCGTCGTACGGCGAACAAACACAGCAAAAGTGATTTTAGCAAACGTAAACCAGCAAGATAGTAGGTTTACGCGTTTATTGCAGTGATGCAATCGCCATTGGTAATAGTATAAAATAACTGAATTACGGATTGAGTTTGGCTCAATACATGTTAAAGGACGATACCATGAAACCACTTGCACTAACTTTATTAGTATCCGTTTTATTGGCGGGGTGTGTGAATAACCAATCACCGACCGGACGTGGACAGACATTACTGTTTTCTGATGCTCAAATGCAACAGATGGGGGCTCAGTCGTTTGATACGATGAAACAAAGCGAGAAAATCAGCCAAAATAAAGCCCAAACAGACTACGTTAATTGCGTTGTAAAACGTATCGTTGCGGTACTGCCTGATCAATCTCAACAATGGGATGTGGTGTTGTTTGAATCAGACCAAGTCAATGCATTTGCTTTGCCGGGTGGCCATATTGGTGTGTACACAGGTCTGCTCAAGGTGGCGAGTAATCAAGACCAACTCGCAACCGTTATGGGCCATGAAGTTGCGCACGTATTAGCCCAGCATGGTAACGAGCAGGTATCACGGGCACAACTAACAGGTTTAGGGATGCAAGTGGCCGACGCTGCTATTGGTGTGTCGGGCGTAGCCAATAAAGATTTGTATATGGCAGCATTAGGATTAGGGGCAAATGTGGGTATTATTTTACCTTTTGGCCGTAATCAAGAATCAGAAGCCGATATCGTTGGCTTAGAGTTAATGGCCAAGGCTGGCTTTAACCCTGCCCAGAGTATTAGTTTATGGCAAAACATGGCCAAGGCGGGTGGAGCGCAAGGCCCAGAGTTACTTTCAACTCACCCATCTCACAGCCATCGTATTGAAGACTTACAAGCGGCTCAAAATCAAGTGATGCCACTTTATACACAGGCAAGAAAACAGTCTTTGACTGAGTGTAAAATTGCTCAAGTTAAATAGCACTTTTTGCCAACATGGGAGTAGATTATTGTGATAAACTCTTGTGCGAATTTTTAATGAATTATTGAGAGAAACTTTATTATGTCAGATTTGTTCAGCACTATGGAACAGCATGCAAGCTACGGTGTAGGTCGTCAAATGGGCGAGCAACTAGCAGCAAACTCTTTTGAAGGTATTGATATCCCTGCTGTCCAAGCTGGTCTTGCTGATGCATTTGCCGGTACAGAAAGCCAAGTAACAATGGAAGAGTTACAAGTGGCCTTTACTGAAATCAGCCGTCGTTTACAAGAAGCACAAGAAGCGGCTTCTGCAGCGGCGACTGCTGAAGGCGATGCATTTTTAGCTGAAAACGCAAAGCGTGATGGCGTAACCGTGACTGAGTCTGGTCTTCAATATGAAGTATTAGTACAAGGTGATGGCGAAAAGCCAACCTATGAGTCAACTGTACGTACTCATTACCACGGTACATTCCTTAACGGTGACGTATTCGACAGTTCAGTGACTCGTGGTCAACCTGCTGAGTTCCCAGTATCGGGTGTTATTGCCGGTTGGACTGAAGCGCTACAGTTAATGCCTGTTGGCACTAAGCTTAAATTATATGTACCACATCACTTGGCTTACGGTGAGCGTGGCGCGGGTGCTTCAATCCCGCCTTACTCGGCTTTGGTTTTCGAAGTTGAGTTGTTAGACATTATCTAATACGTTAAAACGCCTAAGTTAACTTAGGCGTTTTTGTATAAGCCATTTTTCATTCAACACTGGGAGAAGTTTATGACTGCTAAAGTGAGAATTGCTGTTGTGGGTGCCAGTGGCCGTATGGGCCGTACACTGATTGAATCAGCTAAACAGCAAGAGCTTATAGTGCTTGGTGCTGCTATTGATCGCACGGGTTCAAGCTTATTAGGTGTTGATGCTGGTGAACTGGCTGGTGTTGGGACGATGAATGTCGCGATCACTGATTCACTTGATTTGGTTGTTAACGACTTTGACGTGCTGATTGATTTTACTTCTCCTGAATCATCTATTGTCCATATCGATTGGTGTGCTAAAAATCGCAAAGCCATTGTTATTGGTACTACCGGTTTTAATCATGCTCAAAAAGAGCAAATTAATGCTTATTCTGAACAAGTGCCAGTGGTACTTGCACCGAATATGTCGGTCGGCGTAAACGTGATGTGGAAGTTGCTCGCACTGGCTACACAAGTGATGGGTGATTATACGGATATCGAAATAATCGAAGCGCATCATCGTCATAAAAAAGATGCACCGTCAGGTACAGCATTAAAAATGGGCGAGGTCATTGCTGAAGTATTAGGCCGAGATTTAGAAGAATGTGCTGTTTATGGCCGTGAAGGTATTACCGGTGAACGTGACCGTAATACCATAGGTTTTGCGACTGTTCGTGCTGGTGATATTGTGGGTGAACATACCGCAATCTTCGCAGACATAGGCGAACGGCTAGAAATAACCCATAAAGCATCGAGTCGGATGACTTTTGCTAATGGGGCGATGAGAGCGGCTTTTTGGCTCTCAGATCAAGATGCTGGTCTTTACGACATGCAGCAAGTTCTTGGATTGCATTAACCTTAAAAAACACCTATTGCTGGTGTTTTTTTTTGAAAACAATCCGACAAAATATAGACGTAAATGCTAATTTCTTATACAATCGCTAGAATTTGTCAAAATTTCGTAATTTAACGAAAATTGGTATTTTAGTTAAAAACAAAAACACTTAATTTCAGTGGCTTGGCTCTTTTCTGGAGGTCGCGTTGACACAGTCTGCCTTACTCGTACTCGAAGACGGAACCGTATTCTCTGGCACATCAATTGGTGCTACCGGTATGTCTGTTGGTGAAGTGGTATTTAATACTTCAATGACAGGTTATCAAGAGATTCTTACGGATCCTTCATATTCACGCCAAATAGTAACATTAACCTATCCTCACATCGGTAACACTGGTACCAATGAAGAAGACACAGAATCAGATTCGGTTCATGCATGTGGCTTAATCATTCGTGACTTACCGCTTATGGCGAGTAATTTCCGCAATACACAATCATTAAGCGATTATTTAAAAGCGAATAATGTTGTTGGTATTGCCGATATAGATACTCGCAAACTAACTCGAATTTTGCGTGAAAAAGGTGCTCAAGCCGGTTGTATTATGGTGGGTGACCTAGATGAAGCGAAAGCATTGGCGGCCGCTAAAGCCTTCCCAGGCCTAAAGGGCATGGACTTAGCAAAAGAAGTGACTACCGACAAAGCCTATCAATGGCGTAACGGTAGCTGGAAATTAGTCGGTGGTTTACCGTCTGATACGCCAGCGTCTGAACTTAAATATAAAGTTGTGGCTTATGACTATGGCGTAAAACGTAATATTTTGCGCATGCTGGTTGACCGTGGTTGCGATGTGACCGTTGTTCCGGCGAAAACTTCTGCCGCAGACGTACTTGCAATGAACCCTGATGGGGTCTTTTTATCAAATGGTCCAGGCGATCCTGAACCATGTGATTATGCCATCACTGCGATTCAAGAAATCCTAAAAACTGAGGTACCCGTTTTTGGTATCTGTTTAGGTCACCAATTATTAGCGTTAGCTTCAGGTGCGAAAACCTTAAAAATGAAATTTGGTCACCATGGTGCAAACCATCCAGTGAGCAACATTGAAAAGGGCAACGTGATGATCACCAGTCAAAACCATGGTTTTGCTGCAGATGAAACCACATTACCTGCCAACATTAAGGTCACTCACAAATCGTTATTTGATGGTTCACTTCAAGGTATTCATTTAACAGATAAGCCTGCGTTTAGCTTCCAGGGTCACCCTGAAGCAAGCCCTGGCCCAAATGATGCCGCGCCACTGTTCGATCATTTCATCGAGCTTATTGAACAATACCGTCAGCACGCTAAGTAATTATCTGGGAGTAGACAGAAGCAATGCCAAAACGTACCGATATAAAAAGTATTCTTATCCTAGGTGCCGGTCCAATTGTAATTGGTCAGGCGTGTGAGTTCGATTATTCAGGCGCTCAAGCCTGTAAAGCCCTTCGTGAAGAAGGCTACCGTGTCATTCTGGTAAACTCAAATCCAGCAACCATTATGACCGACCCAGAAATGGCCGATGCAACTTATATCGAACCAATTCATTGGGAAGTGGTTCGCAATATTATTGCTAAAGAACGTCCTGATGCGATTTTGCCCACAATGGGTGGTCAAACCGCATTGAACTGCGCACTTCAATTAGAAGCTAAAGGCGTACTAAAAGAATTCAACGTTGAAATGATTGGTGCAACGGCTGATGCGATTGATAAAGCTGAAGACCGTAGCCGTTTCGACAAAGCGATGAAATCCATTGGTTTAGACTGCCCGCGTGCCGGTATTGCTCATAACATGGATGAAGCATACGGCGTGTTAGATATGGTGGGTTTCCCCTGTATTATTCGCCCATCTTTCACCATGGGTGGCAGCGGCGGTGGTATTGCCTACAACAAAGAAGAGTTTGAAGAGATTTGTTCTCAAGGCTTGGATTTGTCGCCAACTAACGAGTTATTGATTGATGAATCACTCATTGGTTGGAAAGAATACGAAATGGAAGTGGTTCGTGACCGCAACGATAACTGTATTATCGTATGTGCCATTGAAAACTTTGACCCAATGGGCGTCCATACCGGGGACTCAATCACTGTTGCCCCAGCACAGACGTTAACAGATAAAGAATATCAATTAATGCGTAATGCTTCTTTAGCAGTACTGCGTGAAATTGGTGTTGAAACGGGTGGTTCTAACGTCCAATTTGGTATTTGTCCAAACACTGGTCGTATGGTGATTATTGAGATGAACCCGCGTGTATCGCGCTCATCTGCACTTGCCTCTAAAGCCACTGGTTTCCCGATTGCAAAAATTGCCGCCAAGCTTGCAGTTGGTTTCACATTAGATGAACTCAGCAACGACATTACCGGTGGTAAAACACCTGCATCGTTTGAGCCAGCAATCGATTACGTAGTGACTAAAATTCCACGTTTTAACTTTGAGAAGTTTGCCGGTGCTAATGACCGTTTAACAACCCAAATGAAATCAGTGGGTGAAGTGATGGCCATAGGTCGTACTTTCCAAGAGTCATTGCAAAAAGCATTGCGTGGTTTAGAAGTTGGCCGTAACGGTTTTGACTCAATCATCGATGTGACTTCTCCAGATGCAATGCAAAAAATTCGTCATGAATTAAAAGAGCCTGGCTGTGACCGTATTTGGTATATCGCAGATGCATTCCGCGCTGGTTTATCGCGCGATGAAATCTTCAAATTGACCAATATTGATCACTGGTTCTTGATTCAAATTGAAGATTTGATTGCTGAAGAGGCCAACGTGGCTGAAATTGGCATGTCAGGTTTAAACCAAGATGTGTTACGTAAACTTAAGCGCAAAGGTTTTGCTGATTCACGCTTAGCTGATGTGTTGGGCGTAAATGAGAGCGAAGTGCGTAAACTACGTCAACGCCATGATATTCATCCCGTTTACAAACGTGTTGATACTTGTGCTGCTGAGTTTTCAACTGACACCGCTTACATGTACTCAACTTATGAAGACGAATGTGAAGCTAACCCATCAAATCGTGACAAAATCATGATTTTGGGTGGCGGCCCTAACCGTATTGGTCAAGGCATTGAGTTTGATTACTGTTGTGTTCACGCGGCATTAGCATTGCGTGAAGACGGTTACGAAACCATTATGGTTAACTGTAATCCTGAAACAGTATCAACCGACTATGACACATCAGATCGTTTGTACTTTGAGCCAGTAACCCTAGAAGATGTGCTAGAAATCGTTCGTATCGAGAAGCCAAAAGGCGTTATCGTTCAATACGGTGGCCAAACACCGCTTAAGCTTGCACGCGAATTAGAAGCCGCAGGTGTACCGATTATTGGTACTAGCCCTGATGCGATTGACCGTGCAGAAGACCGTGAGCGTTTCCAACAAGCCATTCAACGTTTAAACATGAAGCAGCCGCAAAATGCGACAGTAACCACTGTTGAAAGTGCTGTGATTGAAGCTGAAAAAATTGGTTACCCGTTAGTGGTTCGTCCATCTTATGTGTTGGGCGGTCGTGCAATGGAAATTGTATATGACCAGCAGGATTTACTACGTTACTTTAATGAAGCCGTCAAAGTGTCTAATGCGTCGCCAGTATTACTTGATCACTTTTTAGATGATGCGATTGAAGTTGATATTGATGCCGTATGTGATGGTGAAACTGTGGTCGTTGGCGCGATAATGGAACACATTGAGCAAGCTGGCGTTCACTCTGGTGACTCTGGTTGTTCATTGCCTCCGTATACACTCAGTGCAGACATTCAGGCCAGAATGCGTGATCAAGTGACAAAGCTTGCTTTCGAGCTCGGCGTTATTGGCTTAATGAACGTGCAGTTTGCGGTTAAAGATAACGAAATCTATATGATTGAAGTTAACCCGCGCGCCGCTCGTACAGTGCCATTTGTGTCAAAAGCCACTGGTGTACCATTAGCCAAGATTGCCGCGCGTGTTATGGCAGGTCAAAGCTTGATATCGCAGAATTTTACCAAAGAAGTTATTCCGCCATTTTATTCGGTAAAAGAAGTGGTATTACCGTTTAATAAATTCCCAGGGGTTGACCCACTATTAGGGCCTGAAATGCGCTCTACTGGTGAAGTCATGGGAGTCGGTGATACGTTTGCTGAAGCGTATGCAAAAGCTCAGCTTGGTGCGACATCTGAAGTGCCTAAATCTGGCCGCGCGTTATTGTCTGTGCGCAACAGTGATAAAAAGCGAGTATCAGACTTAGCTGCCAAGCTTATTGAGTTAGGCTACGAAATTGATGCGACTCACGGCACTGCTATTATCTTGGGCGAAGCGGGCATTAATCCTCGCTTAGTGAACAAGGTGCATGAAGGTCGTCCGCACATTTTGGACCGCATTAAAAATGGTGAGTACACTTATATTGTAAACACCACAGAAGGCCGTCAAGCCATTGAAGATTCTCGTCAAATTCGTCGTGGTGCATTACGCTATAAAGTAAACTACACGACGACACTTAACGCTGCATTTGCAACATGTCTAGCACATGCGGCAGATGATCGCGTTAAAGTCACGTCAATCCAAGAGCTTCATAAGCGTATTATTGGCTAAACGATAATGTGTGATTGATAAGGTCGCCATTTGGCGACCTTTTTTATGATATTTTGATGATGGATGACTAGCAAGTCGATAAAAGCTTAGGTAAGCTGTCAGCAACCATCTAAAAGATGCATCCTAGCTACGTACGCGATATCACTTACGTACTTCCAACAGAATTTTTTACTGTGTTGACTTTTTGTCAGCACGGGATGCTTTTGTTTTTAAAGGAGACAAAGACATTATGAGTAAGGTCCCAATGACAGTCGTTGGCGCAGATCAATTGCGTAAAGAACTGGAAATTTTAAAATTTGATCGTCGTCCAAAAATTACCGAGGCCATTGCGTCAGCGCGTGAACTAGGCGATTTAAAAGAAAATGCTGAATACCATGCAGCACGTGAAGATCAAGGTATTTGTGAAGCGCGTATTCGCGATATTGAAGGTAAATTATCTAACGCTCAGATCATTGATGTGCAAAAATTAGAAAATACTGGCCGAGTTATTTTTGGCACAACAGTCACTATTTTGAACATTGATACTGATGCTGAAGTGACTTACCGTATCGTGGGTGATGATGAAGCTGATATTAAACAGAATTTGATTTCTGTTAACTCTCCTATTGCCCGCGGGTTAATTGGTAAAAGTGAAGGCGATGAAGTGTCTATCACCACACCTGGCGGTTTGACTGATTACGAAATCCTGTCGGTGAAGTATATCTAATTTGCACTGGGATTAGTCTTTAAAGCAAATTCGAACACTTTGTACCTTATGTTATTAATTAAAAACACTTACTGCTCACAGTAAGTGTTTTTTTATTGCTACATGTATAAGAATTCATTTGCGCATTAATGAGGGTATCGCTACTATCAACACTCTTTACATTATCGTTACATTTTTAGTGTGCTATCGGCTTAACACAACAGCCAGCTGACTGAAAATGTACATAGACACTAATGCGTTAAGGTATTAATGACGTTTCCTTGGGCTCGAATATTATTGATGTTGCTTATTGTGGGGTTGGGTTCACTCTTCCTTATCAATAGCCGTGTCTTAATAATGTCGACGGCTCAACTTAGTGCGCCACAATTTAATAGCATTTCATTGAGTGATTGTGTGGTCACACCATCACAGCATTTGGCGAATTGCGATTTGTCCGCTGCGTCTGTAAATCAAGTAAACGTTATTGACAGTTTTAGCGCAGATATCAGTGCAAGCGTAATGAATAATCCTCGCTTAATCGATGTAAAAACAACATTATTAGGTTATGTTGGCTTTGAACATATCAATACGGATATCAATCCGCAACCTAGTTCAAATGACTTCCATTATGTGCCGACATACTCTGCACGGTACATTAACCTTGCTCAACATCAACCTGATGAAGTAAATCCTAATTATTTACTCGCTTATGAGTTTGTTTCCCCGCCGATCCCGAGCCTGGAAATTGGCTATCAAGTTAACTTTAGTCCGCAATTAGACTGGGTATTATCATCAGCATCTGGCCCTTCTCGTATTTCCGCCTGGAAAGAATCAAACTTACTCTTCGTAAACGCTCAAACCTGTTAGCTAACATTTCTTTGACTACCGACTCTATTAGCTAAGCTAATGGATTTCATTGTGAACCGGTCACTGCTTTAGGCATTGTATCGTTCGCTATGCATTTTTATCGTGGCCATTTTGGCCGCGGTGTAGTGAGAGCAAGTGTTATGACATCAATAGACAACAATAAACCGTTAAATAAGCAACTCAACAAATACGCTCAGTGGAAATACTGGGTGCTCATTGTGACGTTAATCATACTGTTTTTAAGTGCTTTGCCATCTTGGTATGGCGAAGATGCGGCGGTGCAGTTATCGACCAAATCCCCTAATACAATTTCGTCTGAACAGGTTTATAAGGTATTAAACCGCGCAGGAATTAGCAGTAAGCGAATTGATCAACAGCAGCAAAATGTGTTGGTTGTGTTGCAACAAGCTGATCAGCAAACTCAAGCTAAAAACATCTTATCAGAATCATTTGCCGACCGTGCGCAAGTCACGTTAGCTTTAGCGCCAGCAGCCCCTGATTGGTTGTTGAACATGGGTTTTGAACCCATCAAATTAGGGCTGGACTTACGTGGAGGAGTGCAGTTTTTACTTGATGTTGACCTAGAGTTAGTATTTAAAAATCAAGCCATTATGGTGAGTGATTCGGTAAAGCAATTTGTGCGAGAGCAACGTATTGGCGGTGTGTTGATTCGTCAAGGTGACGGTGCTGAAATCACCATTGACACATCACAGCAAGAAGCGAGAGGGCAAGTTAGACAATTTATTAACCAGCAATACCCATTATGGCAAGTTACTGGACACCAAGACACACTTGTTGTTTCGTTAAGTGAAAGCGAGCAATTAAAGCTAACGAATCTTACCGTGCAACAAAACTTACAAATTATGCGCAGCCGGATTGAAGAGCTCGGTATTACAGAGGCATTGGTGCAACGCCAAGGTGAAAATCGTATTCGCATCGAGTTACCTGGAGTGCAAGACCCTGCAACGGCTAAAAATGTGATTGGTGCTACTGCGAGCCTAGCATTTTACCCCGTTGCTGAGACCGGATCGGTCAATGCCATTGTGCTTAAAGATGAAAGTGGCAAACCGATTTATGTTGCCAGAAAACCTGTGTTAGGCGGCGATCACATTGTTGATGCTAGAGCTGCGGTTGGCGACTTTGGCATGTCAAAAGTGAATATCAGCTTAGATTCTGCCGGTGGTAAGTTAATGTCTGATTTTTCACGCGACAACATTGGTAAACCAATGGCGACAGCGTATAGCGAATATAGCCGTAATGATAAGGGCCAAGCACAACAAACCACTAAAATCATTAGTGTTGCGACTATTCAAAGCCAGCTAGGTAGCAAATTTGAGATAACTGGCGCGGGAACACATCAAGAGGCACAACAATTAGCGCTATTACTTCGAGCAGGTTCAATGACGGCGCCAGTAACAATAGTAGAAGAGCGCACTATTGGCCCAAGCTTAGGGGCAGAGAATATTGTCAATGGCTTTGCCGCACTGGCACTGGGTTTGGCGGTAACGTTGTTATTTATGGCATGTTGGTATCGGCGTTTAGGTTGGGTTGCTAACGTAGCATTGATTGCCAACATGGTGATGTTGTTTGGCTTGTTGGCACTGATTCCTGGCGCTGTACTGACGTTGCCGGGCATTGCGGGGTTAGTGCTTACTGTCGGCATGGCCGTTGATACCAACGTACTTATTTTTGAACGTATTAAAGATAAGTTAGCAGAAGGTCGAAGTTTTGCTAGTGCAATTGATGTCGGTTTTGACAGTGCCTTTTCAACCATTATTGACGCTAACTTTACCACTATGATTACTGCGGTTGTGTTGTTTTCAATTGGGAATGGGCCTATTCAAGGGTTCGCATTAACGCTGGGGCTGGGTTTGTTAACTAGCATGTTTACTGGCATTTTTGCTTCTCGAGCAATCATTAATTTAGTGTATGGCCGTGACACTCGTCGCGCGATTAAGGTGTAACCCATGAATTCAAAAGAAGTGAACTCAACACAAATGAACTCTACGCAAATAAACTCAACTCAGGTGAATAATTTATCACAATCTTTGAGCTATTTAACCAAATGGCGATATGCATCTAGCCTAATATCGGTAGTGCTGATGTTGTTATCTTTAAGCGTTATTGGGGTAAAAGGCTTTAATTGGGGATTAGATTTTACTGGTGGCGTTGTTACCGAAATCCAAATCGATCAACGCATTACTGCTAGCGAAATTCAACCGTTAATGACTGCGGCTTACCAACAAGATGTGAGCGTGATTTCTGCTAGTGAGCCAGGGCGTTGGGTATTACGTTATGCAAATATCCCCGATGAAAATCAACGTCCTGAATTGCAGCAAGTCTTAGCGCCTTTAGCGTCTAATCTGACAGTGTTAAACAGTAGCATTGTGGGTCCACAAGTGGGCCAAGAATTAGTTGAACAAGGTGGTTTGGCTTTGTTGGTTGCGATGCTGTGTATTATGGGGTATCTGAGTTATCGATTTGAATGGCGCTTAGCGTCTGGAGCATTATTTGCGTTAGTGCACGATGTGGTGTTTGTATTAGCCTTTTTTGCATTAAGCCAAATGGAATTTAATTTAACGGTCCTTGCCGCTATTTTGGCCATTTTAGGCTATTCGCTGAATGACTCCATCATTATCGCCGACAGGGTGCGTGAACAATTAGTGGCAAAACCACAATGGAAAACGACGGATATTAATAATTTGGCGGTTAAGTCTACGTTTTCTCGCACTATGGTGACATCGGGTACGACTTTACTCACGGTGGTGGCATTGTGGATTATGGGCGGCGCGCCGCTTGAAGGTTTTTCAATCGCAATGTTTATTGGTATTTTAACCGGCACATGGTCTTCTATTTCTGTTGGCGCAACCTTACCAGAGTTTTTAGGGCTTAAAACCGAGCATTATCTGATAGTGCCGTTACCTGATACACCGTAAACATAAATTGATTAAAAATGTTTCATAAAAATGTGTAATAAAAAAGCCGCTGAAATCAGCGGCTTTTTCACAACGAATGGTTTACTATTTTTTTGCTTTTGGCAAAGCTATCTTCATTTCTGGTGAATGACGGAAGATAACTAATACATGACCGATAAGTTGCACTTTCGCAGACTGGGTTTCACGTATAATGGCGTCAACGATGGCATTTTTTAGCTCTCTGTCTGCAGAGGCTACTTTCACTTTAATCAATTCATGATGTGTAAGAGCGCTATCAATTTCAGCCAGAACACCTTCAGTTAGTCCGTTGCCACCAAGCAGCACCACTGGCTTTAGACTGTGCGCCAGACCTTTTAAATGCTGTTTTTGTTTGGTTGTTAAGTTCATTTGTACCAACTTTTTCTGAGTTACTGTTGAAAAACCGGTATTCTACCCTTATATAAGGCTTATGTAACTCTGAATCGTTGCGGAATTTAAATGGTAACCAAAAAACGTACAGCGAGTTCGACTCGCTGGATGCAAGAACACTTTCACGATCACTATGTGAAATTAGCGCAAAAAAGAGGCTTACGCTCACGTGCTGCATTTAAGTTAGAAGAAATCCAGCAAAAAGACAGCTTGATTAGATCTGGCATGACAGTGGTAGATTTAGGGGCCGCCCCCGGCGGATGGTCACAAGTTGCAGTTAAACTAGTGGGGGACAATGGTAAAGTCATCGCGTGTGACATTTTACCGATGGACCCTATTGTTGGCGTAGATTTTCTTCAAGGTGATTTTAGAGAAGACAAAGTATTACAGGCATTGCTTGACCGAGTAGGGCAAGATAAAGTGGATGTGGTACTATCAGATATGGCACCGAACATGAGTGGTTCGGATGTTGTAGATCAACCTAGAGCAATGTATTTAGTGGAATTAGCGCTAGATATGTGTCATCAAGTGTTGGCGCCTAATGGCTGTTTTGCTGTTAAGGTCTTTCAGGGGGAGGGCTTTGACGAGTACATGAAAACAGTTAAAGAGGCATTCAAAGTAGTAAAAACCCGAAAACCAGACTCCTCTAGAGCGCGCTCTCGAGAAGTCTATCTAGTGGCGACTGGTTACAAGTTGTAGTAGTCTAACGTTAATAATCGCAGGACTGTTAAGAGGTCTAGTAATTTGAGTGACATGGCAAAAAATTTAATACTCTGGGTTGTCATCGCTGTTGTGCTGATGTCAGTGTTTCAGGGTTATTCCCCCTCTTCTTCGAATTCGCAGAAGATGGATTACTCCGCCTTTTTGGACAA
The DNA here is from genome assembly GCF_059758055.1 of Shewanella sp. MF05956. NCBI lineage: Bacteria > Pseudomonadati > Pseudomonadota > Gammaproteobacteria > Alteromonadales > Shewanellaceae > Shewanella > Shewanella sp. MF05956. The sequence continues at coordinate 219,372 of NZ_JCAYNV010000002.1, read as the reverse complement.
CGTCCGAAATGGTCAAATCAACACGGTCGAAATTAAAAGCGACCAAAGAACGATTGAAGGGACTAAACGTACCGGCGAAAAGTTCACCACTATTATGCCTATGTATGATCAAGATTTGATCAATGATCTTCAAGCTAAAGGTATTGACTATAAAGGCCAGGAAGCTGAAGAATCTGGTTTCTTAACTCAAATCTTTATTTCATGGTTCCCAATGTTACTGCTGATTGGAGTATGGATTTTCTTCATGCGACAAATGCAAGGTGGTGGCGGTAAGGGCGCAATGTCATTTGGTAAAAGTAAAGCCAAACTGATGAGCGAAGACCAAATCAAAACGACTTTTGCTGATGTTGCCGGTTGTGATGAAGCAAAAGAAGAAGTGAAAGAGCTAGTTGATTATTTACGTGACCCGACTAAGTTCCAAAAATTAGGCGGCCGTATTCCTACTGGTGTATTAATGGTTGGACAGCCTGGTACCGGTAAAACGTTACTAGCTAAGGCTATTGCGGGTGAATCCAAAGTGCCATTCTTTACCATTTCAGGTTCTGATTTTGTGGAAATGTTTGTGGGTGTTGGTGCATCTCGTGTGCGTGACATGTTCGAACAAGCCAAAAAGTCAGCTCCATGTATTATCTTTATCGATGAAATCGATGCTGTAGGTCGCCAGCGTGGCGCAGGCGTGGGTGGTGGTCATGATGAACGTGAGCAAACATTGAACCAGTTGCTGGTTGAGATGGATGGCTTTGAAGGTAATGAAGGCGTGATTGTCATTGCGGCAACTAACCGTCCAGACGTACTCGACTCTGCGCTACTTCGCCCAGGTCGATTTGATCGCCAAGTTGTTGTTGGCTTGCCCGATGTACGTGGTCGTGAACAAATCCTTAAAGTGCACATGCGCAAAGTGCCTTTGTCTGACGATGTTAAAGCAAGCGTTATCGCTCGTGGTACGCCTGGTTTCTCTGGTGCTGATTTAGCTAACCTAGTCAATGAAGCGGCCTTGTTTGCTGCTCGTGGTAATCGCCGCGTTGTTGGTATGGAAGAGTTTGAACGCGCCAAAGACAAGATTATGATGGGTGCAGAGCGCCGTTCTATGGTGATGTCTGAAGAAGACAAAGAGATGACCGCTTATCATGAAGCTGGCCATGCGATTGTAGGTTGCTTAGTGCCAGAGCACGATCCTGTGCATAAAGTGACCATCATTCCTCGTGGACGAGCTCTGGGTGTCACCTTCTTCTTACCAGAAGCCGATGCTGTTAGCCAAAGCCGTCGCAAGCTTGAATCGCAGATTTCTGTAGCCTACGGCGGACGTTTAGCTGAAGAACTTATTTACGGTAGTGAAAAAGTCTCTACAGGTGCATCGCAAGACATTAAGTACGCCACATCAATTGCACGTAACATGGTTACCCAATGGGGGTTCTCTGACAAGTTGGGGCCTTTACTGTATGCAGAAGAAGAAAACGAAGTTTTCTTAGGCCGCAGTATGGGTAAATCTAAAGCGATGTCAGGTGATACTGCGTCATTAATTGACTCTGAAATCAAAATGTTTATCGATAAAAACTATCAACGTGCGCAAACCATGTTGACTGAAAATATGGATATTTTACATGCGATGAAAGATGCTTTGATGAAATACGAAACAATTGATTCGTTGCAAATTGATGATTTAATGCATCGCCGTGAAGTACGAATGCCTGCCGAATGGCAAAAAGATGAATCGTCTGATGACAAAGATGGCGGAAACAGCGCGCCTAAAGTTGAAGATGAGAAGTCTGAAGAGAAACCTAAAACTGATATTAGTGACGCAGATGAATCACCTGCTAAATAAATAATCAAATCAATAAAGAAAACCCCGAAAGGGGTTTTCTTGTTTTTAATCTACGTTAGGACATTACCTGTGTTTCAATTAACTCATGCCAGTAAAACCCTCGATTTAACAGCACCAATCGTGATGGGGATTGTTAATGTCACCCCTGATTCTTTTTCTGATGGCGGCGCATATAGTGATTTTGAGCTGGCGTGCCGTCATGTTGATGACATGGTTGAGCAAGGTGCATTAATGATCGATGTCGGCGGTGAGTCAACAAGACCTGGCGCTACAGAGGTATCCATTGAGCAGGAGTTGGCTCGAGTTATTCCTATTATTGAATATATTGCTAAAACCCATAATGTGTGGATTTCAATCGACACCAGTAAGCCTGAAGTGATGGAGGCCGCAGTCGATGCGGGCGCTAATTTAATCAATGATGTACGTGCATTACAATTACCTGGTGCGCTAGCCATGGCAGCGTCGCTTGATGTGCCTATTTGCTTAATGCACATGCAAGGCGAACCTCAAACTATGCAAGATGCTCCAGCTTACGATGATGTAGTAGATGAAGTTGCTGCATTTTTCGAATTGCGTATCGCGTATTGTGAAGCTGCGGGTATTGAGCGCGAACGATTAATTCTTGATCCCGGTTTTGGCTTTGGTAAAACTTTAGCGCATAATTACCGTCTATTAGCTATGTTACCTAAGCTACATGAGTTTCATTTGCCGGTATTAGTCGGCTTATCTCGTAAAAGCATGATTGGCAACTTATTAGGTCGTGATACTGACCAACGTCTTGCCGGCAGTTTAGCGGGGGCATTAATTGCGGCGCAACAAGGCGCGCAGATTATTCGTGTTCATGACGTAGCTGAAACAGTTGATGTACTAAAGGTAATGTCAGCCACCATGGAACAGTTATAATTATCTCGGTTGTTGTATATGTATATGTATATGTATATGGCAATCCGTAATCGCAAAATCATAATAATATTTAACACAAAGTGAATCACTTAAGTGGGGAACTGTGAAGCAAAGAAAATTTTTTGGGACTGACGGCATTCGCGGCAAAGTGGGTGACGGAAAAATGACCCCTGAGTTGGCATTAAAACTTGGTTGGGCTGCGGGTCGTGTTTTGTCCAGAAATGGCACTCAAAAAGTCATCATTGGCAAAGACACTCGTATTTCAGGGTATTTATTTGAGTCAGCATTAGAAGCCGGCTTATCTGCCGCGGGTTTAAATGTGTTGTTATTAGGACCAATGCCGACTCCTGCAGTGGCCTATTTAACCAGAACATTTAGAGCCGAAGCGGGTGTGGTTATCAGTGCGTCGCATAACCCTTACTACGACAATGGTATCAAATTCTTTTCAACTGACGGCAGCAAGCTTGATGATGCTATTGAGCTTGAGATTGAAGCCGAACTTGAAAAGCCTCTAGTGTGTGTCGAGTCTCATTTATTAGGTAAGGCGCGCCGTATAGAGGATGCCGCTGGGCGTTATATTGAATACTGCAAAGGAAATTTCCCGGCAGATCATACTTTGGAAGGATTAAAGATTGTCGTAGATTGCGCTCATGGTGCGACTTATCATATCGCTCCGAATGTATTTAGGGAATTGGGTGCAGATGTTATTGCTATTGGTGATAAACCAAACGGTTTAAACATTAACGACAAAGTTGGCGCCACCTCAATGGCCAAAATATGCGAAACGGTATTAGCCGAAAATGCTGATTTAGGCATCGCCCTCGATGGTGACGGCGATCGCATTATGATGGTTAACAATCGTGGCGAAGTCATAGATGGCGATCAAATATTATATATTTTAGCCGTAGATGCGCAAAAGCGTGGTATTTTAAAAGGCGGTGTAGTGGGTACCTTAATGTCTAATTTAGGGTTAGACTTAGCACTGCAAGCGCTTGATATTCCGTTTGTTCGTTCAAATGTGGGTGATCGGTACGTAATGGAAATGTTAAAGCAACATGACTGGCGTATCGGTGGTGAAAATTCAGGCCACATTCTTAACCTCGATCATGGTACCACTGGCGACGGTATTGTAGCTGGTATTTTGGTACTTGCCGCAATGAGAAGACAGCAAGCAACGCTTGAACAACTCACTGAGCCAATGAAGATGTTACCTCAGGTACTGGTGAATGTTCGCTTTGAAGGAACCACCAATCCACTCGACACCGATGCGGTTAAAATGGCGCAGGTAAAAGTGGAAGCACAATTGGGTGCTCGCGGACGAGTATTACTGCGTAAGTCAGGTACCGAGCCGTTAATCCGAGTCATGGTCGAAGGAGATGACCACTCGCAAGTACTTGCACATGCAAATAGTATCGCAGAGGCGGTAAAAGCAGCATGTTAATTATTTGAATATTCAGGAATGTCGTTGCGCGCTTAAAAAGTAGACGCTTCGACCATTAATCTGAAATATTCCCCTTTTAGCTATTGTAACTTGATAAGTGGTTCGCTATTATTCACGCCGCTTTCAAAGGAGACAGTGATGGCACTCAGACGTCCTATGGTAGCTGGCAACTGGAAAATGAATGGTAATTCAGCATTAGCTGAAGAGCTTTTTAAGAAGTTTGCCTCGAAGCTCCAAAATGATTCAGCTGAAGTGGTTTTATGCCCGCCTTCAATTTATCTTGAAAGTGTTAGGCAACTGCTTGAAGCAAATAAGCAAACGTTAGACGGTGCGCTTGTTAGAATGGGCGCGCAAAATCTAAGTCAACATGACTTTGGCGCGTACACCGGTGAAATATCTGGGCAGATGCTAAAAGATTCAGGATGTCGATATGTTATTATCGGCCATTCCGAACGTCGCCGTATGTACGGAGAGACGAGTAATATTGTGGCAGAAAAATTTGCTGCTGCACAAAAACACGGACTCACACCGATACTTTGTGTTGGTGAATCAGGTCCAGCTCGAGAAGCAAGACGCACCTTTGAGGTGATTGCTGAAGAGTTAGATATTGTTATTGAAAAAAACGGCACCATGGCTTTTGATAACGCGATTATCGCCTACGAACCTTTATGGGCAGTAGGAACGGGTAAAAGCGCTACACCAGAGCAGGCACAAGAAGTACATGCGTTTATTCGCAGCCGCCTCTCTGAAGTGTCTCCATTTATTGGAGAGAACATTAGGATTCTTTACGGTGGTAGTGTTACCCCCAATAATGCGGCAGATATTTTTGCCCAACCTGATGTTGATGGTGGTCTGATTGGCGGTGCAAGTCTGAACTCAACTGAGTTTTTAAGTTTATGTACCATAGCGATGAGCGCGTAATAATATGTACGAAGTTCTTATAGTTGTATACTTGGTGGTTGCGTTAGGTCTAGTAGGCTTAATTTTAATTCAACAAGGAAAGGGTGCCGATATGGGCGCATCTTTCGGAGCCGGTGCTTCAGGCACGTTATTTGGCTCAAGCGGTTCAGGTAACTTTCTGACCCGTTCTACTGCTGTCTTGGCGATTGGTTTTTTCGCGTTAAGTTTAGTGATTGGTAATTTAAGTGCCAACCACACACAGCAGAATGATCAATGGAACGATTTAGGTACTGCAGCAGAGCAAATCATTGATGAAGCGCCTGTGCAAACCGAACAGTCAGAAACTAAAATTCCTGACTAGTAAACTAGTTTACGCCGAGGTGGTGGAATTGGTAGACGCGCAGCCTTGAGGTGGCTGTGTCCTAACGGACGTGCGGGTTCAAGTCCCGCTCTCGGCACCAAATTATAACTAACAAACTAAGGATTGTGTTTGATTAGTTATTGCAAGATATGACGTAAATCAATATACTTGCAAACAGTTGACGCGGGGTGGAGCAGTTGGTAGCTCGTCGGGCTCATAACCCGAAGGTCGTCGGTTCAAGTCCGGCCCCCGCAACCAGCTCCTTGTGATTTATTTTCTGTTTGAAATTAAATCGCAATTTACAGGTTCTATAATAAAATGACCTCGTGATTACGGGGTTTTTTGTTATATGGACTTTTAAATACCCGTGATATTGACGGGTTGCTCTGGGGCTTTTAGCCCTTTTTTTGTTTTTTTTGGGGGTCATTTTTGGCAACAATAGAATCCAAGCTAGTTGAAATGTTAACGGTTCCAGTTGAAGCGTCAGGCTTTCAGCTTTGGGGCATTGAATATGTTCAAGCTGGTCGTCATTCAATTCTACGTGTGTTTATTGATCACGAGAATGGCATCAACATTGAAGATTGTGCTGAGGCCAGTCGTCAAGTTAGCGCAGTTATGGATGTTGAAGACCCGATTTCTACAGAATACACATTAGAAGTATCTTCGCCTGGAGTAGATAGACCGTTATTTACAGCAGCGCAGTATGCCGCTTACATCGGTGAAGATGCGAAAGTACAGTTGACTATGCCTGTTGCGGGTAGTCGAAATCTAAAAGGCGTCATCACTAGTGTTGATGGGCAAATGCTCACCATCAAAGTTGATGGTAAAGACTTGATTGTTGCTTTGGATAACATCCGCAAAGGCAACATTATCGCTAAGTTTTGATAGTTTCAGGTGAAGAACGAGGCAAGACCAAATGAATAAAGAGATCCTGCTAGTCGCAGAAGCGGTTTCCAATGAAAAAGGCGTTCCGCGCGAAAAGATTTTTGAAGCGCTAGAAATTGCTTTAGCTACTGCTACCAAGAAAAAATACGAAGGTGATATTGAAGTTCGTGTTGCCATTGATCGCAAAACAGGTAACTACGATACTTTCCGTCGTTGGATGGTGGTTGACGATAAGGGTGAAGCCTTAGAAAACCCGTACAGTGAAATCACACTTGAAGCCGCTCTTTTTGAAGAGCCAGGTATTCTAGTGGGAGAGTATATTGAAGACCAAATTGACTCAGTCGCATTTGATCGCATCACAACACAAACTGCTAAACAAGTTATCGTACAAAAAGTACGTGAAGCTGAACGTGCACAAATTGTGGAACAGTTTATTGAGCGTGAAGGCGAAATTGTTACTGGTATCGTTAAGAAAAGCTCACGTGAAAGTATTGTTGTTGATTTAGGCAACAATGCAGACGGTGTTATATTTAGAGAAGATTTAATCAGCCGCGAATCATTTCGTCCTGGTGACCGTGTTCGTGCATTATTGTACGCAGTACGCCCAGAAGCGCGTGGTGCTCAGATATTTTTAACACGCAGCAAGCCTGAAATGTTAATCGAGCTTTTTCGTGTAGAAGTGCCTGAAATTTACGACGAGCTAATCGAAGTAATGGGTGCTGCACGTGATCCTGGTGCCCGAGCTAAAATCGCGGTTAAGTCAAATGACCGTCGCATCGATCCGATAGGTGCTTGTGTTGGTATGCGTGGTGCACGCGTACAAGCCGTTTCCAATGAATTAGGTGGCGAACGTGTTGATATCGTGTTGTGGGATGATAATCCTGCTCAATATGTGATCAACGCCATGGCGCCGGCTGATGTTGCGTCTATCATTGTGGACGAAGATAACCACTCGATGGACATCGCTGTTGAAGCTGACAGCTTAGCGCAAGCTATTGGCCGTAACGGTCAAAACGTACGTTTAGCGACTCAACTAACTGGTTGGGAACTGAACGTAATGACAGTAGAAGACATGAACAAGAAACACCAAGCCGAAAGTGCGAAAGTGATTGATTTGTTTGTTGCTTCGCTAGATGTAGACAAAGATTTTGCGGCAGTACTGGCTGATGAAGGATTTACTTCGCTTGAAGAAATCGCTTATGTACCAGAATCTGAACTACTCGCAATAGAAGGCTTTGACGAAGGAATCGTCGCGGCATTACGTGAACGTGCAAAAGCAGCTATCTCGACAAGAGCTCTAGCTACTGAAGAAGCGTTAGATGGTGCAGAGCCAAGTGATGACTTATTAGCATTGGAAGGATTAGAAAGACATTTAGCTTATGTTCTCGCGAGCAAAGGCGTAGTGACTTTAGAAGACTTGGCCGAGCAAGGTATTGACGATTTAATTGATATTGAAGAATTAACAGAAGAAAAAGCAGGTGAGCTTATTATGGCTGCCCGCAACATCTGTTGGTTTGGCGAAGAAGCATAAGTCGATCAACAGGGGGATTTAATTGATGGCAGATACAAGCGTAGAAAAATTAGCAGCAGAAGTAGGAAAATCGGTTGAGCGTTTAATCGAACAATTTTCAGATGCTGGTATTAAGAAACAACAGAAAGATACCGTTTCAGAACAGGAAAAGCAGCAGCTTTTAGACTTTCTGAAAAAACAGCACGGCGCAGATTCTGCACCGACTAAAATGACGCTTCAGCGTAAAACAGTGTCAACGTTAAGCGTTGCAAGCACTGGTGGTCAATCTAAAGACGTGAAAGTAGAAGTCCGTAAAAAGCGTACTTTTGTTAAACGTGATGACACTGATTTAGCTAAACAAGCTGAATTAGAAGCGCAAGAAAAAGCCCAGGCTGAAGCGGAAGCTAAAGCAAAGGTTGAAGCAGAAGCAAAGGCAGCAGCAGAAGCGAAAGCAAAAGCTGATGCAGAAGCCAAGAAAAAAGCAGAAGCAGAAGCCAAAGTGAAATCAGAAAAAGCGAAAGCAGAGCCAAAAGCGCCTAAAGTAACCGATCCAGAAACTGCAGCAGCAAAAGCTGAAGCAGAGCGCTTAAAAGCAACTCAAGAAGCGGTATTAACCGAAAAGCAGAAAGAAGAAGCAGCGCAAGCGGCAGAAAAAGCTCGCAAATTAGCTGAAGAAAACTCGAAGCGTTGGGCCGATGAAGAGCGTTTACGCCTAGAAGCGGAAAAGAACAGCGATCACCACATTACAACGTCTAAAGTTGCTCGTGCAGCAGAAGACAGTTCTGATGCCGATGATGAAAAACGTGGTCGTCGTGCACGCAACAAAAACACCAATAAGAAACGTGGTGGTAAAGATGCGCGTGACGGTCGTGAAAAACACATGCGTAATCGCAGTACTGCACCACAGTCAATGGCGCATGGCTTTAACAAGCCAGCCGCAGCTGTAAGCCGTGATGTACGTATCGGCGAAACTGTTACCGTTTCTGAACTTGCTCACTTAATGGCAATTAAAGCCACTGAGATCATCAAGCAAATGATGAAAATGGGTTCAATGGTAACGATTAACCAAGTACTTGACCAAGAAACTGCCCAAATGGTTGCAGAAGAAATGGGTCATAAAGTGGTGCTAATCCGTGATAACGAATTAGAGCATCAAGTACTGCAAGACCGTGATGACAATATCAAGCTTGAGTCTCGTGCACCTGTTGTGACCATTATGGGCCACGTTGACCATGGTAAGACATCTCTACTTGATTATATCCGTCGTGCAAAAGTTGCTGCTGGCGAAGCCGGTGGTATTACTCAGCACATTGGTGCATACCATGTTGAAACTGACAATGGCATGATCACCTTCTTAGACACCCCTGGTCACGCGGCATTTACGTCAATGCGTGCTCGTGGTGCTAAAGCGACAGATATCGTTATTCTTGTTGTTGCTGCCGATGACGGTGTAATGCCGCAGACGATTGAAGCTATTCAACATGCTAAAGCCGGTAACGTGCCGTTAATCGTAGCGATTAACAAAATGGATAAGCCAGATGCTGATCCTGAACGCGTTAAGAGTGAGCTGTCTCAACACGGTGTTATGTCTGATGATTGGGGCGGAGATAACATGTTCGTTCACTTATCAGCCAAAACGGGTGAAGGTGTTGATGCACTGTTAGAAGGTATCTTGTTACAAGCTGAAGTGTTAGAACTTAAAGCGGTACGCGATACTATGGCAGCTGGTGTGGTTATTGAATCGCAACTTGATAAAGGTCGTGGCCCAGTAGCAACTATCTTGGTTCAAGAAGGTACATTACGCCAAGGCGATATCGTTTTATGTGGTTTAGAGTACGGTAAAATCCGTGCAATGAAAGACGAAAACGGTAAAGCAATCACTGAAGCGGGTCCTTCTATTCCTGTTGAGATTTTAGGTCTTTCAGGTGTTCCTTCAGCAGGTGATGAAGCTACTGTAGTTCGTGATGAGCGTAAAGCACGTGAAGTCGCACTTTATCGTCAAGGCAAGTTCCGTGATGTTAAGTTAGCGCGTCAGCAGAAGTCTAAGCTAGAAAACATGTTCGCGAACATGGAAGAAGGTGAAGTACAAGAGCTGAACATCGTACTTAAAGCTGATGTACAAGGTTCATTAGAAGCAATTTGTGAATCATTAACTAAACTGTCTACAGACGAAGTTAAAGTGAACATCATTGCGCGTGGCGTAGGTGCACTAACTGAAACTGATGCAACCCTTGCAGCAGCATCAAATGCAATTTTAGTCGGCTTTAACGTCCGAGCGGATGCACAGGCTCGTAAGACTATTGAAGCAGAAAGTGTTGATTTACGTTATTACAGCATCATCTATAACTTAATTGATGAAGTTCGTGCTGCAATGACCGGTATGCTTGCACCAGAATTTAAGCAAGTTATTATTGGTCTAGCTGAAGTTCGTGATGTGTTTAAGTCTCCTAAACTAGGCGCTATTGCCGGTTGTATGGTTACCGAAGGTCTTGTTAAGCGTAGTGCGCCTATTCGTGTACTTCGTGAAAACGTGGTTATCTTCGAAGGTGAACTTGAATCATTACGTCGCTTTAAAGACGATGCACAAGAAGTCCGTAATGGCATGGAATGTGGTATCGGCGTGAAGAACTATAATGACGTTCGCGTAGGAGACCAAATTGAGGTCTTCGAAATAGTCGAAATAGCTCGCACCTTATAAGCACCATTGGAAGGGCGGCATTAGCCGCCCTTTTTGATTGTATACCCAACGTTATGGCACATCATCATGGCAAAAGAATTTAGTCGTACAAGACGTATTGCGCAGCAACTCCAGCAAGAACTTGCAATGGTGTTACAACGCGATATGAAAGATCCCCGCATTGGCTTTGTAACCGTAAACGACGTAGACGTTTCACGTGATTTAAGCTATGCAAAAGTGTTTGTAACTTTCTTTGAAGAAGACATTGAACTTGTTCAGCAGAAAATTGATGCACTAAGTGCAGCGGCGCCTTACATACGCACATTAGTGGCAGGACGTATGAAATTACGTGTTATGCCTGAATTGCGTTTTGTTTATGACAGCTCATTGGTAGAAGGCATGCGTATGTCTAACCTAGTGACTCAAGTCATCAGCAAAGATAAAGCTAAGCAGCAGCAATATGACCCACAAGCATCAGATAGCAGTGAATCTGTTGATGGTGACAAGGAGCAAGATTAATGGCTCGTCGCCCTAAAGGTCGCTTCATCGACGGAATCGTATTACTCGATAAAGATACTGGCATGAGCTCTAACTTTGCTTTGCAAAAGGTTAAGCGTATCTTTAATGCAAACAAAGCTGGTCATACTGGCGCATTAGATCCATTAGCCACTGGCATGTTGCCTATTTGTTTAGGTGAGGCAACTAAGTTTTCTCAGCATTTATTAGATGCTGATAAACGCTACCTTGTCACAGCAAAGCTTGGTCAACGTACTGACACCAGTGACTCAGATGGCGAAGTGGTGCAAACGCGTCCAGTGGATTTTACTCAGGCCCTTCTTGATGAAAAGCTTGAGTTTTTTCGTGGAACCACACAACAAATTCCATCAATGTATTCGGCATTAAAATATCAAGGTCAGCCTTTATATAAATATGCCCGTGAAGGTATTGAGGTTCCTAGAGAGTCTCGTCCTATAACGGTATTCGAGCTTAATTTTATTAAACTCGAAGGTGATGAGTTAACGTTAGACATTCATTGCTCTAAAGGCACGTATATTCGCACAATCATTGATGATTTAGGCGAAATGCTAGGGTGTGGTGCTCATGTGATTATGTTGCGCCGTACGCAGGTTGCAGAATACCCATATGAAAAAATGGTGAGTCTCGCTGAGCTAGAAGCACTATTAGCGCAAGCACAAGAACAAGAAATTGCCCCTAAAACCTTGTTAGATCCATTATTGTTACCAATGGATACAGCAGTGGCTAATTTCCCTGAAATTAACCTCCCAGACGCAATGTTATATTACGTCATGCAAGGTCAAGCGATTCAGGCTTCTGGGTTAAAACCTGACTGTTTAGTGCGTATTACCATCGGTGATGAGCGTAAGTTTGTTGGTATTGGTAGTATGAACGATGATGGCTTATTAGCGCCTAAAAGACTCATTGTGATGCACGACACTGCTGAATAATGTTATTGGCACTAAATAGCCTAATTGATCAGTTTTATATGCTTTTTTATTGCGGTTACTCTCTAATCTAGTTAGAATACCGCGCTCGCTCTGGCTGAGTTAGTGATCGGCTAGAGATACATTTACTTTTTTTGGAGATACACATGTCACTAAGTGCTGAAGCAAAAGCAAAAATTTTAGCTGAATTTGGTCGTTGCGAAAACGATACTGGTTCAACTGAAGTTCAAGTAGCTTTACTAACTGCTCAAATTAACCACCTTCAAGGTCACTTTAAAGAGCACATCCATGATCACCACTCACGTCGTGGTCTATTACGCATGGTTAGCGCTCGTCGTAAGCTTACAGCTTACCTAAAGCGTACTGACTCAGAGCGTTATGCTGTTCTGATCAAGAAGTTAGGTTTACGTCGTTAATTCGATGTATCGCTTACTAATGTAAGTGAACTAAACCGTAAAAAAGGAGGCTTTAGCCTCCTTTTTTATTGTCTAAAATTTGTGATTAATCAAAATTTATAGCACTGATAACTATTAACGAGTCTTTACTATTAAAGCGAAATGGTATTACTTCAACGGTACTCGATTTAAATTCACTATGTGACCGTTCGATTAAAATGGCTGTTCAAACGCTATATGCGAACGATTTGTGCTGTTTCAGACATGATGTATTTTTGTTCAAATTCTTCTAGTGGCAAGGGTTGGCTAAAGAAAAAACCTTGACCGATTTCACATTGATTATCTTTAAGCCATTGCAACTGTTCTTCATTTTCAATTCCTTCTGCCACAATGGTTAAATCCAACTGGCGACCTAACATCAAAATAGTTGATGCTATCGCGCTGTCTTCAGGCAAGTCACTCACAAAAGCCCGATCGATTTTCATTGTCGTAATAGGCAAATGTCGTAGGTAAGATAGTGACGAATATCCGGTTCCAAAATCATCGACTGCGATACCAAACCCAGCTGATTTGAGCTGTTCAAGCTTTACTATGGCTTGTTCTACATCGTTCATTAATGATGTTTCAGTAATTTCGACTTCTAACAACTCAGGACGAATTTGGTATCGAATCGCAAGTTGCTTAATATCGGGTACTAAACTGGCATCGGCAAACTGTTGAGAGGCCACATTGACGGCAATGGGGATGGCATAATTGTATTTACGTTGCCATTCACGAATGACTTTACAGCTTTGTTCAATGACCCATCGACCAATAGGAATAATAATACCAGTCTCTTCTGCTACCGGGATAAACGACATCGGGCTGATTAGCCTGCCATCTTTTTGCCAGCGAATAAGTGCTTCACAACCGACAACTTTATTTGTCTTCAAATCAAACTTTGGCTGGAAATATAATAAGAATTCATTGTTTTTCAATGCATCATGTAACGATGCTTCAGTACGAAGCCTTACCGCAGCACGTTCGGTCATTTGTTGTTTAAAGAAAGACCATTGGTTAGAACCCGCAGCCTTAGCGCTATACATGGCAATGTCAGCATGTCTGATAAGATCTTCTGCTGTGTCACCGTCTTCAGGGTAAATCGAAATCCCAATTGACGCAGCAGGATGAATAGCGTGTTCATTTAATTGAACTGGTGCATTTAACTGAATTAATAGTTTATCGACAAAGTCAGCTGCTTGAGCGGGGGTTTGGATTTCATCAGCTAAAATGACAAACTCATCACCACCGAGCCTAGCAACACTACCTCTATCACCAACAACACGCTCTAATATGCGAGCGATTCGTGCTAAAAATTGGTCTCCTAGCGCATGCCCAAGCGAGTCATTGACGTTTTTGAAACGGTCTAAATCGATGAATAAAAGTGCAAAGTTACGTTTGTGAACCCGTGAACGCTGAATCGTCACATTTAGCGTTTCGAGTAACAGAGTGCGATTTGGTAACCCTGTTAACGGATCTCGGGTCGCCATTTTACGTAATTTGTTTTGAGTTTGGCTAAACTGCAGCAGAATTTGATTAAATTTACTGGTCACTAAGCCAAGCTCGTCGTCTTTGTGCGCGGGAGACATAGGCAAGAGGTTTTCATCTGGCGAATCAGGATCGATTTTATCAATAGCTTCGCTAATACGTGCAATAGGCTGAGTTAAAAAGCGGTGAAACACAACGCTCAGCACCAATGTGAGTAGCAGGGCGCGTGCTAAAGTGGCAATTAAGCCTAATTTAAGTTGGCTGAATAATTTATTGGTGAGTCTTTGAGTGTCATAAAAAACGGTCAGTGTACCAATGAGTTGTTGCTCTTTATTACCCTCAAAGTAAAACGGGCGATACAAAGGCCTAGATATTTCTCTTAAATCACCAAATAAGCGTTGGCTTAAATTAGTGTAAGTCGCTGACGATTTATCGACGGGATTTGAGGTAGTGACAAACAATGAACCATCATCGAGCTCGATTACTGCAGAGCCTACATTGTCGACTTTTATAATGCCTTCAAGGGTTTGGCTAGCGAGTTTGTCATCCAGAGACCAGACAGCATTGGTGGTAGTTTGTTCGACCGAATTAAGCAGTTCTTGTTGCGCATCACTGAGTTGGTTTTTGGTTGAAATGACTTGAATGGCTATTTCGACTATAAAAATAGCAATGGCAAAAAACAAAGCGGTGAAAACCACTAAGTTCGTTTGTTTCCATGTTAAAGACTTAAAGCTGGCGGTCATGTCATATTCCGTGTCGCGTAAGTGACTATTTTGTTTAACTAGCACAGCAAAGTAAGCTGTGAACGCAAATAATTTATTGTTTTTATATTGAAATATTCTCAGGTCTATATTGGTATCTTTTAAGGTCGATACTGACCTATCTATTCTGTTTTATTGCTTGATATTGTCGTTAACTCTAGTCAAATTGACTGCTTTTGTCATTAGTCATCCGATTGAAGATTGACCTATAATGGCTTATTTGTAACAAAAGTTGAATCATTTATAACAAAAGCGCGATTAATATGGGTTTCTGTTGTAGAAAAATGATTATTTTACTTTTTTTTCATTCTCGATATCGCGTCTATTTAACTATTCAAGCTAATTGCAGTATACTTGTGCGCGTAATTAAAGGTCATTAAATTAAGGAATGGGTCACGTGAATCCAATTGTAAAGAGTTTTGAGTATGGTCAACATACAGTCACCTTAGAAACAGGTGTTATTGCACGTCAAGCAGATGCTGCAGTTTTAGCAAGCATGGGTGATACCACAGTATTAGTTACTGTAGTTGGAAAGAAAGTAGCGGATTTAAGCCGTGACTTTTTCCCGCTAACTGTTAACTATCAAGAAAAAACCTATGCAGCGGGTAAAATCCCAGGCGGTTTCTTCAAGCGCGAAGGTCGTCCTTCTGAAGATGAAACGCTTATTGCCCGTCTTATCGACCGTCCTATCCGTCCTTTATTCCCTAACGGTTTTAAAAACGAAGTTCAAGTTATCATCACTGTGGTTTCTGTTGATCCACAAATCGAGCCAGATATTGTTTCGATGATTGGTACTTCAGCTGCGTTAGCTATTTCTGGTATTCCTTTCAGCGGCCCACTAGGTGCAGCGCGTGTTGGTTATATTAATAACGAATATGTACTTAACCCAACAGTAGAACAGCTTGCAACTAGCTCACTTAACTTAGTCGTAGCAGGTACTAAAGCTGCTGTACTTATGGTTGAATCTGAAGCGAAGGCGCTTGCAGAAGAAATCATGTTAGGTGCGGTAACTTACGGACATGATCAACAACAAGTTGTTGTTGATGCCATCGCTGAATTTAAAGCTGAAGCTGGCAAGCCAACTTGGGATTGGACTGCACCAGTTCAAGATGAAGTGTTAGTAGCTAAGATTAAAGATCTTGCTGAAGCGGGCATGACAGAAGCTTATCAAATTGAAGTTAAGCAAGACCGTTATGTTCAAGTCGGTATTGTTAAAGCTGCTGCAAAAGCGGCTTTAGTTGCTGAAAACCCAGATGTTGATACTCGCGAAGTAGACAACTTACTTGGTAGCCTTGAGAAGAAAGTTGTTCGTGGTCGTATTATCAGTGGCAAGCCACGTATCGACGGTCGTGAACCTGATATGATCCGCGCACTAAACGTACTTGCTGGCGTACTTCCACGTACTCACGGCAGTTCATTGTTTACTCGTGGTGAAACTCAGGCTTTAGTAACCTGTACTTTAGGTACTGAACGTGATGCTCAAAAAATTGATAGCATCATGGGCGAGCGCACAAACCGCTTTATGCTTCATTATAACTTCCCTCCATATTCAGTTGGTGAAACTGGCATGGTCGGTTCACCTAAGCGTCGCGAAATCGGTCACGGTAAGTTAGCTTGGCGTGGTATGAATGCCGTTATGCCTACAGCTGAAGAATTCCCGTACAGCATCCGTGTTGTTTCAGAAATTACTGAATCAAACGGTTCAAGCTCAATGGCTTCTGTTTGTGGTACTTCATTAGCACTTATGGATGCTGGTGTACCAATCAAGACTTCTGTTGCCGGTATTGCAATGGGTCTAGTTAAAGAAGGTGACGATTTCGTTGTCCTTTCTGACATCCTAGGTGATGAAGATCATTTAGGTGACATGGACTTTAAAGTTGCTGGTACTCGTGATGGTATTACTGCTCTGCAGATGGATATCAAGATTGAAGGTATCACTAAAGAAATTATGGATATCGCATTACAACAAGCATATGGCGCTCGCGTACATATTCTAAATGTAATGGATCAAGCGATTGGTTCACACCGTGGCGATATCTCTGCACATGCTCCACGTATTACGACTATCAAAATCAATCCAGAAAAAATCCGTGATGTTATTGGTAAAGGCGGCGCAGTTATTCGTGCTCTTACTGAAGAAACCGGTACTACGATTGAATTAGATGACGACGGTACTGTGAAGATTGCTTCTTCAAACGGTGAAGCGACTAAAGAAGCTATCCGTCGTATTGAAGAAATCACTGCTGAAGTTGAAGTCGGTCGTATTTACAATGGTAAAGTGATTCGTATCGTTGATTTCGGTGCATTCGTTAACATTCTTCCAGGTAAAGATGGCTTAGTTCACATCTCACAAATCAGTGATGAGCGTGTAGCTAATGTATCTGACCACCTTGAAATGAACCAAGAAGTTGCTGTTAAAGTGATGGAAGTGGATCGTCAAGGCCGCGTAAGATTGTCAATTAAAGAAGCACAAACCAAAGCAGCCGCTGAGTAATGTAATTTAGCGTGTTAAGCGATTAAAAAAGGAGATCATATGATCTCCTTTTTTTATGTTTATTGAAATAATCTCTGTTAGTCCATAGCTCTTAGATGGCCAGATTGCTATGATATTGAATATTAATAAAACCTGATAAGGTCAAGCGGATGGAATGTAAACTACGCACCACAGTTATTGCCGTTGTTGTCGGTGCAAGTATGTTGTTGTCAGGCTGTGCTGCTACGCAAAGCTCGAGTGAGAATGTCACTGGGCAAATGATTGTCGCACCGGTTATGCCAGATTATAAAATGGAAGTCACATTAGCTAAGTTAAATGAAATTTTAGCAACAATGGAACTGACAGACGAACAACGTGCACGTTTTCATTATGACCGTGGCGTCATCTACGACAGTGTCGGTTTGCGCTTGTTAGGCCGAATTGATTTTCATCAAGCGATTAAACTACAACCTGATTTAGCCGATGCTTATAATTTCTTAGGTATTTATTACACCCAAGAAGGTGAGTTTGACAGCGCTTATGAAGCGTTTGATGGCGTGTTAGAACTTTCTCCTGGTTATGACTATGCTTACCTTAATCGCGGTATTGCATTGTATTATGGTGAACGTTTTCAATTAGCCGTTGAAGATATGCAAGCTTTTCTTGCGCGAGATCCGAGTGATGGTTATCGGGTTTTGTGGCTGTATTTAATGTCATCAGCTGTCGATAAAAATCAAGCTTTAGCTGACTTAGCGCTGCAACGCCAACAGTTAAAAAGTGAAGATTGGGCGAGTGTATTAGTTGACTTTTATTTAGGTAAGATTAACCAAGAGCAAGTGTTTGCCGCAGCAAAAGTGGGCTTGTCGCAACCAAAAGAATACGCAGAGCGCTTATGCGAAGCTTATTTTTACTTAGCTAAGCAAGCTGCAGCCAATGGGCAATATCAACAAGCCGCTAATTTTTACCGCTTAACGCTTGCGACCAATATTTATGATTTTGTTGAACATCGTTATGCCAGAATTGAATTGGCAAAGATGAAAAATATCATTCAACAGGCGGCTGAATTATCTAACAAAGGCTAAACATCAGTTTGCCTAGCCAATTATGCCGATAGGCGCTATAATTTGCGCCTTTTTTAGCGGCTAGTGCAAGGTTAACATGTCAGGCAACAACGTTGAGGTCGACAAGCGTCGTACCTTCGCCATCATTTCGCACCCCGATGCGGGTAAAACCACCATCACCGAAAAGGTACTTTTATTCGGACAGGCTTTACAAAAAGCCGGTACGGTAAAAGGTAAAAAGTCAGGACAGCATGCAAAGTCTGACTGGATGGAGATGGAAAAAGATCGTGGTATCTCTATCACGACTTCTGTGATGCAATTTCCTTACGGTGGCGCACTTATCAACTTACTTGATACGCCAGGTCACGAAGACTTCTCAGAAGACACTTACCGTACACTAACCGCTGTAGACTCTTGTTTGATGGTGATCGATTCTGCCAAAGGTGTAGAAGATCGAACGATTAAATTAATGGAAGTCACTCGTTTACGCGATACGCCTATCGTTACGTTCATGAATAAATGTGACCGTGATATTCGTGATCCAATCGAGTTGATGGATGAAGTTGAAGACATTTTAAAAATTGCCTGTGCGCCAATTACTTGGCCGATTGGTTCAGGTAAAGAGTTTAAAGGTGTTTATCATATTCTGCGTGACGAAGTGATTCTGTACCAAAGTGGTATGGGGCATACGATCCAAGAAGAGCGCATCATTAAAGGATTGAATAATCCTGAATTAGATAAAGCGCTAGGCTCATACGCATCAGAAATCCGCGATGAAATGGAATTAGTGGCGGGTGCTTCACATGAATTTGATCTAGAAGCATTTTTGAAAGGTGAATTAACGCCTGTATATTTCGGTACTGCGTTAGGTAATTTTGGCGTTGACCATATTCTCGACGGTATCGTTGAGTGGTCTCCTAAGCCATTACCGCGTGAAACGGATGCTCGTAAAGTATTGCCAAGTGAAGAGAAATTCTCTGGTTTTATTTTCAAGATCCAGGCAAACATGGATCCTAAACACCGTGACCGTGTTGCCTTTATGCGTGTTTGTTCTGGTAAGTATGAGCAAGGCATGAAAATGCATCATGTACGTATTGGTAAAGATGTAAACGTGAGTGACGCCTTAACCTTTATGGCGGGTGATCGTAATCGTGCTGAAACTGCATACCCTGGTGATATTATTGGATTGCATAACCATGGCACGATGCGCATTGGTGATACTTTTACTCAAGGCGAAAAAATTCGTTTTACGGGTGTACCTAATTTTGCACCAGAAATGTTCCGCCGAATTCGCTTAAAAGATCCATTAAAACAAAAGCAGTTACTTAAAGGCTTAGTGCAGTTGTCTGAAGAGGGCGCTGTGCAGGTGTTTAGACCTATTGATTCCAATGATTTGATTGTTGGTGCGGTCGGTGTGTTGCAGTTTGAAGTGGTAGTGGGTCGCTTAAAAAGTGAATACAACGTTGAGGCTATTTACGAAGGGATTAGCGTCAGTACCGCACGTTGGGTTTATTGCAAAGACGAACGTAAACTTGAAGAGTTTCGTCGTAAGTGTAGTCCAAACCTTGCATTAGATGGCGGTGATAACCTGACTTATATTGCGCCAACCATGGTCAACTTGAATCTGTCTATGGAACGTTATCCTGACGTAGAGTTTGCAAAGACTCGTGAACACTAATTGTTAATCGTTATGTTGGTTTAATGTTAAAAGGGTGGCGTTGCCACCTTTTTTATTGTGTTTTTATTAGCGTTATCACAGCAATTAACCTGTTTGTGTGATGTCAAATCTTTCTGCTCGTAAATATTGGTCATTCATAACGCCCTTGATTATTGACCCCCTTGTTGTTCACCTAATACTGCATTTATCGTCAGAGTGTTTTTTATGCTAATTTTATCGGCAGTTATATTAAATAGTAGGTGATATATGATCGATACCCATGCACATCTTGATATGCCTGAGTTTGATAATGACCGAGACGAGCTCGTTTCTGAGATGAGCAAACATGGCATTTCGTCAGCCATCATTCCAGGTGTCGCTGTTGAACAGTGGCAAAAACAATTGGCGTTAGCCGAAAAGTATCAATGGTACTTTGCACTTGGTATCCATCCTTGGTATGTCCCAGATGATATTGACAGTGCAATATTTCTGCTGGATAGAAAACTGCAGGAATGTAGAGAAAATAAGCGTTTGGTGGCTGTTGGAGAGTGTGGTTTAGATAAATTACATCATTGGTCAGATAAGCAATTGTTGTTACTCGAAAAACAATTACAGCTTGCTCAAACGTATCAATTACCGGTCATTTTACATTCGGTCAAAGCCCATCAAGAGTTACTGACACTATTAGCTCGGGTACGGCCGAGTCGCGGTGGTGTGGTTCATGGCTTTTATGGAAACCGCCAAATTGCTGAGCGGTACATTGCACTTGGATTTAAATTAGGGGTTGGTGGATTATTGCTCAACCCCAGTGCCAAAAAGCTTCGGCAAACTGTGGTCGAATTACCTTTGGAACACTTTTTATTGGAAACAGACTCACCCAGTATGAGCCCTTTTGACCAACCTAATACGCGCAACACCCCACTTGTCTTAAACAGAATTGTGTCCGAAATCTCATTTTTAAAGAAAAGTGAAACTGTCTGTATATTAGAACAGTTGAATAAAAATGCGCTGCAACTATTTGAGCTTTAATCCTTTTTCTAGAAACGGAATCGCAAATAAAACACTTATTTGCCTAAGAGGTTGAAATTAAACTCTAAAAAGTTGATCAAAACGACGCTTTTCGTTTCACGCTCAGTTATAATCATCAACGGAAATTAGGTGAGTTAACAACATTCAAAAAAACTGTTAACAAAAGGGTGATGATTAATGGATATTTTAATGAGTTTAGTAGGGGTGGTCACCCTACTTGTGATAGGTTTTCTACTATCAAATAATAAAAAAGCAATTAACGTACGTACTGTTGGTGGTGCTTTAGCAATTCAAGCATTCTTCGCGGGTTTCGTATTATATGTTCCAATCGGTAAAGATATTCTGAAAGGTGTTTCAGACGCAGTATCAAGTGTGATTAGTTATGCACAAGCAGGTATTAGCTTCTTATTTGGTGATTTAGCTAACTTCAAAGTTGGTTTTATTTTCGCCATTAACGTATTACCAGTCATTGTATTCTTCTCTTCTTTAATTGCAGTGCTTTACTATTTAGGCATCATGCAGTGGATTATCCGTATTATCGGTGGTGCTTTACAAAAAGCATTAGGTACAAGTCGTACTGAATCTATGTCTGCTACCGCTAACATCTTCGTTGGCCAAACTGAAGCGCCTTTAGTTGTTCGTCCATTTATTGCGACAATGACTCAATCTGAACTATTCGCCATCATGGTGGGTGGTCTTGCTTCTATCGCAGGTTCTGTATTAGCCGGTTATGCGCAAATGGGTGTTCCAATTGAATACTTAGTTGCTGCGTCATTCATGGCGGCACCAGGTGGTCTATTAATGGCTAAACTGATGCACCCTGAAACAGAAACAGCTATTAACGAAATGGAAAACCTACCAGAAGACCCAGATAAGCCAGCTAACGTCCTTGACGCTGCTGCAGGTGGTGCTTCTTCAGGTATGAGTTTAGCCATTAACGTTGGTGCAATGTTGATCGCATTCGTAGGCTTAATCGCTATGATCAACGGTATCATTGGTGGTGTAACAGGTTGGTTTGGTTTAGAGGGTATTACTCTAGAACTTATCCTTGGTTATATCTTCATGCCTTTAGCATTCTTAATCGGTGTACCTTGGAACGAAGCATTAGTTGCGGGTTCTTTCATCGGTCAAAAGATTGTTGTAAACGAATTCGTTGCATACTTGAACTTTGCTCCTTATCTAAAAGATGTTGCTGATGGTGGTATCTTGGTTGAAGCAACTCAAGCTGTGATGACAGACCGTACGAAAGCCATTATCTCTTTCGCATTGTGTGGATTCGCTAACTTATCTTCTATTGCAATTCTACTTGGTGGTTTAGGTGCTATGGCTCCTTCACGTCGCCATGACCTTGCAAGATTAGGTATCCGTGCTGTTATCGCTGGTTCATTAGCTAACTTAATGAGCGCGACATTAGCCGGTCTATTCTTAGCTATCTAAGTTAAGAGTTAATCTCGAGGGTAAAACCTCAATCACTGGGTCTTTAGTGAGTCAATGTTAAAGGCCCAGTTTGTAAGAACGTTGTTATTGATTTTTGTGTTAATCCACCATTTCCGATGCGAAGTTATAGGCTTATCGAATACTGCGAAAGAGGATGCGTTAAAGCCTCTAGTCAGTGTTCAGCTTGTTAATTTGTTAGCAATATGTAGACATAAAGTCGCGACATTGTTCACAAAAAAGAATTTTGTATTCGTTTTTTATCGATTTAATGTTGAGATTTGTATCATTAACGGTAAAATACGAGTGAATTAAAAAGAAGTGCTATCCAAGAAGATAGTTTAATAATATACATGGGGTTGATGATGAAAAAATTAAATACTTTAGCATTAGCAGGTACTCTAGCTTTAGCTGGTACAGCATTTACTGCTTCAGCTGCTGAGCAAACTGGTGATATTCATGCTGCTGACTATAAGTGGATGCAGTTTAACATTATGTATGCGATTGATGAGCATCCAATTGCGAACAAAGATGAAGCTACACATAACTACTTAGAAATGGAATTTGGCGGCCGCTCAGGTTTCGTTGATTTATACGGTTATGTCGACGTATTCAACTTAGCTAACAGCGATTCAGGTGATAAAACCAATAACGCTAGTAAAATGTTCATGAAGTTAGCTCCTCGCTTCTCTCTTGACGCGATCACTGGTACTGATTTGTCTTTCGGCCCAGTACAAGAAGTTTACTTCTCGACTTTATTCAACTGGGGCGGTGGTGGAACAACTGGTACTTACACTGCAAATACTCAAGATTTCAGTGGAAGCCTTGAGGCTTATACTCAAGGCGACGTTAACATGTCTTTCTGGGGTCTTGGCGCTGACGTTAATGTACCTTGGTTAGGTAAAACAGGGATGAACCTTTTCGCTACTTATGACATTAATCGTAAAGATTGGAACGGTTACCAGTTCTCTGCTAACTGGTTTAAGCCATTTGTTTTCTTTGATGATAAGAGCTTCCTTTCGTTCCAGGGTTATGTCGATTACCAGTTTGATATGGATGAGAAGATTTCTGGTACTAATTTTGTAGATGGAAAGTATAACAATACCGAACATGGTGGCGCTGTATTCTTTGGTCTTTACTACCATACAGACCGTTTCGCACTAGGCTATGGCGGTAAGTATTTCTATCATGCATACGGCTTAAATGACGGTGCATTTAAGAATGCAAACTGGGGTGGTTTAGATACAACTGGTTGGACTCACTTCCTTACTGCAACTTACAAAATCTAGTTGCTAGCGAGTTAGTTATATTGGAGCCGCTTATAGCGGCTCCAAATTTTAAAAAATAAAATGAAAAACATCTCAACTACTGAAATTTTTATCTAAAATTATTGTCTAAGTATCGTAGTTTTATATAAAGGTTTGTACTCTACAAAGTTTTATTTTCGCGCGCTAAAATGGATTTTTCGCGGAATGGTTGAAACAACTGTCTTTGTTTTATCTTTTCCGGTCTTCAAGGATTCAAGTCGTGGTACTCGTTATCAGATTGAATACTTAGGTTAGTAAATAGCACCTGTATTTACTGGCAATACTGAAGGCCCGGCCATTATTTTAATTATATAGCCAGCTATAGTGTTGCCTGAACAAAATTTATCGACTTTGATTTTTCGTTTCGGAGAGCAATTATGACTGATTTAAAAAAAGCGGCGCAACTTGGCATTTCATTAATGGATTTAACCACGTTAAATGATGATGATACCGACCAAAAAGTGATCGACTTATGCCACAAAGCCAAATCTTCAGCGGGCAATACTGCAGCCATCTGTATTTATCCTCGTTTTATTCCAATTGCACGTAAAACACTAAACGAACTTGATTGTGAAGACATCAAAATCGCCACAGTAACAAACTTCCCACATGGTAATGACGATATTGCTATCGCAGTATTGGAAACCCGTGCAGCTGTTGCTTACGGTGCTGACGAAGTTGATGTAGTGTTTCCATATCGTGCATTAATGGAAGGCAACGAAACTGTTGGTTTCGAACTCGTTAAAGCCTGTAAAGAAGAGTGCGGTGAAGATGCCATTCTTAAAGTGATTATCGAGTCTGGCGAGTTAAAAGACCCTGCGCTAATCCGTAAAGCGTCTGAAATCTCAATCGATGCCGGTGCTGATTTCATCAAAACCTCAACGGGTAAAGTGCCTGTTAATGCGACGTTAGAAGCGGCTGAAATTATGTTGACTGTCATCAGTGAGAAAAACCGTAACATCGGTTTTAAGCCTGCTGGCGGCGTTCGTGATGCAGCTCAAACAGCTGAGTTTTTAGATTTAGCGGCACGTATTTTAGGCGACGATTGGGTAACACCTCAAACATTCCGTTTTGGTGCCTCAAGCCTATTAAATAGTTTATTGCATACGCTTGAATTGACCGAAGCGCCAAAAGCAACTTCAGGTTATTAAGCACAATTTGCTCATTAAGTGATTGGCTTAACGAGCAAATACCTTCGCTTTGCATGACACAAAGAGTGTCGTGCAAAGACGCCATCAACCGATGGCATTCCAGAATTTAATGGCGATCCTAAAGGTGTTGGATTGCCTACCGGGGGACGTATTATGTTTCTTGCTCAAGAAATTATCCGTAAAAAACGCAATGGCGATGCGTTAAGCACCGCTGAAATTCAATTTTTTGTCGACGGCATAACTCACAACACTGTATCAGAAGGGCAAATTGCTGCTTTTGGTATGGCGGTATACTTCAAAGATATGAATATGGATGAACGTATTGCGCTTACTGCCGCAATGCGCGATTCAGGTACGGTATTAAATTGGGATTCATTACGAGTTAATGGACCAATTATTGATAAACACAGCACCGGTGGTGTTGGTGATGTCATCAGTCTTATGCTTGGCCCTATGGCTGCTGCTTGTGGTGGTTATGTTCCGATGATTTCTGGCCGAGGTTTAGGCCATACCGGTGGTACGCTAGATAAATTTGATGCGATCCCTGGTTATCAAACTGAACCCTCAAGTGAATTATTCCGTAAAGTCGTCAAAGAAGCTGGCGTGGCCATTATTGGCCAAACAGGTGATTTAGTGCCTGCTGATAAGCGTTTTTATTCAATTCGTGACAATACCGCCACTGTTGAATCTATCTCGTTAATTACCGCTTCTATTTTATCTAAAAAGTTAGCTGCTGGCTTAGATGTCCTCGCGATGGACGTTAAAGTAGGTAGTGGCGCATTTATGCCGACTTATGAGGCATCAGAAGAGTTAGCCCGTAGCATTACTGCAGTGGCTAATGGTGCAGGTACTAAAACAACTGCATTATTGACTGACATGAACCAGGTATTGGCTTCTTGTGCGGGGAATGCTGTTGAAGTCCGTGAAGCGATTCAGTTTTTAACAGGTCAATACCGTAATCCGCGCCTTTATGCGGTAACAATGGGTTTGTGTGCAGAAATGCTTGTTTTGGGCGGTATTGCACAGAATGAAGCCGAAGCTCGTAATAAACTAAATACTGTATTAGACAATGGTAAAGCGGCCGAGGCATTTGCTAAAATGGTCTCAGGTTTAGGCGGTCCTACTGACTTTGTTGAGGCGTATGATAAATATTTACCTCATGCAAAAATTATTCGCCCTGTTTATGCCAATACTTCCGGCTTTGCTTACAAAATGGATACCCGCGAACTTGGTTTAGCCGTTGTCACGTTAGGTGGCGGACGTCGTAAACCGGGTGATGCACTCGATTACAGTGTCGGATTAACTCAAGTTTGCGCATTGGGTCAAGAAGTTAACAAAGATGTTCCGTTAGCCATGATCCATGCTCAATCTGAAGATGCCTTCGCCGAAGCTGCAGCAGCAGTTCAGCAGGCCATTGTGGTGAGTGATAGTGCGCCTGAGAAGACGCCAGAAATATATCGCTATATCCGCGCTTCAGATTTATAAAGGAAAACACAATGAAACGTACTTTTATCTTAATGCTAGACTCTTTTGGCCTAGGCGCTGCGACTGATGCTGATAAGTTTGGCGATGTTGGCTCTGATACTTTTGGTCATATTGCACAAGCGTGTGCTCAAGGCAAAGCTGACATCGGCCGTAAAGGTCCGTTAACACTGCCTAACCTTGCGAAGTTAGGTTTAGGCCATGCAGGTTTTGAAAGCACGGGTAAATTTGCTGACGGCTTTAACGCAGATGTTGAAGTGATTGGAGCCTATGGCCACGCTGATGAGCTCAGTTCTGGTAAAGATACGCCAAGTGGTCACTGGGAAATGGCGGGTGTACCTGTTCTGTATGAATGGGGTTACTTCAGTGACTTAACCAACTCTTTCCCGAAAGAGTTGACTGATAAAATTCTAAAACGTGCTGGTTTAGACGGTTTTTTAGGTAACTGTCATGCCTCAGGTACTCAAATTCTTGAAGAGTTGGGTGAAGAGCACATGAAGTCTGGTAAGCCTATTTTCTACACCTCTGCTGACTCAGTATTCCAAATTGCGTGTCATGAAGAGTCATTTGGCGTAGAAAACCTCTACAACTTATGCAAAATTGCTCGCGAAGAACTTGAGCCTTATAACATTGGTCGTGTTATTGCTCGCCCATTTGTTGGCACAGGTCCTGCTGATTTTGCTCGCACGGGTAATCGTCACGATTATGCTGTGTTACCACCCGCGCCAACGGTACTTGATAAAATGAAAGACGCCGGTGGCGAAGTCGTGAGTATCGGTAAAATTGCTGATATTTATGCCCATAGTGGTATTACTCAACAATTTAAAGCGACAGGTCTCGAAGAGTTATTTGACGAAACGTTAACGCAAATTAAACGTGCAGGTGATAAGACTATTGTATTCACCAACTTCGTTGATTTTGACTCTCATTATGGTCATCGCCGTGATACTGCTGGTTATGCTAAAGCATTAGAGTATTTCGATTCTCGTTTACCAGAATTATTTGCCATTTTACAACCAGACGATCTTGTGGTGTTTACTGCGGATCACGGTTGTGATCCAACCTGGGTAGGTACTGAGCATACTCGTGAACGTGTACCTGTATTGGCTTATGGTGCTGGTTTACCCGCAGGCTCATTAGGCCGTCGTCAGTCTTTTGCTGATATTGGCCAGTCTATCGCAAGCTATTTTAAGCTTGAACCGATGGACTATGGTAAATCTTTTATTAATTAGTCACATTTTCAAACGACGGTTCTATATAAAGTTTAATGTCTTTGCTAAACTGTATACATTATTAAGCAACACCAAATAAAATAGAAACATAGGGGTTATAACATGGCTACACCACATATTAATGCTGTAGAAGGTGCTTTTGCTGAAACAGTGCTTTTCCCAGGCGATCCATTACGTGCCAAATACATTGCAGAAACATTTTTAGAAAGTGTTGAGCAAGTGACTGACGTACGTAACATGCTAGGTTTTACTGGTACTTATAAAGGTAAGCGCATTTCTGTTATGGGTTCTGGTATGGGTATCCCATCTTGTTCAATCTATGCACATGAACTTATCAAAGACTACGGTGTTAAAAACTTAATCCGTGTAGGTACTTGTGGTGCAATCAGCACAGACGTAAAAGTACGTGATGTCATTATCGGTATGGGTGCTTGTACTGATTCACGCGTGAACCGTTTACGTTTTAAAGATAACGATTTTGCTGCTATTGCGGACTACAGCCTATTAAGTGCGGTTGTTGATTCTGCAAAAGTGCATGGCACTAACATCCGTGTTGGTAACGTGTTCTCTGCTGACCTTTTCTACACACCAGATCCACAAATGTTTGATGTGATGGAGAAAATGGGCATACTAGGTGTCGAAATGGAAGCTGCTGGTTTATATGGTGTAGCACATGAGTTAGGCGCTAAAGCATTATGTGTTGTAACTGTATCTGACCATATCCGTACTGGTGAGAAAACAACATCAGATGAGCGTCAAACTACGTTCAATGACATGATTGTTATGACTTTAGATGCAGCATTAACACTGTAATCAACATCGTAATAATCAAAAAGGGGCACTCAATGAGTGCCCCTTTTTATTGCTATTTAATCGAATTAAGATTTATCTTTATCTTTATCTTTATTGTCCGCATTTTCTGCAACGTTTTCAGCATCTGAAATTAACGCCACTCGCTTGGGTTTTTTACGTAATTTAGCCCGCGATTTTCGGCGGTCGAAATCTGCTCGTTTAAATGACAGTGCTCGAGACAATAACAAACCAATAAAACCAGCAACAATTAACATCATTTGCTGTAATTCCATGTTTTGTTCATGCAAAATTTTGATCTCGTCAAAAAAGATATCGAGATTTAAACGCACTTCAACATAGCCAAGATTGTTATCGTCTTGGATTACGTTTTCAATCAGTGGCGGGTAGGGCTTCAATAAGCCTTTTAGTGCTTCTGAGTCGGCCTCTAAATGCTCAAATGACACACTTTGAGCAAAGGCTAGCCTAACACCTTGTGAATTATAGATGTTAACCGACATGACTTTAGGATCAGCGGCTAACGCAGATGCCAACCATTGAAGTTGTTCATCATTTTGCAAATACATGGCTGGTGCTGCGCCATTAGCAGCTTGTTGCGCTAATAAACGTGCCATCACCTTGGTTTGTGAATTCAGCAAGTTTTGACCGTTACGAAGGCTTGCCTGCCATAAATGTATCAGACCAAAAATCAGCGAGATAGCGATTACGATTTGTAATATCCTACTGAATTTTTGTCTTTTCTTAAGACCTTTAACAAAAATCACTTTAATCCTCAGTGTTTTTTCTATTTAATTGGAGGCTGATTTGGGTTGATTGTTGCACTATGCAATGCTCAGCGGTAATCCAATTACAGAGAATTATCAAAAAGCTATACTAATCGAAAAAATAGCCAGTAGATAGTCGTAACATACTAAGAGGCCGTATTGATGCTACAACAACATGATAATGTTTTACTAAATTGGTTATTTTCAGAGACTTGTGAGACATATCAACATCTCGGCTGTGTATTATACCGTTATCAAGAGACCGATTATCCACTTAGCTTGCAAGCGGATTTGCCATACCGTTGTCGGGTGATATTTGAGTCACAATGTTCAGTCCAGATAGGAGCATGGTTAGCGTTAATCTCTGTGGATGCACATATTGCTAAGCTTGATCGCCAAAATGACTT
Organism: Shewanella sp. MF05956; assembly: GCF_059758055.1. Lineage (NCBI taxonomy): Bacteria > Pseudomonadati > Pseudomonadota > Gammaproteobacteria > Alteromonadales > Shewanellaceae > Shewanella > Shewanella sp. MF05956. Next base: position 189,920 of record NZ_JCAYNV010000002.1, on the reverse strand, counting down.
GGTCGGTTTTGAGCTCTCAACTCAAACGCCAATAGATGAGTTGATTATCTTATTTCCACAAGAGATAGCCGCAGAAATCGTTCTTGTACAACAACCCTTAGCCCGTTTAAATCTTTGCGGTTTGTTAGTGATGGACATGGACTCCACCGCGATCCAAATCGAATGCATTGATGAGCTTGCTGCAATGGCGGGTGCGGGAGAGGAGGTGGCTGCCGTTACCGCCAGTGCCATGCGTGGTGAATTAGACTTTGAACAGTCTTTAAGGCAACGAGTTGCTAAACTCGCGGGAGCCGATGCCCAGATTATCGAACAATTATGCGATACCTTGCCTTTAATGCCAGGGCTTGAATCTATGATTGCGGAGCTTAAATCGCACCAATGGAAGTTGGTTGTGGCTTCTGGTGGATTTACGCCTTTTGTGGGGCATTTACAGAATTTACTAGGCTTAGATGCTGCCTATGCTAATGAGTTAGTCATTCAAGAGGGTAAGCTTCTTGGGGAAGTGACGGGTGTGGTGGTCGATGCACAATACAAAGCCAGCGTGATAGCAAAGTGTGCGCAAAAATGGTCAATAGCGTCTGGGCAATGCGTGGCAATTGGCGATGGTGCAAATGACATTCCGATGATCCAGGCCGCAGATCTAGGTTTAGCCTTTCATGCAAAACCTAAACTGATTGCCGCAGCCGATGCCGCCATTCAACGCCTCGATTTACGTGCTCTAGTATTTTGCTTACAAGCCTAGCCCGGCATAATGTCATCGTTTTAACTTAGTAAACCAATGATAACTAAATTCGCTAATATGAAGTTTTTACTCTAGTTTATTTGTATTTACTGGCAGTAATGATAGCGTAGCCTTATGGTTACCTTTATTTCTGCCAATTGTGAACACTGATATCCAACAACACTCTCTTTTTATTCCTTATCGTGAAGGCCAACTTCACGTAAGGCATATTCATCCTCAGTCTCCCCATGGGGCGACAACTCCTATTTTAATGCTGCATGGTGCAATGTCTAACGGCCGCGTGTTTTATAGTGATTCAGGTCGCGGACTGGCATGTTTTTTAGCGAAAGCAGGCTTTGATGTTTATGTGATGGACACAGCAGGACGCGGATTAAGTTTACCTAAAATTCAACGTGATTTTGCTTTGGGCCAAGGAGAGGTTATTCGAGAACAACTCCCGTTAGTGCATCAGTTCATTTTGCAACGTCACCCATTAGTGTCTCAAGTGCATTGGTGCGCTCATTCTTGGGGCGGAGTATTAATGGCCAGTAGTTTAGCCCGCTTTACCGATTTACAAACGAGTGTCGCATCGCTGTTAACATTTGGTTCAAAACGAACGATTAGAGTGAAATCACTAAAAAAGTGGCTTATGGTCGATTTTTTATGGAATCGTTTGGCGCCTTTTTTTGTTGCTAGAACCGGTTATTTAGACGCAAACCGTCTACGAGTCGGTATGGATAACGAAAGCCGGGCTTCATTATTACAAACCATTGATTGGGTGAGAGGTGACTGGGTCGATCACGATGATAACTTTGATTATGCTAGCGCGGCAATGCAAACCCAGTGGCCAACAAGCTGGTTTATCGCGGGTAAAAACGATCGAGTATTAGGTAATCCATCTGATGTGCGCGATATGATTGCCGAGTGTGGCTTTAAGCAAGTGAAATATACTTTGTTGTCTAAAGCGCAAGGAAATTTATTTGATTATGACCACGCAGGAATGTTAACCAATAAACAAGCTGAACAAGATCATTTCGTCACGATTAAACAGTGGTATTTAGCTTTATAAGGCTTGTTAACAGTTAAGCGTTAGTGGCCACAATACCAGGGTAACGTATTTCTACTTCTGCTGTAATATCAAGCAACTCACCCGCACCAATGACTTTCCAAAGCTGTTCTTCTAGCTGTTTTGCACGGTGATTGGCATGAATGTTGATGTATTCTAGTTCGCGGCGGATATAACTCATGTCGGGCTTATCAGTGGCGCCACGATATACTCGTAGTGCCATAAATCGGCCAACTTTTTTACTTTGTTGAATAAATTGTATTTGATTGTCTCTGCCACCCAGTTCCGATTTGAGTATACATTTTATTTGCACCGCCCCTCTAGGCTGGCGTACCAGCTGTATAAACACTTCAAAAAAGTCCATGTCGTGACTGGCTTTCATTGCTTTAATCGGATCAATAATTTGCTGTTTTAAGACATTATTATCCAATAATGGCATTAGGTTATACAGCAGTACCTGGTCTGTGTCTTGGGCAAATAAATGGCTAATTTCATCTGTAGTAGTACCAATGCCTATATAGGCCATTTGCGCTGATTTCACTGTTTTTTCAATAAAATAAGGCACACCTGGTAATTGGCGCATGAACAGATTTTTTAATCCGTCTGCCAGTTCTTTTAACTGTCCTTCATTGTCTGATAATTGTTCGAGTTTTTGTTTGTTATGTGCAATCAACTTATTTAAAAACTCAACACCTTCATGAGGTGCATGGCCAATCAATGCACTTAAATGCAACGTGAGGCCGTTCATACGGCTGCGTATTAATTGATAAGGTAAGTTAGATAAATTGGTTTTACCGGCAGCAGCCTGGAGCCGCGGGAAAGATAATGTCACTTGAGCCGGTTCTGTAAAGTCTAGAGCTTGCTCTAAAATCACTTGTAAACCACGGCTCGAGATATCGTGAGTAATCCCGGTGGCTTTTTTATCACCTTGCTGGACTGTCACTGAGGTTTTAAAAGCAAAACGGGCTTCATGGCGTCGCTCGCTAAAAGGCATCGATACTTTTTTGATACTGTGATTTTTGACCTTTGCTTGAGCAAAAATTTTTAACCCATTGGCATCTGCTTTATTAAACCAGCTTTGATAATCTCTACGTGCTTCTTCACTGGTCAAATCAATCAGTTGTAAAGTATGGCTAAATTGTGCCAGTTGCTGCTCGGTTAAGGCGTTATAACGAGCATCATCACCTGGGAGGGTTGAGGTTTTATAGTTTTTATTATGATCAATGGGTTGAGCGATTAATTTAAATACCCGCCAGCTGGCTTTCGAAGAGGCAAACCCAAGAAATAAGTTAAGATTTTTAGTGGCTTTTAACTCAGCTAATGTCGCCGAATAGTAATGTAATTTACCTTGAACATTATGCGTAAAGCTAAAAAACAGATTATGGTCGCTGTCAGCCGTGTTTTTAAGCACCTGAGTCAAACGTCGAGTATTGATTAAACTCGGTAATTGGCTGACTTCATTTTCATCTTGAAAGTAATGTTGTATGGGTTGATTACCACGCCCTAGCAACTCATAAGTAATGTGCGGTACTTCTTCCTTCATACTGACATATAAGGGTAAATGAGTTAATAAAGGTAAATAATGGCGCTCATAGCCTAAACCCGTAGCCGTAACGATGACATCGTTTACATCGACTTTATAGCGGAACTTATAACTGCGAATCACCATAGTGATTACTTTGTCGAGTGCTTTTCCATCACCTAGGCGTTTAAGCCTCAAAATGGCGTTACCGTCTTTATTTTGGATGTCGACAATTTGATAATCAACGCCATGTTGAATCTCATCAACAAAAAACTCTTCATTCAGTTCGAGTAATTTGAGTTTAATCGGCTTATCTTGATCTAAATGATGCTTTAATGGCAATTTTATCCGGGCACCGCCGACAGACAAATCGAGGGTTACGCCATTGATTTCACTTAAGCCAGGCTGAGTCACTGAGATGCGGATACTGTAATTCATTCGCTCTTCACAGCGATTAAAATAGCTACCAAGGACTACACCAGGTACAAGGTAAGGATTGACTTCGCTTGTAGCCTCTTCTGGCAAGATATTTCTCAGTTTTAAGCGTCGCAGTTTATGCGCTTTAACGACGTGTTCGTAAACCCCAAGCGTGTATTTATTACGGTATAACGGAAGAGTGTTGAGTAACGATTCTTTTGCGGGCTCATCAAGAAAATGTCGCTGATTAGCGATGACGACTTCTTCGCAGGGGAGTTCAGTTTTGTCACGTAAATCGATAACTCGGGTGCATTGTGATGAAATACGGTTAAGCTCCATTTTCAATAGAAAACGGGTGGAATTTGATTCATCAACGGTAAGCTGCTCAAAAATATCCTGAAAATCAGGTTCCATTATTAGCGGCTTAAGTTGTTCAATTAATGCACTGTGATTATCTAAACTCATTTATATTATCGTTTTATTGGGCTTATTGTGAGTCTGGCTGATGTTTTATCGGCTAGAAAGTGCTGTTCTTTATGATATTAACCATAATTATTCATTACCAATCCATTATAGGTACGTTAATATGGTGAGGCTGTGAATTAATTAGCAGAGTGTATTTACCGCTAATTAACAATCAGTGTGAACAAGATTGTAATAATTGGCAAGGTTCAAGATTAATATCGTTGTTATTTATCTCATTTTATTAACTTATTTAACCAGTCATCCTCGCGTTTGTCTATGTTCACTTGTATGTGTTGAATCAATAAATCAATTTTGTCCTTATCGGTTTATTGAGTGTCGGTTACAAGCGTACTCGCACTAGTTCGGTCATTCACATCGATCCCAGCATTAGCGCTAACATGAGTGCTTTTGGTACAAATAACACCGATAACCGATTTTTATTGAGAAAATGGTAGGAAATAGCATGGCTAAAGCTCCAAAAATGGCATTTGTATGTGACGATTGTGGCATGGATTATCCGCGTTGGCAGGGACAGTGTCGTTGTGGAGCCTGGAATACCTTGGTTGAAGTCCGTCTCTCTAGCGCTAAAACGGCGGCGTCTCGTCCTGCTGTATTAGGTTATGCTGGCGCTGCTGGCGGCGGTGCTAAAAAGCTTAATGAGGTTGAGTCTGTTGAAGCCGAAAAAAGGCTCACGGGAATTGGCGAGTTAGACAGAGTATTGAGTGGTGGACTCACTACTGGCTCTGTGAATATTATTTCAGGTGATCCTGGCGCAGGTAAAACGACTTTATTGTCAGATCTCGTCGCACGCATGTCTCAGTCTACCGCATCGTTATATTGTACCGCTGAAGAATCATTGTCTCAGTTTAAAAACCGCGTCAATCGTTTAAAGCTTAACTATAACGAAGATAATTTATACTTATTGTCTGAAACCAGTGTTGAATCCATCATTGAAGAATTAGAAGCGAAGCAAATTAAGTTTGCGGTTATTGACTCGATTCAAGCCGTGGTTACTGAAAACGCCAATGGCAGCCCTGGCTCACCTTCGCAAGTTAAAACTGCTGCTCAAGCATTTACGCAATATTGTAAAAAAAATAACGTCACCATGTTCATTATTGCTCATGTGAATAAAAATAACGAAATCGCCGGGCCACAAACCTTGGTGCACATTGTTGATTCGTTATTGCACATCGATACCAATGACGGTCAAATTCGTACCTTAAGAGCGAACAAAAACCGTTTTGGCGACGTAGATACTGTGGGCATTTTCCGCATGAGCGAACGCGGTATGCTCAGTGTCGATAATCCGAGTGAAATATTTTTGTCAGGCTCAACCACTGAATCGCCAGGTTCAACCATTACCTGTATTCGTAAAGGTAATCGTAATTTATTACTAGAGATTCAATGCTTAACCACCGAGACCGAGTCTGAGTTTCCACAGCGTGTGTGTGTGGGATTGAATATGAACCGGATTAAAATGTTAACGGGTATTTTGCGTAAACACACCAAGACCAAAATTTTCCATGATACTTTTTTTAATATCGTGGGTGGTTTGAAAATCGATGAGTCTGAAACCTGCATCGACTTGGCATTAGTCACGGCGTTACTCAGCAGTTTAAACGATTTTGTTATCCCTCGAACCACCTGCATTATGGGGGAGCTGAGTTTAAATGGCGATGTTAGGCCTATTGACAGTGGCGTGCCCAGAGTGAAAGAAGCTGCGCAACATGGTTTTACTGAGATTTTCATTCCATTTCGTAATTACCATAAATCGATGGAAGGCTTGGGGGCTAAAATTACTCCGGTTAAAACGATCCACGAGTTACTTGAATTGATTAATTAATGCTATGAGTCGGCAGAGCAATTGAAACAAAAATGGCAAACCAGATTGGTTTGCCATTTTTTTAGTGCTAAAGCTGTATACGTTGCTACGGCGTTGGGGTTACGAGTGAATTAAGTTCTCGGTCCAATAGCTCTGCATCACCCATATTCAATTCAATAATGCGGCGTAAATGGCTGATACTTTCAACGTCGATATGAACACATTTGAGCCCGAGATGTTCTGGGGTTTTATGAACGATTGCCGCTTGCATTTGCAGCTCAATATCGGAGTCTGGCAGCACAAATGCCAAGGTCACAATGGTATTAAGTTGTCCGGTATAACCTGACGGTAATTCCACTAAAGCCCCATTAAGGCTCAAGTCTAAAATTTTTGTACGCCAAGTTTGTTCTGTTTGCTCTATATGAGCACTAGCAGCAAATAAAATGCGAGAAAACTTACGTCTGTCGTCCATGGGTTACCCTTAATGCATTGAGTGGCAACGGGATACAGTCCGCAACCATTGAGTCTATTGTTATTGTTTAAGCATACTCGATTTTCAATTTTTTCGCTGGGTTTTTAAGCTAAAAAAAGGAGCGCATTGCGCTCCTTATGGGATGGGTCACAAATATGGCCAGTATTACTTTAGATGAGTAAATGACCCATTAGCGCGATAATTGGCAGTGTAACCAAAGTACGCAGGATAAAGATAACAAATAGCTCAAAAAAGTTAACCGGGATTTTACTGCCGATTAAGAGTGCACCGACTTCGCTCATGTAAATTAACTGAGTCACAGATAACGCCGCAATCACAAAGCGGGTTAAATCAGATTCTATTGAACTGGCTAGGATAGAAGGGATAAACATATCCGCAAAACCAACGACAATTGTCTTTGAAGCTTCGTTGGCTTCCGGTATTTGCAGTAGCTCTAGCAAAGGAATAAAAGGCATACCCAGGTAGTTAAAGATTGGTGTGTGCTCTGCAAGTACGAGTGCCACAGTACCAATTGCCATTACGACGGGGATGACGCCAAATATCATGTCGACAACGTTTTTAATCCCTTCAACTAATACATGCTTTACGCCACCAGCAGTAGAAGCCCGTTGCATAGCTTGTTCAAAACCCCAAGAGAATACCCCGTGGTTTTCTGGCACGCTTTCGTCATCTTCATGACGTGGGGTATTGTCGATATAGGTGTCTTTCTTCCACGACAATGGTGGTAATTTAGGCACGATAACCGCGGCAACAATACCGGCTAAACAGACGGTAAGGTAAAAAGGCACAAACAAGTGCTCAAGCTTAACTTGTGAAATCACCACTAGGCTGAAGGTGATCGATACCGCAGAGAAGGTCGTGCCTATAACCGCAGCTTCTCTTTCAGTATAAAAACGCGTTTCATACTGTTTATTGGTCATTAAAATGCCGACGCTGCCGTCACCTAACCAAGACGCCATACAATCGATAGCGCTTCGACCTGGCAAGTTAAAAATCGGACGCATCACTTTAGTGAGTAAAGTGCCAAAAAACTCAAGCAAGCCGAAATTTAACAATAGCGGTAACAACATGCCCGCAAAAATAAACACCGAAAATAAAACAGGCACTAAATCGTTGAGTACTAGGCCGCCAGTCGCTGAAGAAGTGATCATTTCAGGACCCACTTGCAAATACACCATCACAATAAATATGGCGCCCAATATACGCGTCGCTAACCAAAATAAATTAACTTTAAGTAAGGTGCGTAAAAAGTGATTTTTGCGAACAAACTGGGGGTTAACAATACGTGTCAGTAAAGAGGCTATCGCCATCAATACGACAATACCCGCAACAATTAGCTGAATAGAACTGCCCATTCCAGATTGTAGCGCTTTAGAAATGATCGCAATCGGAATGGTGATAGCGCCATCAATACTGATAGGCGTCATAAACAGTAACAGACCAATCAGGGATGGGATAATAAAGGTCAGTATTGTTTTAATATTATGTTTTTTGTGTGTCACGTTAAATACACCTTACGTATGTGCTTTAAAGTGGCTCTTTGTGCAAGGCCACTGCGATTATGGACGATAAGTGAATGTCCATTCAGCTGTACTTTTTAGGGAGGCAAGGTTACCCCCTTATTTGTGGTATGTAAAATGATAACTGAGACGAATAGATATTAGTTAAATGTGGGTAGATATACGTGTTGATGATCACGTATCAGCCCTAATAAATAGACAAAGTAATGAGCGATAGTCTCGATCTCATTCGATTTTTAACGATTTGATGTGGTCGCGATAAAAAGGATTTTGCACTGTTGTGATTAATATCGCGACATTGCAAAATCATTCGTAAGAAAAGCTTCACATCCAATGCCAACCTGTTGTCATTGGATGTGAAGTGTTTACTCTGCTGGAGTAGAGGGGGCGGAACAGTTCATTCCCGGCAGCCCAAACCAATATCCATTACAATGATGAGCATTGGTATTTAAAAGCTCAAATTGTGTCAGCTCGTCTTGCAATGTTGCATTATTATTTAGCTGAGCCTGATTAAGTAAGGTGGCTAAGGTATTTCCTAAGGCAACATCGGCTAATTTATTCGGTGATATGCGCCAGTAATCGACACCCATATTGATCATTTGTGGTATTTGGCTGATGAGATCCACCTGCGCCGCAGATTGGGTTTGAATGCCGTTCAACCTCAACAAGGGTTGTGACTCCTGCGTTTGGGCTAGCAATCCTTTGCTATGTCGCTGGCAAATGGTTTGGCATTTGTCTTTTGGTAGCTGGTAGTGTTTAGCGGTAAAGCAGCGAGCTGAGTGCGCTAATGGCATATAGCCGTGGCCTAATACTTCAATTTCATATTGTGGGTGAATGTCTGAGTCGATAACAGCTTGCAGCCAACTTTGTGATAATTCACATGGCATTACAAAGCGGTACATGCCTTTTTGATGTAACAAATCCAAGCTGGCGCGATTGTAATTATTAATGGTAGGTCCGCACACAAAAGGAAGGTTAGCCTGGTGGGCATAATACACTCCCGCCATATCGTTGGCTTCAATACTAAAATCACCATTATTGATTGCACGTTTTAATTCATTGAGTTCAGATTGCGCTTCGACTAACGCCATCGTCGACAATACCACGTGCTTACCATGGGCTTTGAGCATGTGAGCTAAAGCCAAATAATCAGCAAACTTGAGTTCTCGGCGACGGCTACAGACCGTTTCGCCTAGGTATACGGTATCAATATTGCTGTTTGCGACGTGTTGATAAAATTGCTCAACATCCGCTTTAGACCAGCAATAACTTATTGGTGCAAGAGATATTTTCATCGTAACCCTTATTGCCATTGGCGCTCGTAAGCACCTAATGTTGTAATTTGTCCTTCTGACACTTTGGCTAATGCCTGTGACCATTGAGGTTGCTCGGCAAACGATGTCGGTGATGCTAAATAAGTATCAATGGCACTGCGCCAGACCTGAGTCACTTGACTTACATAGGCCGGACTTCTTTGACGCCCTTCAATTTTTAATGACGTAATGCCTGCTTGGGCCAGTTCGGGTAACAGACTCAGGGTGTTTAAGCTGGTGGGTGATTCAAGTAAGTATTTGGCATCTTGATCGTATTGAGCCACATAACGACCTTTACACACGACGGGATAGCCTAATTGCTGGCTGGCATCTGCTTTGTCGATTAACACATCGTTTAATCGGGTTAATTTGTCGCTACCACTGTCTTGCCAACGTACATGATTAGCAGGCGAACACGAACCACCAGTGTTGGGTGACTGACCTGTCACATAGGATGATAAGTGGCAACGTCCTTCAGCCATGATGCATAAACTGCCAAAGGCGAAGACTTCAAGTTCGACAGGGCTCACTTTTGCTAAATCTCTGACTTGTTTTATCGATAACACTCGAGGTAAGACTGCGCGCTCTATGTTAAATGCTTCTTTATAAAACGATAACGCGCCTAAGTTGGTGGCACTCGCTTGCACAGATAAGTGTAAAGGCAAATGCGGATGATGTTGATGGGCGTAACTTAATAATGATAAATCAGCCACGATTAACGCATCCATATTGAGTTGCGCGGCTAAATCAACCGCCTGATACCAACGTTGTTCATGCCCAGGTTTAGGGAAAGTATTTAAGGTTAAAAAAACTTTACGACCTTGGCTATGAGCCAGTTGAGTTGCTTGGGCTAGTTGTGGCGCCGAAAAATTTAAGCCTGCGAATGAACGCGCGTTGGTGTCATCTTTAAGTCCTAGGTACACCGCATCGGCACCAGCATTTAAGGCTGCTTTTAGCGAGGCTAAATTACCTGCTGGGCATAAGAGTTCCATGTTGATGTGCTCATTATTTTTGAAGAACAGGAGTGTAAATGTGATTGAGTTAACATGAATTGATTTAAAACAGGTTTCGTTGGATAAATTGCCAGTAAACTAGCTTGCTAAATCGATCTCTTTGCAGGTAGGAACCTTTAATGGCTCAAGCATTTCAACAACGTTTATCGGCACACATTTTACATTTTGCACCACAGATGAGCCGTCGCTCATTAGCGATAGTCCCTACAAAAATAAAAATGACGATTATCACTCAAATGCTTAATCTAGTGCTTGCTGAGCAAGTGAATTCGGGTGAATTGGCATTTTTAAACGATAAATCAGTCGGTATTTGTATCGATGATATTGATTTGCAGTTTCAAGTCGGAATGCATAATAAGTTGCTGGTACAGCCGTTGAGTCATCCGAATGTTATTTTCAGTGCAAACGTGCCTGAGTTATTGTTAGTGGTAGCCGGGAAAGAAGATCCTGACACTCTATTTTTCCAACGTAAATTACGCATTGAAGGTGACACTGAACTTGGGCTAGAAGTGAAAAATATATTGCTGTCGATTGAACTTGACTCGTTACCGGCTCCAGTGAATATCGCGGTAAATAAATTGGCTCAACTTTTACAAACGTTAACGTCGACAAAAGAGAATGGTTAATGATTGTTATTCTATTTTAACGAGATTAGATATAGAGAGAACTTAAACGGCGCCAATGCGCCGTTTAAGTTACGAAAGCTGGAGTGGATTTTTTGTGTTTACTTGCCCGTAATGGCTGCATATTTAATTAACAGCTCATCTTGTGACTCAACATGCAAAGGGTCTGGGTCAATACAATCGATAGGGCAAACCGATACGCAGGTGGGTTTATCGTAATGCCCCACGCATTCGGTACACAATGCCGGATCAATTTCATACACTTCTTCACCCATGGTAATCGCCTCATTGGGGCATTCGGGTTCACACATGTCGCAATTGATACAGCTATCGTCAATGATTAATGCCATATAAGGTTAACCTGGTTGATGAGGGTTTCGGGTATCAACTCCCTCAGGTAAATTACGCATTAGCATTGCCTTTTCGACATCGATATTCATTGGGATAGGCATAAAGACAAAGTGTCCCGAGCCTAGCGCGGCTTCGATGGGTTGGTTTTTGCGATTCACTAATGATTCAATAGTGATAACAAAATTACCTTCGGTTGTCATTACTTCAACGCTGTCGCCCACCGAAAACTTGTTTTTAACATCTATTTCAGCAAGGCCTTGCTCATTACGTTTGCCGGTAAACTCACCGACAAATTGCTGGCTATTACTCACAGAATGACCGTACTGATAATTTTGATACTCATCATGCACATGACGGCGTAAAAAACCTTCGGTGTAGCCTCGATGCGCTAAACCTTCAAGGTTACTCATTAGCGTGCGATCAAAATCTTTACCTGCAGCGGCATCTTCAATGGCTTGGCGGTATAATTGTGCGGTGCGCGCGACATAGTAAAATGACTTAGTGCGGCCTTCAATTTTTAACGAGTCGATGCCCATACGGGTTAATCGGTCAACATGTTGAATGGCACGTAAATCTTTAGAATTCATAATGTAGGTACCGTGCTCATCTTCAAAAGCCGGCATGTATTCACCAGGACGACCTGCTTCTTGCAATAACACTATCTCACTACTTGGCTCGCCAGCGCCTAACGTTGGTGTTGCTATTTGTACTTCAGCAGGCATGGCTATCACATCGCCTGTTTCAGTTTGCTGGGCAGGGTGTACGTCATATTTCCAGCGACAAGCATTAGTACATGTGCCTTGATTAGGGTCGCGTTTGTTAATATAACCAGATAACAAACAGCGGCCTGAATAAGCCATGCATAGCGCCCCATGAACAAAGACTTCAAGTTCAATATCTGGACAACGCTGGCGAATTTCTTCTATTTCATCTAACGATAATTCACGCGATAAAATAACCCGTTTAATCCCTTGTTGTTGCCAAAATTTTACCGAAGCCCAGTTAATGGCATTAGCCTGAACAGATAAATGCACCACTTGCTCAGGAAACGTTTCACGTACCATCATAATCAGGCCTGGATCAGACATGATGACCGCATCAGGTTTCATGGCTATTACTGGTTCCATGTCTTTTATATAGGTTTTGAGTTTAGCGTTGTGCGGTGAGATATTGCTCACCACATAAAGTTTTTTTCCTAATGCATGCGCCTCTTCAATCCCTGTGGCGAGATTTTCCATTTTAAAGTCATTATTTCTCACCCTTAAGCTATAACGAGGTTGGCCGGCATATACCGCATCAGCACCATAAGCGAAGGCATAGCGCATGTTTTTTAATGTGCCAGCAGGGGATAATAATTCAGGTTTAAACATAGTTTTCTCGGTTTACAACAGGGTTAGCATATTTAGGGGGCGAAAGCTTACTTAAGGACATTAGTGGGTACAAATATAGGCTTGGGAAATGTGAAGTGGGTTGTACTTTTATGGCTCTCGCCGTCATCCTTATCAACAAATATTCTAAAAAGCGTAATTAATTGGCTTGGTGGTTTTTGAGTCGTCGCAAATAATATGCGTTTGGGTATATAATCTTGGCATTAGTGAACATTATTTTATGGAGACCGCATGTCTACCGAACATCAACTCTTGGTTGGATTATTAAAGAAGCTTAAAGACGATGCGTTGGTGTTGCCAACATTGCCAGAAGTGGCCATGAGAGTGCAAGAGGTGGTGGCGCGTAAAGATTCCAGTCTCAAGCAGGTTGGTGATGTAATTGGCCAAGATGCCGCGATTTCAGCGCGTATTATTAAAGTGGCTAACAGTGCATTATATTCACGCGGTAACAAAGCCGAGAACATTAGCGCAGCCGTCAACCGTATTGGTTTAGTGCAAATTAAGTCTATTACCACTTCTGTGGCCATGGAGCAGTTGTTTATCTCTACCAATGAAATGGTATGGGAAGTGATGGATGAAGTGTGGAAAACCTCCATTGAGGTGACGGCATCATCTTGCGCCATGTTAGAAATATACAACAAACGAAATCCTGGCAAGAAGTTAGATCGCGATACATTAACGCTTGCAGGCTTAGTCCATAACATTGGTGCCTTACCTGTCTTAACCGAAGCTGAAGTTCATCCTGAACTGTTTAGCAAAATCGATCAGTTACGCAGTCTTGTGCGCAAAATGCAAGGCCCCATTGGTCGTGCGGTGCTTAAAACATGGGACTTTGCGCCAGAAGTAATGGAAGTGGTTGAACGTTGGGCTGACTTGCATTACATGCCAGAAAAAGTCACTTATTTAGACTTTATTCGCTCGGCTGCCTTTTACACTGGTGAATTGCGTGCGGGTGAAGAGTTAGATGAGCGTTTAGGTGTGTTTGCCGATAGAGGTTTGCCTGTAACGCCAGAAGACTTAGCCAGTGATGAGTTTATCGATATGTACCATTCGATTAAACAAAGTTACGAGTAAGCGTCATGCCTTGACCTAATTGACGGTATGTTTTGCCGTCAATGAGGTGGTTGCCTAATGTGTAAACAATCACAGCATAGCTCAAAGTAGCGTGGCTTGGAGAGATTATCCATTAGCCTATAATAATGAAGTAGCACTTATTAATGAAACATTTTAAATGAATAATTTGCTGACACTGATTGTGTTTATTGCGGTGATATTGAGTTGTATCGTCGGCGTTATTCATTGGCGACAGCAACGTGCGTTGCGGCAATTAACCCAAGCATTAGCGTTGCAAATACTTAATCAAGATACTTTTACCTTAGATACGTCATCTTCATCGTTAAAACCCCTCATTATCGCGCTTAAAAACTTTCATCAATCCAGTCTTTTTAGCACTGAACGAGACAAATTGACCGGCTTAACAAATCGCGTTGGATTTAAACGTAAAATGCTGGCAAAAATGCCTGTGTCTGAAGGCATGTTAGTGCTGGTGGACATTAAGCAGTTTCGGTTCGTTAATGACTTATTCGGCTTTTTGTTTGGCGACAAGCTACTTAAAGCATTTTCAAAACGCATAGAGAATGTCGATAACAAACCGCAATTTATTGCTCGTATGAACGGCAATGAGTTTTTATTATTTTTCCCGCAGGCTCTAACACTCGCGCAACTGGTCCAGCTAAAGCAGGATTTACAATTACCGTTTGAGATTGAACAACAGCCAATAAGCATCAAAATGCAGTTAGGCGTGTTGTCTTTAGCTGAACATCATGCCGATGTCAGTTTGATGTTAAGGCGCTTAGATTTAGCGCTTAAAAAAGCCAAAACCCTAAAACAACCGATTGCTTTTTATGATCAAGATGATGATAAAGCTCGGCATCGAGAACTGCTGATCATTAATGGTTTACCCAAGGGGCTAAAGCTCAATGAATTATTTATGGTGTTTCAGCCCAAACTTGATATTCAAAGTGGCCAGTGCCAACAAGTTGAGGCGTTAATTCGCTGGCAGCACGAAGGGTTAGGGTTAATATCACCCAATGAATTTATCCCTTTAGCAGAACAAACAGGCATGATTGATCTGTTAAGTACCTGGGTGTTAGATGCGGTTATTGCACAACAAGCAAAATGGCGAGAAAAGGGGATTTACGTTAAAGTCGCCCTTAACCTATCGTCCACCGATCTTGATAATCCTAATTTGGCGAACGATGTCGCTACTAAACTGGCGCAGTATTTAGTCCCTGCTGAATGCATAATGATTGAAATCACTGAAAGTGCTTTGATGGTGTCGTTAGAGCAAACCATTATTACCCTCAATCAATTGCGTGATATCGGCGTAAAAATTGCCATTGATGACTTTGGTACAGGTCATTCATCGTTAGCGTATTTGCGTTTTTTACCTGTGGATGAAGTCAAAATAGATAAAGCGTTTTTAGATGAATTTGAAACCTCAAAAGCAGCAAAACAAATTGTAAAAACCAGTATAGAATTGGCAAAAAGTTTAGGGTTTGAGGTCACGGTAGAAGGGGTCGAATCTAAGTCGGTGTTAGAAACGTTACATGAGTTTGGTGTTGATACTATTCAAGGTGATTACTTTGCTAAACCCGCCACTGCAGATGAGTTTGAACATATCTATCCGCAATTAACGCATTCTCTATAACTGGCCTATCAGGAGCGCTTATCGTTAAGTGCTCGTCATCCCACTCGACAAGAGCGTAATCAATGATGGCGGCATAGGTGCGAGCTGTCGTTTTTGATTCATGCACACCATTTCGATGTTAGCAGTAACCGCTGCTTTGGTTGCGTTAGGGCGCCAAATAGATTGCTGCCAAACTGTGCGAAATTTACTTTCAAAATAAAATTGAGTACGAACCTCAATAATATCGGCAAACTCAACCCCGTCATGGCACACCATGTCTGTTCGATAAACGGCAAAACCAAGTTGCTGTTGCTGCCATAAATCACTGAGTATTTCAGCGCCAATGACATGTTCCCGCGCTCGTTCAAAATACTTTAAAAAATTAGGGTGATAAACCACACCTGAAAAATCGGTATCTTCGTAGTAGATTTGTACTTTAAAAGTGTGGACCGGGCTGTATTGTGGTTTATTAGCAGTTGGGCTCATTTTGCAGTGACCTTAGGGCTTAGAAATCGAGTGGTACAAGTAACTTTTGATAGTGACCTTGTTGCTTTAATTGTTGTAAGCCTTTATCAAGCAGTAAGCTTAGCTCTGTAGCTTGTGGATTCTGTTTTGAAAATGCCACGAATATTTCACTGGTGTGATTCATAAACTGAGCGACAATATCTTGCTTAACACCCATTTGCTCAATATAAACATCGGCAACCATATCATACATAATGGCACCGTCTATTCGATTGACTAGCAGTAAATTAATCAATTGTCGTTGGCTATTTACCTTCACTATCTTTAATTGGCGTTGGTTTATTAGCTGCAGAAGCTCATCGCCATATTCGTAACCGTCGATAATGCCTATCACACTACCCAATGGTAATTGCCATTTGTCTTTAGCGATGACTGTTTGTGTTTTGGCGAAAAAAAAGGATGCGTTTACTGTGAATAATGGCTCGTTGCCGAAAACAAATCGCTCTTGTGTGCTTTGTTCTTTGGTGACATTAAACACGCCATCAACGGTACCGCGCTCGGTCATGATGAGCCCGCGTGTATAGGGAACCACAATGGTTGAAACTTCTACATTGACTTGTTTAAAAGCTTGTTGGATAAGGTTGTGAGATATACCGCTACCAAATTCGTCGGCAAATGGCGGCCAACCATCTTCGGCGGCTAAGGTGATTTTTATCGGTTCAGCCATCGCGGTATGAGTCATCATACTGGCGCAAAAAATGGCAAGTAAACAAAACATTACTTGAGTATAAATCCGCGTAAAATAACGCGTAAAGTTAGTTTTAAGTAGGTTTTTTGAACAACCGATAAACAACATGTAATCCTTTTTGACTGGCCCTAATTTTACGGGCGATGATAACACCTTTTATCTCCAAAGTGATATGCACCGCGTTAAGGCGTTTCTATGTTGTGCGACTGGGTTGCCCGCGAGTAAGCGAGCATATTAACCGTTATGGATACGCCGCTTCGAGCTCGTCATTCATAATGCTGCTTTGTTGCAATAAATTTTGGGTGCCCGCTGAGTTAAGTGCTGGACTGAATAAAAAGCCTTGTACTATTTTACATTGGTAGTGCTTTAGTTTTATTAATTGAGCATGGGTTTCTACCCCTTCTGCGACCACGTCTAATTTTAGTTCATGCCCTAGCTTTATGATGCTTTTTAATACGATATTACTGGTTTCTCTTGGAAGCATTGAGTTGATGAAGGCTTTATCAATTTTTAAAGTATCGATAGGAAACTGAGTCAGATAGTTAAGTGATGAATAGCCTTTGCCAAAATCATCGAGTGCAATACGCACTTTGAGCTGTTTTAACTGGAATAACACCGCCTTGGCGGCTTTGATGTCTTTAATTAATAACGACTCGGTAATTTCAAGTTCTAGCATATGAGCCGGAAATTGGCTTTGCTGTAAAATGGCCGCTATATCGGCCACTATACTGGGTTGAGACAATTGCAATGGCGAAATATTGACTGAAATATTACCGTGTAAAATACCTTCTTGATACCATTGATAACCTTGCTGACACGCTTGTGCTAATACCCATAAACCAATGTCGATAATTAACCCACTGTCTTCTGCCTCATCAATAAAGCGACTAGGCGAAATCATCCCGTTCGTTGGGTGGTTCCATCGTAATAGCGCTTCAAGTCCCAAAATCCTGCTAGTGCTGACGCAGCATTTTGGTTGATAAAACACACTGAGTTGATTGTCTGGCAAGGCATTATTTAACTGATTTTTAATCAACAACCTCTCTAAAAGTGCAGTAGAAAGTTTTTCATTAAAGAAATAGCTGCCATTTCGACCATTTTGTTTAGCCGCGTACATCGCCGTGTCGGCGTGTTTTAATAATGTTTTAGCATCAGAGCCGTCACTTGGGTAGCAAGCGACGCCAATACTGGCTGAGCTGTTGAGCCAATATTGATTAATTTGATAACCAGCGTTAAGGGCCATTCTGATCCGTTCGATGATGTTGACTAAATCTTGATTAACCTCATTTTCAGCTGGTTCGTATTCTATGATAAGTGCAAATTCATCCCCCCCTAAACGAGCCAGCACATCTTGTTGTTTTAAACAGTGCTGTAAGCGTTTACTGACCTGGATAATCAGCTCATCACCAATATCGTGTCCCATAGAATCATTCACTTCTTTAAAATGATCTAAATCGATAAAGACAACGGCTGCTGTCTTTTGCGGATGGTTAATGAGTAAGGCTAATTGCTGATTGAAGTTAAATCGATTTGCAAGTCCAGTCAGGCTGTCATAATTAGCTCTACTGCTGAGCTCTTTAATTTGTTTAATGCGCGATAAAATAAACAACATAACAACCAATATAATGATCATGCCCGATGCGATTAACGCGTAATACCACCATGCTTTATTGACGGTAAAGGCAAATTCAGCTTGTTGTGGACTCCATATGCCATCGCTGTTGGTACTCTGAACTTTAAAGACATAATCGCCCGCAGCAAGGTTAGTGTACATCGCATTAGGTTGTTGAGTGGTAATCCAACCCTGGTCAAATCCGGCTAACATAAATCGGTAAATATTGCGTTCTGGCGCGGTAAAATCGAGAGAGGCAAAAGAGAATTGGATCATATTGTTGTCGTAATCGACACTGGGCGGTGCAATGACCTTGTTAGTATTACTATATGTATAAGATGTATTGGCTATTTTTGCCGCGGTTATGTGCACTGGAGCAATAAAGTGATTTTGGCTAATACGGTCGGTATCAACTTGTATCACCCCTTTATTACTGCCCAGTAATAGTTGAGTTTGCGTTAACTCAATTGCACCTTCATTAAAGGTTAAGTTTGTGTCATTAATGGCGCTAGGATAGTCGGTGATCTGCTTTGTTTGTATAACGTATTTGCTTAATACATGACGACTGGTTAACCATAAATTACCTTTACCGTCTCCGGTTACCGCTTTAATTCTATTGTCGGCTAACCCTTGCTTACGAGTAATATATTCAATGTGGTAAGGCTTTTTACCATTAGGTGTTGGAGTTATTTTAGCTAGCCCAAGGCCTTGAGTTGCCGCCCAGATATTGCCTTGTTCATCTTGATATATCCCACCGATACGAATGTTTTCTCGCTCATTACCCAAGCTTAAATGTTCGGTAGTATCGGTTGAGGGATCAATAATAAAAATGCCACTGGTTGTCGCGAGCCACAAATCACCATTTTTAGCGATGATTGAATCAAAGGTAAAATTACCGCCCGAGGTATAGAGATTATTTTTATCGTTAAAGTAATGCTTTAACAGCCCCTGTTTTGGGTTAAATAGCATGACGCCAGCATCTAAATAACCCGTAATCCACACATTGCCGCGATTATCAGGGTTTACTGTGTAGAAGTCGGTATCAGGAAAGCCATAAATATTGCCAAGTTTGTTACTAAAGTGACTCACTTGCTGAGTGTTATTGTCCAAGTAGCTGAGTCCATTGGAATGTGAAACCCAAAGATTGTCCTTTTTATCGGCTTTTACGTTCCAAATATTGCCTGTTAACGCGTCATTGTTCTTTACCGTTAATGGTGACAGGCTGACCGTTTGTTTTTGGGTATCAATTTTATCCAGGCCATTACTATTGGCTATCCAAGCATCGCCCTGGGAATTAATGCTAATGGCGTAAGTATTGTCCCCTGAGAGTTCAGATAGTGTTGCTAAAGGTTTATATATGCGGCTTGATTGTTTCAGTGGGCTGTAATATGCAGCACCTTGAGTGGTGGCAAACCAAACGAGCCCAGATGCATCAATAAACACATCATCGACAAAATTACTCGGGATGGTGTGTTCATTAAATGCTTGCGCTTGTATCAGGTCAAACAGGCCGGTTTTAACAGATAAGAGCGCAGCACCTTTGTCTGTACTTACCCATATATTGCTGTCTGTATCGATGGTAATGCTGGTGACATAATCACTTGGAATGGCGCCTATTTTCTTACTGTTTGCATATTGTTGGTATTCAGCTGATATTGGGTTGAATTGAACCAGTCCAAAGTGTTGGGTGCCTAGCCAAAGTTGACCTTTTGCGTCAACCTCGCTGGCGAGCACATAATCGCTAAATAAGGTGGACGCCGCGGTGTTTTCGATGGCTGAAGTGGCTTTACTGGCATCAAATAATCGCATGCTTTTTTGTTCAGGTTCGACAATGGCTAAACCGTAATCGGTTCCAAGCCATAATCGATTTTGTGCATCGGCAACGATACTGTAAATCGAGGTTTCTATCGGAATGCTTTGAGAATCCAGATATAAAGGAATGGAAATAAATTGGCTTGAATTAGGCTGCTTTAATTGTAACCCACTGCCCGTACCGACCCACAGGTTTTGCTCTGTGTCTTGATACATTTTCATTATCCAATTGGTATTTTGACTAAAGTGTTGTTGCGATAGCGGGAAGTTTACGACCTCATCATCAAGGTTGAGTTGATTTAAACCGTCTTCGGTCGCAAACCAAATATTGCCCAGGTTGTCTTCGATAACATCAGTCACAAAGTTATTGGATATATGGGTTTTTGTGCCAGGAGAGAACTGAAAATTAACAAACTCTTGGCCATCATATCGGCTAACACCTGCATCGGTTGCAAACCACATAAAGCCATTTTGTTGTTGGTAAATCATGTTTACCATCGTAGAGGGGAGGCCGTCGGCGACATTGAGTCGCTCGATTTGATATTGTTTGCCGTTAGCTTCTAAAACGAGTGTTAACGATAACAATAATCCTAAAAGGTAATGGGTTATTTTGTGAAAAGGGAAAAACATAACTGACCTTTTATAGAGTGATCATTGCTAGATGAAAGTCGTTACACAACCATACAGGATGAAATATTGTAAAAAAATGTCGGTAAGTTGTATATGAAATGCAGCTAATGATCAAATCATTAAAGCAATAATGTGCGGTCTATAGGGGTAAATTGTTGGCATTGGTCACTGAGCGATTTTGCGGTTAATCGCTCAACACTCATTACGTGGGTATAACACTGTGTACTTTGATTGATTTTTTTAAGGAGTAAGTCAAAATCGCCATCGCCAGATAATAAAATAACCTCGTCTACTTCAGGTGCAATCTCTAGCATATCAATGGTGATGCCAACATCCCAATCACCTTTTGCTGAACCGTCACTGCGTTGAATATAAGGTTTGGTTTTTACGGTAAAGCCAATGTGTTTGAGGGCATCTTGAAATTTAATTTGGCCATCATCAGCAGGTGCAATGGCATATGCAATGGCATGGCTGATGTGGCCACGCTGTGACAATTGTTGGTACAAGGCCCGGTAATTAAACGAGCGGCCAAAACCTTGTTTACAGGTGTAATAAATGTTTTGTACGTCTACAAATACTGCAAGGTTAGTCATTATTACACCTGTTTGATTAAGGCTGTTGCACTTTTTGAGCGGCAATGGCGTCATTAAGTTGCGCTTCAACGTACCCTGGAGAGTGAGTTGAGGCTGAGATTAAGCGGTACATTGCTGGGATCACCAATAAGGTGACGAAAGTAGCAAATGCCATGCCGGAGAATATCACAGTTCCAACCGCAATTCGGCTTTCGCTACCTGCACCTGTTGACATGATTAACGGGATCGCGCCAATTAAGGTGGTAAATGCGGTCATGAGAATAGGCCGTAAACGGCGTGCAGAAGCATCGATAATAGCGGTATCAAGTGGTAAACCTCTATCACGTAATTGGTTGGCAAACTCGACAATTAAAATGCCGTTTTTGGTCACCATACCGATAAGCATGATCATCCCAATTTGGCTGTAAATATTCATGCCTTGATCTGTGAGAGCTAAGCCGATAAAACCACCAAAAATACCCATAGGTACGGTGAACATAACCACGGCGGGGTTAATGAAACTCTCGAACTGTGCAGCCAATACCAGGTAAGCA
The DNA here is from genome assembly GCF_059758055.1 of Shewanella sp. MF05956. Lineage (NCBI taxonomy): Bacteria > Pseudomonadati > Pseudomonadota > Gammaproteobacteria > Alteromonadales > Shewanellaceae > Shewanella > Shewanella sp. MF05956. Next base: position 168,124 of record NZ_JCAYNV010000002.1, on the reverse strand, counting down.
ATCAGAAGTGCTAGGCCAAATACCACCATTACACCCGATTGGTTTTCTTTAAAGTCTTTTGACTCACCGGTATAAGCAATGGAAATGTCGGTAGGCAATAAACTCACGGCGCGTTGCTCTAAAAAGTCGAGCGCCTCGCCTAAAGTATAGCCTTCACCCAAATTGGCTTTAATGGTGATCGACTTTTGTTTATTGGTGTGACTTAAGCGTTGCGGCGAGGCGACTTCTTCAACGTGAGTCACCGTGTCTAGCGTGATTAGCTCGCCTTTACCGCTTCTAAAGTAAATTTTACTAAGATCCGTCACGCTGTTAAAACTGTTTTCGTCACCACGAAGATACACATCATATTCTTCACCGCGCTCAACAAAAGTGGTTTCTCTTCTGCCTCCGAGCATGATTTCAAGTGTGGTTGATATTTCAGAAACGCTAATACCTAACTCGGCCGCACGTTGCTTATCAACGGTAACCACAAGTTCAGGTGTGGTTTCGGCATAGTCTAAGTCAGCGCCTTCTAACATCGGGCTGGCATCAGCTTCTTGTTGCAGAATTTGCGCCCATTTAAACAATTCTGGATAGTCAGAACCACCAAGCACAAACTGCACTGGCTCACTCGACTGGCCTCTAAAGCCGGGTAGCATAGGGCGAACCATCACATCTGGAATGTCTTTTAAGGTTTGACTGATTAACCCGAGTGCTTGTTTTACATCGATATCACGATCGGCCCAATCTTCTAGCTGAATAATCGCAAAGCCGGTTTGATCGCCAGCACGACCACCAAAAGCAGGGGCTTCAACGCTAAATGATTTCACTACGCCTTGGCCTAAAAGCGGCATCAATAGGCTCTCGACAATGTCCATGTTGGCTATCATACGATTATAACTAGTGCCTTCAGCGCCTTTGATAAAGGCAAATAACACACCACGGTCTTCTTGAGGAGAAAGCTGTGAGGGCACTTGTTGCATGAGTAAGTAACTGCCGCCTATACAGGCTAAGATAACAACAGGGGCGGCAATGCGCCAAGCTAATGCCCATGTCACCATACGGCGATAGTTGGTTTCTAGGCGAGCAAAACCTTTATCAATCCAAAGATTAAAGCGATTCTTCTTCACGTTGGCTTTAAGAAGCTTACTGCCCATCACTGGCGTAAGAGTGAGCGCGATCAATGATGAGAAAATCACTGACATCGCTAACATGACTGAGAACTCAGTAAAAAGCAGGCCGACCATGCCATCCATAAATGAAATTGGAAGAAAGACCATAACTAACACTAGCGTGGTCGATACGACCGCAAAACCCACCTCACGAGTGCCTTTATAGGCGGCAAGTAATGGCTCCTCGCCTTTTTCGATATGATGAAAGATGTTTTCTACTACCACAATGGCATCGTCAACGACTAAACCAATCGCTAAAATTAAGGCCATTAACGTCAATAAATTTATCGAATATCCCAAGCTATATGCAGCCATAAATGCCGCGATTAATGACACTGGTACCGTTACTGCGGGGATCAATGTGGCTCTGACCTGGCCAATAAAAATATACAAGACCAAGACAACCAATATTCCCGTAATGAACAAGGTGTTGTAGACCTCGTTAATCGAGCGGTCGATAAACACGTTAGCATCATAATCAACGACGAGCTTAGTCCCTTGTGGTAAAAAGCCTTGTACCTTGTCGACTTCTTGTTGAACGAGCTTTGAAATCTCTAATGGATTGGCATCCGACTGCGGCACAATGCCTAAGCTTAAGTTAACAATGCCATTGCTTTTGAAGGTTGAGTTTTCATTCTCTGCGCCAATAAAGACATTGGCGACATCTTTGAGATAAATGGGGGTGCCATCTGAGGCAGTGTGCACCACCAAGTAATTAAAATCTTCAGGGCTGAAGTAGAGTCGCTTGGTTCTAACAGACATCACCGTAGTGTCGTTACGGACTTCACCGCCGGGTGTTTCAAGGTTTTCGGTGTTTAATGCACTAATAATGTCACTAGTGGTGACATTTCTGCCGGCCATTAATTGAGGCTTTAACTGCACATACATGACCTTATACAGGCCGCCAGAGATATTGACAGAACTGACGCCGGTGATAAGGCTAAATCGGTCTTCTAATACGCGTTGTGCATAGTCCGTTAATTGAGTACGGTCCATGTTTTCTGAGCTTAAATTGACGTAGATTGAGGGCTCACCCGTGCCATTATCTTTTGACACTATGGGGTCATCTGCTTCGTCGGGTAAACGGCGTTGGGCTTTGGCTACCGCATCACGGACATCACTGACACCCTCGGTTAAATTCCAGCCTAATTCAAATTCAATTGAGATGCGTGACATGCCATTTCGGGTGGTTGAGGTGATCTCATCAATACCACTGATCCCCGTGAGTTCATCCTCAAGGGCTTTAGTGATCTTACTTTCCATAATGGTTGCCGATGCTCCGCTGTAGGTTGTCATAACCGTCACAACAGGGTTTTGTACATCAGGCATTTCTCTTACAGCCAGTTTAGAAAAAGACACCATACCAAACACGCAAAGCAACAAGCTCAGTACAATGGCCACAACCGGGCGTTTAACGGCGGTATCACTCAGCCACATTATTTGCGCTCCTGTGTTAGAGCTGTTTTAGCGCGGGTTTGCTCTGCTGAGCTTGGATGGGCAAGGTCTTTCACTTTTATGCCATCGCGCATATTCACTAGCCCTTGGACCACAATGTTGTCGCCAATTTTGATCCCAGATTCAATTAATACCTGATCTTTAATCCTTGCACCTAAAACCACCTCGGTGCGTTTAGCGATGTTATCCTGGTTGATCACATACACAAATCGTTTGGTGCCTGAGTACTCTAACGCTTGCACTGGAACGATAGGGGCTGAAACACTGGGGAACGTAAGTGTTGCCGACATCATCATGCCTGGTTTTAATTTACCGTGTTGATTGTCAAATTGACTGCGAATATTCAGGTTTAGTGTTTGTTCATTAACGCGTGGGTCGATAGCAATAATGTTGCCGACAAATGTGTCTTTTGCCCAGGCTCTGCTGATAGCATTAACCGCCATGCCTGTGCTTAACAGTGCTAAGTAATGCTCAGGGACTTGTAAATCTAATTGCAGAATCGATAAGTCGTCTAATGACAATAATTCTTCATTCATGCTGACCATTTTTCCGCGGCTAAAATTGACTAGGCCGGTATTGCCGCTAAAAGGGGCCACTAAGGTGTGATAAGCCAAGTCGGTTTGTGCCGACTGTAAACGGGCGAGGGCAATGTCGACACTCGACTTTTGCGCTTCTATTTCGGTTTGAGTGATGGCATTGACATTAATCAGCTTTAAAAACTCATTGAGTTTACGGACTTCATCTTTATGGTAAGCCTGAGCCTCTAAAACACTGGCTTTCGCCTTGCTATTATCTAAACTCAGCAAGACTTGGCCTTTGGTGACATGTTGATTAGAGGTCACTGCAATATTGGCTATTTTCCCGCCCACTTGCGGAGCAATCATGACTGAATCTGTTGCGGCTAACTTACCGATAAGCGTAATAGATTGAGATAAGTCATGCTGTTCGACACTTGCGGTGACCACCGGGACCACTTTTTCAACCCGTTGAGGTTTTGGCGCCGCTATCACACTGATACTTAATATGCTGATGGTGAGGATCATCAAGGCCGCTGAAAGCGTATTCAAGCCATGCTTTATTATCATGTTGGGACATCTCTATAAACAATGTGCGGGGAGCCGCTGGTGGTGAATTGGCATATGAACATATTGTAATTATGTTGGACAAAAATAAGCGTAAAGTAATGTAAAGCTTTTGGTTTGTTTGTAACAAGGCACTTTTTCAAATAACCATATTCAAACCATCAAATTCAGACCATCATATTCAAACAATCAGATTCAAACCATCATGCTCAAATACTCATTTCCAAGTAATCCTTCACTGGCGATGGACCGGCCGACTTGAGACTTTTACTCTCAGTTATCCACAAAAAAGCCATATCGAATGATATGGCTTTCGGTTTTACAAATGGGTCATCCCATCATATTTCTAGCACAACAGAATTACTTTTCGATAGGCTCGTTAGTGAACTCAATGTTTTGCTTTTTCGTGGCAGGGGTTACGCCCATAAAGTATTCATAGCCTTTATCGCTCGATGTTTTCTTTGCATCATCATCACTTAATTTAATGCTTGTTTGGTCTGAAAACAGCGTGTATTTCGCTTTAGGTTTTTGAACTACGGGTTGTTGTGTAGATTTTACCGATGGCTTAAGTATCCCTTTTGGTACTTCCGCAACCACAACTGAGGGTTTGCTTACTGGTTTTTTAGCGGCGGCCACATTAGCGAACTTGTAATTGAATACGCCATTGCCTTCAATGCTTTCTACACTAGATTGGTCTTGGTTTTGGTAAGACGCTAAAATACCGTGCTTGCCTAATGGAATTTCGTGGAACAGTTTTTTACCAGTACCAATTTTAATACCGTTAACAAACCAATCTGCAGGTACGTTACTGACTAACGTGACCATTGCTGATTTTAAGCCTAATTTTTCATTGAGCATGTCGTCGATTTTGTTGTTATAAGATGGCTTGAATTTCATGGCCACTTTATAGTTTAAATCGCCTCTCATGTTCATGTTCGCGTCAATCACTTCATACGAAAGTAATACACTTTTATCGTTTAAGAATGGAGACTCGTTACGCGTATTGCTAAGAATACTGCTTTGAGATTCTTTTAAGCAGTCGGCAATCGTTTGGTACTTAGAACATTCAGTTGAGCCATTAATGTTAACCGGAAGGGTGCTGCTTGATTTTGATAAGTCAGCAATTAAGCGGTTAGTAATGTCAGTTTTGAGTTTAAACAACTGCTGACTTTTTGAGGTTCGTTGTTTATTAATTTGTTCGTATTCTGACAGAATTTCTACTTTTTCTGTTTCAAGACGTTTACTGTCTTCTTCAGCTTTAAGTGTTAATTCATCGACTAATATTACAGACTCTTCAATTTGTTTGTAGGTATCTGGCAATGCCGATTTTGCACGGATAGCCTGAGGCAAACCATCGATTAGTTCATCATAACGTTGCTGTTCTGATGCGATAGTTTTCTTTAGGCCTTCAACGTCGTAAGCTTTCTTATTAAGTTGAGAGAATTTGTCATTCACATTGATCAGCAGGCTATCGATATCATATTCGGTTTCGATTTTATTAAGTGTCTGTTTTTCTGAATTGGTGATGACTTCGAGTGCCGCAAACGAATTGCTTGCGTATAAGCACAATAAAGCAAGGCTAATTGAACCGTATCTCACTGATCTCTCCATAATATTTCTCTACAAGCTGGAACCATCAACACTCTGTAATGCGCTGAGTGTTATCAGCAAAGAGCAAAATAATCCGTTAATAATTTATAATACTGAAGTTATTTTGGCTTTACAAACAGATTGTGGTGCATTGCTCACAATAAATTGACAAAATTTTGACACTTCTAGATGTTGAAGCGAGTTTATATTGAAACTGCATAAATATAAACGTAAATCAACCTGATAAAGCAAAACAGAGACCGAAGTCTCTGTTTTAGTGCCTAACGTTACTTATAAAGAACCAAACGTTACTTGTAAAGAACCAAGGCTATTTGCTTATGCGCTTGTATTTTAAGCGGTGTGGTTCAACTACATCAGTACCCAGTGTTTCTTTTAGCCATGTTGAGTATTCAGTATAGTTTCCTTCATAGAAGTTCACTTTACCTTCATCACGGTAATCAAGGATATGCGTTGCAATTCGGTCGAGGAACCAACGGTCATGCGAAATAACCATAGCGCAACCAGGGAACTCCAATAACGCTTCTTCTAGTGCACGCAAAGTTTCAACGTCCAAGTCGTTGGTCGGTTCGTCGAGTAATAATACGTTGCCGCCAGCTTGCAGTAGCTTGGCTAAGTGAACACGGTTACGTTCACCGCCCGATAAGGTGCCAATGATTTTTTGTTGATCGCCACCACGGAAGTTAAAGCGGCCAACATAGGCACGGCTTGGTATTTCTGTGTTGTTGATGCGCATGATGTCTAAACCGCCAGAAATCTCCTGCCACACGGTATTTTTATCATCCATAGAATCACGGAACTGCTCAACAGAAGCAATTTGCACAGATTCACCCACAGAAATCGAACCGCTGTCTGGTTGTTCTGCACCCGATATCATTCTAAATAACGTTGATTTACCGGCACCGTTAGCACCAATAATACCCACGATAGCCCCTTTAGGCACAGTGAATGTTAAGTCATCAATTAACACCCGATCACCGTATGACTTGGTTAAATTAGTCACTTCGATGACCTTGTCACCTAGGCGAGGTCCAGGTGGGATAAACAGTTCGTTGGTTTCGTTACGCTTTTGGTAATCGTTGGTGTTCAATTCTTCAAAGCGAGCCATACGGGCTTTACCTTTTGATTGACGACCTTTAGCACCTTGGCGAACCCATTCTAATTCTTTAGCAATGGTTTTCTGACGAGCGCTTTCAGTTGATGACTCTTGCTGTAAACGTGCATCTTTTTGCTCCAGCCATGATGAATAGTTACCTTCCCATGGAATACCTTCGCCGCGGTCAAGTTCTAAAATCCAGCCAGCAGCATTATCTAAGAAGTAACGGTCGTGGGTAATGGCCACAACGGTGCCGTTATATTCTTGTAAAAAATGCTCTAACCATGCCACTGACTCAGCATCTAAGTGGTTGGTTGGTTCGTCAAGTAATAGCATTTCTGGTTTTTCAAGCAGCAAACGGCAAATCGCGACTCGACGACGTTCACCACCAGAAAGCACTTCAATTTTTGCGTCCCATTCTGGTAAACGTAGCGCATTAGCGGCACGTTCAAGAATGCGGTCAAGGTTATGGGCATCTTGAGATTGAATAATGGCTTCTAATTCACCTTGTTCTTTTGCCAGTGCATCAAAATCTGCATCGGGTTCAGCATAGGCAGCATACACTTCATCTAAACGGGTTAAGGCATTTTTAGCTTCGCCTACCGCTTCTTCAATGGCTTCGCGGACGGTTTGCTGCTCATTTAAGCGCGGCTCTTGCGGTAAATAACCAATTTTAAGCCCAGGCATTGGGCGTGCTTCACCCTCAATGTCGGTATCAATACCGGCCATGATGCGTAGCAGAGTAGATTTACCTGAACCGTTTAAGCCCAGTACGCCAATTTTAGCGCCGGGGAAAAAGCTTAATGAAATGTCTTTTAAAATTTGCTTTTTAGGTGGGACAATCTTACCCACGCGAAGCATGCTATATACAAATTGAGCCATGTTTATTCAGTCTAGTTGTCAACAAAGATGACGATAATTCTACTGTATTCTTTGCGTAACTCAACAGGGGATTATGGAATTAATTTTGCGGTGCAGCGAAGCAGATTAAATACCACCTCGGCGGATTAACTTGAATCGTTTTGTATTCAGAACACAGTGAATTTCATGTTGTTTATACTGTGAATGATCATCGTTGCAGAGTAGAATACCGCGCAACCCTACTATATAGAAATTGATGTTGGAGCTACCATGTTGAAGAAAGCGATGAATATTGCGGATTACGATCCAGAATTATTTAAAGCCATTGAAGATGAAACTTGTCGTCAAGAAGAACACATTGAATTGATTGCGTCTGAGAACTACACCAGTCCACGTGTGATGGAAGCGCAAGGTTCTCAGTTAACTAACAAGTATGCTGAAGGTTATCCAGGTAAGCGTTACTATGGTGGGTGCGAGTATGTTGATGTTGTTGAAACATTAGCAATAGAACGCGCAAAAGAATTATTTGGCGCCACTTACGCCAACGTGCAACCGCACTCAGGTTCACAAGCTAATAGCGCTGTGTTTATGGCGTTATTACAACCTGGTGATACTGTTCTAGGGATGAACCTCGCTCACGGTGGTCATTTAACTCACGGTTCTCCAGTTAACTTTTCTGGCAAGCTTTATAACATCATCCCTTACGGTATCGACGAGTCTGGCAAAATTGACTACGACGAAATGGAACGCTTAGCAGTTGAACATAAGCCGAAGATGATGATTGGTGGTTTCTCGGCGTTCTCAGGTATTGTTGACTGGGCTAAAATGCGTGAAATTGCGGATAAAATCGGTGCTTATTTATTTGTTGATATGGCGCACGTTGCAGGTTTAATCGCTGCTGGTGTTTATCCAACGCCAGTGCCTCATGCACACGTTGTGACTTCAACAACGCATAAAACCTTAGCGGGTCCACGTGGCGGCATTATTATTTCTGCGGCTGATGATGAAGACTTGTATAAGAAGCTAAACTCAGCGGTATTCCCTGGCGGTCAAGGTGGCCCATTAATGCATGTTATCGCGGGCAAAGCGGTTGCATTTAAAGAAGCATTAGAGCCAGAGTTTAAAGTATACCAGCAGCAAGTGGTTAAAAATGCCAAAGCCATGGTTGAAGTATTTTTAGCGCGCGGTTACAAAATCGTTTCAGGCGGAACTGAAAACCACTTAATGTTGGTTGATTTAATCGGTCGTGATTTAACCGGTAAAGAAGCCGATGCCGCTTTAGGCAGTGCCAACATTACGGTTAACAAAAACTCAGTACCAAATGATCCACGCTCACCGTTTGTCACATCAGGTGTGCGTATCGGCACACCAGCCATTACGCGTCGCGGCTTTAAAGAAGCTGAAGCGAAAGAGCTGACAACCTGGATATGCGACATTTTAGATGATGCATCTAACACAGCGGTTATTGAGCGCGTTAAAGGCCAAGTGTTGGCGTTATGTGCTAAGTTCCCTGTATACGGTTAATCACTATTGCTGTTGAGGTTTAGGTTAACCTTGCTCAACAAATAGGATAAACTTTAATGGCCGCTAATTTTAGCGGCCATTTTGTTTTCTGCAGGAGGTTCAATGCATTGCCCTTTTTGTAGCGCGACCGACACCAAAGTTATCGATTCTCGATTAGTGACCGATGGCCATCAAGTACGCCGTCGCCGGGAATGTACCGAATGTCATGAACGTTTTACCACATTTGAAGGTGCTGAATTAGTCATGCCTAGAGTGATAAAACGTGATGGCACCAGACAACCGTTTGACGAAGATAAGCTGCGCGGCGGTATGTTGCGTGCAGTGGAAAAACGTCCAGTATCCATTGATGAAATTGATCAAGCTCTGACTAAGATTAAATCAACGCTGCGCGCAACAGGTGAACGTGAAGTAGACTCTGAAATGATTGGTAATCTGATGATGGAGCAATTAATGAGCTTAGATAAAGTGGCTTATATTCGCTTTGCTTCGGTTTATCGTGCTTTTGAAGATGTCTCTCAATTTGGCGAAGCGATTGCCAAGCTGCAAAAATAATCACCGACTAAACGCTAATTTTTTGAATTCTATTTTGTGTGCTTAACATGATATCAAACGAGAGTGATAACCATGTCTAACGGGTCTAGCGTCGATATTGAAATGATGAGCCGAGCCATTATGCTGGCAGAGCGAGGCCGTTATACCACGCGGCCCAATCCATGTGTCGGTTGTGTGATTGTTGCTGATGGACAGATTATCGGTGAGGGCTATCACCAACGTGCCGGCCAGGGACACGCAGAAGTGAACGCCCTAAAGATGGTTAATGAAAATGGATTAACTGCGCAGGGTGCAACAGCGTATGTAACATTAGAGCCTTGCAGTCATTATGGGCGTACGCCGCCATGTGCATTAGGCTTGATAAATGCCAAGGTTGCTAGAGTGGTCGTCGCAGTGACAGATGCCAATCCTGAAGTGTCTGGTCGTGGTATTGCAATGTTAAGAGAGGCCGGCATTCAAGTGGATGTGGGGTTACTCACTGAGCAAGCTTATGCACTTAACCTGGGTTTTATGAAACGCATGAAAACCGGTTTACCCTGGGTCACGGTTAAAGTGGCTGCCAGTTTAGACGGAAAAACAGCGTTATCTAATGGCGTATCAAAATGGATTACAGGCAGCGCTGCTCGTGCTGATGTGCAAAAGTATCGAGCCAGTCACTGTGCGTTAATTACTGGCGTTGAAACCGTGCTAATTGACGATCCCAGTTTAAATGTCCGTTTTGAGTTATTAGGTGAGTTAACAACTCGTCTTAACCCGAATGACATTTTTCAGCCTCTAAGAGTCATATTAGATAGCCGTGCAAGACTAACGGCAACGCCACAATTATTTTCTATACTGAGCCCGATTTTATTGGTCTCGTGTCGTGAATATCCTGAGCAAGTCAAAGCGACATTTCCAGCGCATGTGTCTTTTTTAGTTCTAGAGTGTGACTCGGTAGGTAGAATCCCGTTGTTGGCCTTGTTAACGTATTTAGGCAACACAACCAATTCAGTGTTAGTCGAAGCTGGTTCAACGTTAGCGGGTGCATTTGTAGCACAAAATTTAGCGGATGATATTGTGCTTTACCAAGCTCCTAAGATCCTTGGCAGTCATGGACGCAATATGCTGCAATTGCCAGATTATACTTCCATAGAACAAACGCCCATGTTGCAACTCATTGATGAGCGCAGTATTGGCAATGATAAGCGTTATATCCTCAGATATAACAAACCCTATTAATTGCTTGTTGCCAAGGCTAAAAGTCTGAGCGACAGCAAAGTATAAACGTTAAAAGTGAGTCATTATGTTTACTGGGATAATCGAAGCCCTTGGTACATTACGTAAAATTGATCGCAAAGGTAACGATATTCGCTTAACCGTTGCCAGTGGTAAATTAGATTTAACCGACGTGAAATTAGGCGACAGTATCGCCACTAATGGTGTGTGTTTAACCGTGGTAGAGCGCTTAGCTGACGGTTATGTGGCTGACATCTCAGCTGAAACAGTGGCGTTAACCGGTTTTAGTTATTATCAAGTAGGCCAACAAGTAAACCTTGAAAAAGCCGTTACGGCGACAACAAGGTTAGGTGGTCACATGGTCAGCGGCCATGTTGATGGTATTGCTAAAGTTGAGCAATGTGCCTACAGAGGCAAAGCGCTAGAATTTTGGTTAAAAGCACCCGCAACACTGAGTCGCTATATCGCTCACAAAGGATCGATTACTATCGATGGTGTGAGCTTAACCGTTAATGAAGTAGATGGAAGTCGTTTTAGATTAACTATCGTGCCTCACACTGCCGGTGAAACTACATTAGTGAATTTAAAAGTGGGTGATAACGTTAACATTGAGGTGGATTTAATTGCTCGTTATTTAGAGCGGTTAATGCAGCCTGAAGCAGACCATGCTAAGTCGTCATCGGGTGTGACGATGGAGTTATTGGCCAAGTCTGGTTTCTTACGTTAAGCGTATTAACTTTTGTATCCACTTAACTTATAAAATAAAAATAGAATGACAACTTCAGTATTGAAGCAAACTCTTAATATATAAAGGTCTGACAATGGCGCTACATAGCATAGAAGAAATCATTGAAGATATTCGTCAAGGTAAAATGGTTATCTTGATGGACGATGAAGACAGAGAAAATGAAGGTGATTTGATTATGGCCGCTGATAAAGTGACGCCAGCAGCAATCAACTTTATGGCAACCTACGGCCGTGGGCTTATTTGCCAAACGATGACCAAAGCGCGTTGTCAGCAGCTTAATTTACCGCTAATGGTTACCAATAATAACGCCCAATTTTCGACTAACTTTACCGTCTCGATTGAAGCGGCAACGGGTGTAACCACAGGTATCTCCGCCCACGACCGCGCGTTAACGGTACAAGCGGCTGTGGCTAAAGATGCTAAAGCGTCTGACTTAGTACAGCCTGGTCATATATTTCCGTTGATGGCACAAGAAGGTGGCGTGTTAACGCGCGCTGGTCATACCGAAGCCGGTTGCGATTTAGCGCGATTAGCCGGTTGTGAGCCGTCGGGTGTCATTGTCGAAATTTTGAATGACGACGGCACCATGGCGCGCCGCCCAGATCTTGAAATATTCAGCGAAAAACACGGCATTAAAATCGGTACTATTGCCGATTTAATTGAATACCGTAACACCAATGAAACCACCGTAGTACGTGAAGCACAGTGTAAATTACCGACCCGTTATGGCGAATTTACCATGGTCACCTTTAGAGACACTATCGATAATCAATTGCATTATGCTTTGGTTAAAGACGAGGTTAAAGCAAACTGTTTGGTACGGGTTCATTTGCAAAATACCTTCAACGATTTACTGCACTCTGAGCGCGATCAAAAACGCAGTTGGCCGTTAGAGAAAGCCATGGAACGTATCGCAGCAGATGGCGGCGTTTTAGTGCTGCTGGGTAACGATGAACATTCAAGTCAGTTATTGGCAAAAGTAAAAGCGTTTGAAGCTGAAGATAATGGCCAATCGCCAGCGCCCGCAATGTGGCAAGGAACATCACGTCGGGTGGGAGTCGGTTCGCAAATTTTATCCGATCTAGGTGTAACGAGTATGCGCCTATTAAGTTCACCAAAGCGTTACCACTCGTTGTCAGGCTTTGGTTTAGAAGTGACGGACTATATTGCCGAGTAATGTTGGCAAGTGGTAAATTTAACAATTTCATTAATTGCATAGCGCTCAGGGCTAATGGCTGTGATATCATAGCGCCTCTTTTTGCCCCGAGCCGGGTGCTTTAGCTAATTTAGGTAAGATAGAATGAACGTAGTTCAAGGTAATATCGAAGCGAAAAATGCCAAAGTGGCGATCGTAATATCGCGATTCAATAGCTTTTTAGTTGAAAGTCTGCTTGATGGTGCAATAGACACATTAAAGCGTTTCGGTCAGGTAAGTGACGACAACATCACTGTTGTACGTGTACCTGGCGCAGTTGAATTACCACTAGCGGCGAAGCGTGTTGCTGCGAGTGGCAAGTTTGACGGCATTATTGCACTTGGTGCGGTGATCCGTGGCGGTACTCCTCATTTTGATTTTGTTGCCGGTGAATGTAACAAAGGTCTTGCACAAGTTGCTTTAGAATATGACCTACCTGTTTCATTCGGTGTGTTAACTACAGATACCATTGAACAAGCTATTGAGCGTTCAGGTACTAAAGCAGGTAATAAAGGCGGCGAAGCTGCACTGGGTTTACTTGAAATGGTTAACGTACTGCAACAACTAGAACAACAGCTGTAATAGTAGGAAAAGTATGAAACCTTCAGAGCGCCGTAAGGCCCGCCGTTTAGCCGTTCAAGCCATTTATTCATGGCAGTTAAGTAAGAACAATGTTGCTGACGTAGAACATGAGTTTTTAACTGAGCAGAACACTGATGGTGTAGATGTTGCTTATTTTCGTGAATTATTATCAGGTGTAGCGTCAAAAACTTCACAGATTGATGATTTGCTAAAGCCACATTTAGATCGTGATTTCGAAGATGTTTCACCAGTTGAAAAAGCTATCGTGCGTTTGGCAACTTACGAGTTGACCTTCCGTAAAGATGTGCCGTTTAAAGTGGCAATTAACGAAGGTATCGAATTAGCGAAAGTGTTTGGTGCAGACGATAGTCACAAGTTCGTTAACGGTCTGCTTGATAAGATTGTGAAGCAAAAGTAATACCAGAACGGTATCTTCGGATACCGTTTTTCATTTCTATTAATTGTTTCTAAATTAAGGTGGTCGGTTTACCGCACCAAACTGAATGTGAAAGAATTCCAACTTATCGAACATTACTTTCGTAATAAAGGCCAAAAACGACGCGATGTTGCGCTTAGCATTGGCGACGACTGCGCTTTGGTTAATCCTGCTGAAAACAAATCAATTGCGATTTCATGCGATACTCTCGTTGAAAATGTCCATTTTTTAGCCGACATTCCAGCCCACGCATTAGGGTATAAATCTTTAGCCGTAAATTTATCTGATCTCGCCGCAATGGGTGCTGAGCCAGCATGGTTTACTTTGGCTTTGACGCTGCCGAGTGTGGATGAATCATGGTTAGCAAGTTTCAGCGAAGGGCTTTTTGAAATTGCAGAATATTATGGCGTAGCATTAATTGGTGGCGATACCACTCGCGGCCCGCGCAGTATTAGCATCACCATCAATGGCCAGGTGATAAAAGGCACAGCATTGACACGTGCCGGCGCTAAAATTGGCGATTGGATTTATGTCACTGGTACATTAGGTGATTCAGCGTTAGGCTTAGATATTTTAAGAGGCACTAAAACCGTTAATACTGAAGATAAAGAATACCTGATTAATCGTCATTATTATCCAACCCCTAGGGTATTAGCAGGCCAAGCGTTAAGAACATTAGCCACCAGTGCGATTGATTTGTCTGATGGGTTAATGTCAGATATTGGCCATGTGTTAAAAGCCTCTAAAGTGGGTGCTATTATCGATGTGAATCAAATACCGTTATCTGCTTCACTTAAAGCCAACTTAAATCGTGAAGACGCGCTGAGTTATGCGTTAACAGGCGGTGAAGATTACGAGTTAGCGTTTACTGTTCCAGAGTCTCAACGTGGCGCTATTGATACTGCGCTTATCCATGCAGGGGTTAAATTTGTCAAAATTGGCCAAATCTGTGCTGGTGATAAACTTAAATTAGTCGACGATGGTAAGGCATTTGTCCCTGTTTCCCGAACTTTTGAACATTTTAGTTAACCGATTATGAAACTTATCACTCAAGATAAATTCGTCAATAAGCTGTCTTTAGCTAATCCTATTCACTTTTTAGCATTAGGCTTTGGTAGCGGAAAAGCGGCGAAAGCACCTGGTACCTTTGGCACCTTAGCCGCTGTGCCTATAGTGCTATTAATGCAACAATTAAGCTTAACGCAATACTTGTTAATTACTGTGTTGAGTATGCTTGCTGGTTTTTATATTTGTGGAAAAGCCGCCAAAGACATGGGCGTCCATGATCACGGTGCGATTGTGTGGGATGAAGTGGTCGGTTTAATGATCACTATGATAGCGGTGCCTGTCGGTATTATGTGGTTAGTACTTGGTTTCGCATTATTTCGCTTTTTTGACATAATTAAACCTTGGCCTATCCGCTGGCTTGATGCCAAAGTTCATGGTGGTTTTGGGATTATGATCGATGATGTCTTAGCGGGAATATTTGCATTAATCGGCGTGCAGTTGGCTGTGTATTATTTATAACGCTGCCATAAATTATAACGAAGCCTTAAACATCGAAAAAAAGAGCACTATGTGCTCTTTTTTTATATTTGATGCTTATTGTTACAAACTCAACGATATTAAAGTTTATTGAGGCAACATTAAATTGTTGCGTAGCTGTTCTATTTCATTATTCATGTTGACGACGCGCAGCTTCAGATCTGTTTCATAATAAGTACAACTTAATATTTTACCAATCGGGTTATAGCGTAATTGCCATAATTGCTGCAACTTATTGTCAGTGCCGCAATAATCAGGCTGTTTAAGTGTTGATGAGCTGGCTAACACTGGCTCTTTGACCACATTGACGAAATACTCAGAACGAAGATTATCATCATCAATGAGATGAACAAAAGTATTCACCAACCATTTTTCGTAAAATGGCGCGCTGTTTTTTTGTGCATCTGTAACCGCTTGTTGCATGATATTACGAGAAAATAGCCATTCACCTGAAAAAATACGCTCAAAGTCACGTTGAGACAATGTAAAAGCTGATTGCCAAGTAGTATTTTTCGTCACGATATTTGGATTTTCTTTCACTAAAGTACTCGCAAAACTCAGCTGTTTTTTAAGCATATTATTGGCGATAGTATGACTTAATACCGAACGAGAGGAGTGATAAACGTTATTCCAAAAATGAGCATCTTTGTTTAAGAATGCTATCGCAGCATCAACATCGATTTTATGGGGCGTTGAGTCAGGTCTATTTATTGCTGCAAGTATGCTTAAATCCCTTAGTTGAAAAAGCAGGCTCCAGTGAGGTAGGTGTTGAGTTGTTAAAGACTCATCGCTTTCTTGCCAATCGGGCATAGCAATTAATGTATTGTATTTTTTAATATTCGCTTGATGAGTATGAATTACACGTTTAATGGTTTCGCTATTGTGGCTAAAAAACGCATTACAAGTATCCCAATCTGTTAGTTGGCAAGCGTCTTTAAAGTTAGCTGTTAATTTATTCTGTTGAGCATTAAAAGTGAGCGCCGTGGTTGATTGGCCCGATTGATTCTCTTTTGTGGCGTTGAGTAACGCCATGGCATAGGTAAATCCATTTTCATTCGACTCAACAGGCTGCTGTTTTAGCCAGCTTTCAACTAATAATGTATTTGGAGACTTTGTTCTGTCAGACGCGTTGATTGCCACTAAGCAAACAACGGCAAAGACTAATAAGCTGCTTATTAACCCAACCAGCACGCCTATCGTTTTTAACAAAGTCATCATCACTCTTTATCCTCAAAGTCCATTTAACACAATGGTAACATGATGGTTAGCTTTTGATAAGCCATGACGCTATTGCAATAATTCGCGGGCGTTGGCTAAGGTGTTTTCAGTAATTACGTCTCCACCGAGTAAACGTGCCAGTTCATTAACGCGTTGATCTTTATCTAGTGCTTGCATGGTGGTTTCAGTGCTGCCGGCCTTATTAAACTTATTTACAAACATGTGTTGATGGCCATTTCCTGCAACTTGAGGTAAATGGGTAACACACAACACCTGAGTTGATTCTCCAAGGCTGCGCAGCATTCTGCCGACTACAGATGCCGTAGGGCCTGAAATACCTACATCAACTTCATCAAATATTAATGTTGGGGTTGCGACTTTTTTAGCGGTTATCACCTGAATACCTAAACCTATACGCGATAGCTCACCGCCTGAAGCGACTTTGGAAATCGGTTGTAAAGGTTGCCCTGGGTTAGTGGTCACCATGAATTCAATGTTGTCACAGCCATTCACTGAGATATTGGCTGGGTCGTGATTCACTTCGATACTAAATTTACCTTTAGGCATATTAAGTTCATGAATTGAGCGGGTGACTAATTTATCTAACTCTTTAGCATAACGATTGCGGCTTTGGCTGAGTTTCTGTGCATTGACTAAATAGGCGTTTCTGCTTGCATCTAATTGCAGTCTTATCTCGTCGAGTTTATTTTCATCACCAGCGAGTTCTGCTAACTCTGCCATTAGCGCTTGGTGATGCAAAGCCAGTTTATCTGGGCCTACATGATGCTTACGTGCTAATTGCATTGCCGTTGATAAGCGTTTTTCAAGATAAGCAAAATGCTCAGGATCTAATTCAAGACGGCTTAAATAACTCTCGATTTCGCTAGCACTTTCTTGAACTTGGATTAACGCATCGTTAAGCATAGTACTAATAGGCGCAAGGGATTCATCATAGCCTTGAAGCGTGTCTGCAATGGCGGCGACTTTATTTAACAGTGATTCAATATTGCCATCGTCACTTTCGGTAAGTAAGTGCAAACCAGCCTGGCAACGTTCGATTAAATCAGTGCCATTTGCCAACCGTTTATGTTCTTGCTCAATGTCATCAAACTCGTCTAAGCCTAGGTTAAATTCGTTTAGCTCTTCTACTTGATATTGCAACAGTTGTTGGCGTGAAATACGTTCGTGCTGAGCTTGTTCTAGTTGCTTGAGTTCATTTTCAACTTGTTTGCACCTAACATAACTAGCGCTCACGTTATCAAGTAATATTTTGTGGTTGGCGTAACTGTCGAGCAGATTTAATTGATGCTCACTTTTGAGCATCGCATGATGGGCATGTTGGCCATGAATACCAATTAATAATTGGCCTATAGCTTTTAATTGCGTCACTGGAACGGGATTACTGTTGATGTAGGCGCGAGAACGTCCATCACTATTAATGGTACGACGAAGAATGCATTCGTCGTCAGCGTCGAGATCATTATCTTCAAGCCAGCGTTTTGCTAACGGCACATCGAGCAGGGTAAAGCGTGCACTGACCTCGGTTTTATTCGCGCCGGGTCTCACAGTATTGGCATCACTGCGGTTGCCTAAACACAAACCCAGAGCGTCGATTGCAATCGATTTACCTGCACCGGTTTCCCCGGTGATGCTTGTCATACCGGCTTTAAAGTCGAGTTCTAAAAAACGTACGATAGCAAAATTGTTGATGCTGAGTTGGCAAAGCATAATGAATTCCTGTCTATGAAACCACCAAACCACTGTATTGATAAACAGTATATACTGATTTTTTATACAGTAAAGTAGTAGACCGAAAATTATCTTTGTCTATTTGTTAATCACGAATCGCACGATAGTTATACCAATCTCAATCATTAGCCGATTGAACACATCATTAATTCAATTAACGTTAAGCGTAAGTTTTCAATAAAGATTCAATTATCGGCAGGCTGATAAAGGTCATTAACGTGCCATAGAGTATTGCTTGCGCACTCACATTTGCATGCACCTGGTAACGGTCTGCCAGTAAGTAAACACTTGCTGCAGTAGGAAGTGAGGCTAGTAACACCCCCATTATTAACCATTGTTGCTCAACCCCAAATGCAATTAATAAGCCGTAGGCAATAAGAGGTTGAATGACCAACTTAAACAGGTTAATCACATTGAGTTCAGCAATTAAGCTGGCTGTAAACAGCTTACTGCCTGTTTGTTGACGTAAGGCTTTGACTAATACCATACCAATGGCAAACAGGGCGCAAGGGCTCGAGGTATTACCCAATTGATGTAACATCAGTGACACGCTATTAGGGAGGCTGATATGACAAGCCGATAATGCTATCCCAATGGCACTGCCAACAACGATAGGGTTTTTACCCAGTGCATTAGCCATGATTAAAATGGCTGGTTCAGAGGATTGTTTGTTTCGGCTAGCAAGTTCGATAGACACTAGTGCAAAAGCGAACATGATGACTGATAACAAACTGGCGATGGCCGCAGCGACGAGAGCCATTTTGTTATCGGGAAACATTAAACTCATTAATGGGATGCCAATAAAGGCAGTATTGCCAAAGGTTGAGTTTAATCCACGCATTGCCGCGATGGCTTGTTGCTTTGGTGCTTGCCAAAGAGACAGCGCAATAACGAATGCATAAGTGATTACCATGGCTAAACTAAAGCCGGCAATAAAGCCCCATTGAGCAATGTCTTCAATACGTGTTTCTGCTAATACAATTAATAAAATAGCAGGGAAGGCCACATAATATACAAACTGATTAAGCACGACATCGGTGTCGGCGGGAAGCAGTCTCAACTTTTGGACTAAGCTGCCTAGCAGCATAATGGCGAAGACAGCGATTAGCGGGGTAAGAATACTAGACATCCCTCGCAATTCCTTAGCAAAATGATAATGTTGTCACTTTACTGCTTTTATTCGCTGCGATGCAATTAGACTTAGGCTCAAGGTGATAGTTTTTCATCTTTTCATTGAATTAATACTGATATGTGAAGACTATTTTGTTGTTGGACGTAGATAATTGATTTTATCGCTTAGATTTATAGCTTAGATATATAGTTGAAGTTATTGCAGAAATTTATCGTTTAGATCCGCAGTTGAGGCTTATCGCTGAGGAGTCAAAATGTTGAGAACACCACACTGTGAATGCGCGTTATTTAGCGATTTTAGGCTGAGGTAAAATACCCAGTTCGGTAAAAAAGTGCACTTGTCGTCTTAATTCAAATAACGAGCCTACGCGAACTTGATTGCCAATCACGAGTGTCCAATTGTCGGTTTTGCCGTTTGGATTGGTGAAGGTAAAGCCTTGATAGAAAATTTTTTTCATAGGGCCTTTGACGTTTTAAAACTCAATATCACAGCGTGTAATGGTCGGTATTATAAGGGGTATTGTAAGGTATGAGGTTTTATCTTCCTACTCATTATAACGAATAATAGCCTGAAACATTCAGGCTATTATTCAGGCTATTATTAAGGCTGTTATTAAGGCTATTATTAAGGTATCAAGTTGTTCACTTGGCTGCAAACATCAATTTGTAGCCTCTCGTTAATGCCTGTACCGATTACTCGCTAATGCCAATGTTTGATACGCCAGCGTCAATAATATCTTTACGCAATCCTTTCACTAACTCGCTGTTAATGTCTGGGTTGGCTTCGATAATATCAAGCAACATACCTTGAAGCTCTTTTTCTTCTTCCATTACTGGATGCGAAAAAACAAACTCATCTAGTTCTTCATCCATTAATGATTCATCACTAATCGCTTCAATGTAGTTTGCGACGGTACTTGATGATAATTTGCTGATATTGGTAATGTCTTCTTCAATTTTACTGTCGATAGCACTCATTAACGTTGCGATAGCAACGGCAGCATCCATCGCGGGGTAGGCACCATAAGCTTCAAAATCGCTTGGATCTGGAGTGTTTTCATCGAGACGTTGTAAATGTACATCAATATTGAATTTAAGCTTTTTGTCGTATTGGCTTTGCCATAATAGCTCAAGTGCGGTGCTTAATACTTGAGGCTCACCAAACTCACATACTTCAGAGAATAGTTTGTAATTAGGTAACATACGTTGACACAAGGCAAGTGCAAAAAGCTGTTTTTGCGGTAAAGATAGCGCCTTAAGGCGTTTAAAGAATCCGGGTTTACTGGTCATTAGGAGTATCCACTGATAGCTGGTTTATCACTTGATTTGCAGCTGATTCTACCTTAGTTAACTCATCAAGTAACTCTAGTATTTCAGGTTCAAGATCATCGATATCAATTTTATGCTTTAAGGCTGATTCGATATCTTTACAAAGTTTTTGTGTTGTCGGTACGCCGCAATAGCATGTTGCGCCATGCAGTTTGTGCACTGCTTGTAATAATGTTGCAGAATCACGTTTTTCTAAGGCATTGTCGATAGCTGCAACTGTTTCAGGAAGCGAGCTAACCAGCATTTTTAGCATGTCTAATGCTAAGTCTGGTTTTTGATTGGCTTGAGTTAAACACAAACCCCAATTTAATATGGTGTTGTCGAAATGGGTAAATTTAGGCTTGGTGATCCAGCGATTAATCACCCCTTTTAACGATACTTCATCGATAGGTTTTGGTAAGAAGCCGTCCATGCCACAGGCGAGAATTTTCTCTCGCTCTTCTGCAATCGCATGAGCCGTAACTGCAATAATAGGGGTGTGACGGTTAAGCGATGCGAAGCGGATTTGTTGGGTAGCTGTAATACCGTCTGTACCGGGCATTTGAATGTCCATAAAAATTAAATCGAATGCATGTTCTTGAGCTTGCTTTATGGCGTCTTTACCGTTGCTTGCGGTCACTACATTGACAACCAATTCTTTTAATAAGGTGTCAATTAGTTTTAAATTAGCCATATTATCGTCAACCGCTAGCACAGAGGCCTTAATACGGTGAGTGTCTTCGACAATGGGCCGTTCAGGCAAGCTGACTAATGTAGCTTGCGTGGGTGGGTATATTAAATGGCGTGCTAAGGTAAAGTCACTTATTGGCGTGTTAAGCAGGACATCTGCATTGGCTTTAAGCACGTTAATAATCACATCTTGATCAACACAGTCATGCAACAGCACTAAGCAATCAGTATGCTGACGTGCTTGCTGTAATAAATGAATTAATTCGGCGTTATCAACAAAACCATGACAGCTCATAATAATATAATCAAATTTACTATTTTGACTTTGCAGTACCGAGGTCAAGTTTTCTGGGTTTGCGACATTGGTTAAAATTAACTGCCAAGAGACTAATCGGCGGTTAAGGGTGTCTCGAGACAACTCGCGAGGCTCATACAGCAACACAGATTTATGTTGTAGGACATTGACTGGCAAGACTTCGCCTATTTCAAATTGGCTGATCCCAAGTGGTAAAATAAACCAGAAGTTTGAGCCTTTATTGGGGGCAGACGTAAAGCCAATTTGGCCCCCCATTTGGTTAATGAGTCGCTTGGTGATAACTAAGCCTAATCCCGTGCCGCCAAATCGGCGTGATATAGAAGAATCTGCCTGGCCAAATGCTTGGAATAAATATTCTTGCTGGCTCTCGTCGATGCCAATGCCGGTATCGATAACTTCACATCGAAGAGTAATATTGTCCTCGTCATGACCGACTAAGTGAATTTTAAGGATGACACTGCCAGAGTCGGTAAACTTAATCGCGTTACCCACTAAGTTGGTAATAATTTGACTCACTCGCATGGAGTCGCCACTCACACTCTCAGGGACATTGCTATCAATATCAATGACCAACTCCAGACCCTTTTCTTGGGCGCTGCCAGCAATAATGGTAAGCGTTTCAGCAAGTGTTTCACGCAGTGCAAATGGCATTTTTTCAAGTACCATTTTGCCAGCTTCAAGTTTAGAGAAGTCGAGAATATCGTTAATAATACCCAGTAAGTTACTGGCGCTTCGTTCAATGGTTTTAATGTAATCCAGCTGGCTAGTATGCAGAGGCGTTTTTAACAACTGCCTTGCAAAACCGATGACACCATTGAGCGGTGTTCGTAACTCGTGCGACATGTTGGCTAAAAATTCAGACTTAATTCGGCTTGCTTCTAAGGCACGTTTTTTGGCTAAGTCTAACTCAACGTTTTGAATTTCAATTTGCTCTAGGGTTTCACGTAAGTCTGATGTGGCTTGGTCAATATTTTGCTGCATCTCGTCGTGATATTCGGATAAAGAGCCCGCCATGGCATTAATACCGCGCTTAAGTAAATCAAGCTCACCGATTAAATTACCTTCAAGGCGTGTATCCAGTTTACCCTCACGAATTTTTGCTACCACACGCACCATTTCAGTAATCGGATGGTTAACATGCTTTACCAGACGGAATGTAAAAAATAGATTAAATTGCACGCCTATTAACACAATAATAAAGGCCGCTATAGCCGCTCTATGTTGCTCGAGTAGTGCATTTTCTTTATTAAGCAGAACGGAAATATAGCCTAGAATTTGCTCTTGCTGGTTGTTGAAGATAGGTTTTATGAAATGCTGATTTTGTTGTGTGTTTTGTTGTGTGTTTTGTTGTGTGTTTTGTTCGGTATCGTTAACGCGATTTAAGCTACTGAGCAACGAGCTTTCAAGGCCGGTATGCGAAATAATGGGTACACGGATAACGAGCGTATCGCCAATGGTTTCGTGTTCTGTACCTATGAGTGTCGTTAATGGCTTTTTAAAGCGCATTGTTTCAAAATCTTTATGATAATGAGACGTTACAAATAATTGATTTTCAGCGTCAAATACCGCAATGGAGTGAATTAACGAAGCATTATTAATTTGCGATGCCGCCAGAAGGCGTTTTGTCGATTCGCGGTCTTGATTAATAATGCCAAACTCACTGGCAATGGCTAAAGGTTCAACAATATTGCTGCCTTTTATAATTAAGGTGTCTTCCAATTCATAAAAGCGGTTTATCGTGAAATAACTTCCAAGTAGAATACCCACGACAATTGTGGGCGCTAACGCAAGTACCAGAACCCAAGAACGTAGGCTGTATTTGGTCATATTGTTGGCACTTTTCATGGCTGTTAGGTGTGTTCCTGATGCTAAATCGCTATTATTACGTCTAGACTGCCAGAAACAGCGCACTCTTGACTAGTTTTTTATTCGACATCTGAGGCCGAAATGGCACAATTTTTCAAAGAAAAACCGAACAAATCTAAACAATTATCTGCAAAGCTCACGCTAGATGTCACCCAACTAGACCACCTCGGTGCAGGTATGGCACAGCTTCAAGGTAAGGTGGTGTTCATTGCCGGTGCGTTACCCGGCGAGCGCGCAACGGTGCAGCTTATTGAGCAAAAGAAAAGTTATGCTAAAGCCAAACTAATCAATATTGCCAGTCCAGCGCTAAGTAGAGTCAAACCTCATTGTCAGCATTACAGTCAATGTGGTGGATGTGATTTACAGCATATGGACATTCAAGCTCAGCGTGATTATAAGCAATCAGCCTTGGTTGATTTAATGGCTAAGTCGAGTTCAGATGCTATCGATACACAGATGTTGGCAGAGGCGATTATTGGCGATGGCTGGCATTATCGACGCAGGGCTCGCCTCGCTACCGTACTGGATAAACGCAGCCAACGTTTACAGCTGGGATTTCGTGCTGGTAACAGTAATCAAATTATTGAAATTAACCAATGCCCGGTATTAGCGGCTCCTTTGTCAGATTTAATTACGCCTTTAGCGGCTAACTTAAACCAATTAAAAGCCAAAGCGAGCATCGGCCATGTTGAATTGACTCAGGCTGATAATGGTCATTTTGTTGCACTCAGAGTGACTAAAAAACTGCCTAACTCCGATATTCGCTGGTTAAGTGGCTTTGCTGAAAAACATCAGCTTAATCTGTTGCTACAAGATGATGCCGGGCAACTAACCCAGCTTTATCCTTCGCTCGCTTCGATTGAGCAAGCTGTAACGTTGCCTTATTATCATTTGGCCGCCGAAAGTGTGCGATGTTCATTTACCCCGGGTAACTTTGTCCAGGTTAATGGCACCATTAATCAAGCGATGGTGGATCAAGCTATTGAATGGCTAGACCCTCAAGCGGGTGAGCGTATTCTTGATTTGTTTTGTGGTGTCGGGAACTTCAGCTTGCCTCTTGCTAAAAAAGCGGCGCAAGTGATTGGGGTTGAAGGTGTGCCAGAAATGGTTGAGCAGGCTAAGCAAAATGCGTTAGATAATCACTTAGACAATGTAACGTTTTATCATGCAGACTTAAGTGCTGACTTATCAGAACAAGCCTGGTTAGGTAAAATTGATAAGTTATTACTCGACCCAGCCCGTGCTGGTGCCTATGAAAGTTTACAGTGGTTACAGAAGATGCAACCTAAAAAAGTGGTATACGTATCGTGTAATCCAGCAAGTTTAGCGCGCGACAGTAGTGTATTATTAGCCAATGGTTATCGTATTGCCAAAGTAGGTTTAGTGGATATGTTTCCGCAAACGCACCATACCGAAGCCATGGTTTTATTTGAATTATGTAAATAAGCTGGCAGTATTTACTGCAATATCAAATGGTATGCTATAAATTTGTTCAACTGAGCTCGTTTAAATTGACAAAAAAGTCTATGGCTTCAAGATGACGTGTTCAGTTGTAATTAATGCCTCATTTATTCCTTTAAGAATACAATGATGGTCGATATCAGTCGGTCATGCGGCTAAGGAAGGGTTCATGGTATCTGTTCGCGAAGCACATTTTAATACGCAAGCATTCCAATTAGATGAGTGGGTCGCTCGTTATCTCGACGACAAAGACGACGCTCAAAAATTATTAGTATTGATCCAGCAAGTTGAGGCCTTACCGGTCAAAAATAAACTGGCTCATACTGAATTGCTTGCGCGCGCTCGTGAAATGATCGAAATCCTCGCGCCGCTCAACATGGACATTGAAACGCTTCAAGCTGCAGTGCTGTTTTTAATGTTTGAAGCTGATGTATTAAACGAAGAGCAATTAGCTGAACAGTATGGCGACAATTTAGCAAGACTCGTTGCCAGTGTTGTCACCATGAATGCCATTGGCGCACTGAAAGTCAGCGAAAACTCGCGTGATGCCGAACCGCAAATCGATAATATTCGTAAAATGCTGTTAGCGATGGTTGAAGATGTGCGCGCTGTCGTCATTAAATTGGCAGAGCGCGTGTGTTTATTGCGTGCGGTTAAAAATGCTGACGAAGAAACTCGTGTATTGTTAGCCCGTGAAATCGCCGATATTTATGCCCCACTGGCTAACCGTTTAGGTATTGGTCAGCTTAAGTGGGAGCTCGAAGATATTTCGTTCCGCTATTTGCACCCAACAGTATACAAAGACATTGCTAAACAGTTAGACGGTAAACGTGTTGACCGCGAAGTGTTTATCGACAAATTCGTCACGCAACTGCAACAACGTTTAGACAACGACGAAATTCGCGCAAAAGTGTATGGCCGCCCAAAGCACATATACAGTATTTGGCGCAAAATGAAGGGCAAAGATCTTAAATTCGATGAATTGTTTGATGTAAGAGCTGTACGTATTGTCACCGAGCGATTGCAAGATTGCTATGGCGCCTTGGGCGTGGTGCACGATTTATGGCACCACATTCCGCGCGAATTTGACGATTACGTGGCCAATCCAAAACCAAATGGTTACCAATCGATCCACACCGTAGTGGTGGGGCCTGAAGGCAAAACCGTCGAAATTCAAATTCGTACTGAAGCGATGCACCAAGACTCTGAGTTAGGGGTTGCTGCGCATTGGAAATATAAAGAAGGCGCGGGTAACACCAAGCAAACCGGTTACGAAGAAAAAATTAACTGGCTGCGTAAAATTTTACAGTGGCAAGAAGATGTGGCCGAAAGTGGTAACTTGGTTGATGAGGTTCGTAGCCAAGTATTTGAAGACCGTGTTTATGTGTTTACTCCTAACGGTGAAGTGGTCGATTTACCGCTTGGCTCAACCGTACTCGATTTTGCTTATTACATTCACTCGCAAGTAGGACATAAATGTATAGGCGCTAAAGTTGATGGCCGAATTGTACCATTTACTTATCAAGTCGAAACGGGTGAGCGCATTGAAATTATCACCTCAAAAACGCCTAACCCTAAACGCGACTGGTTAAATCTAAACTTAGGTTATATTAAGTCGTCACGTTCACGTTCTAAAATTCAACATTGGTTTAAGCAACAAGACCGCGACAAAAATATTGCCGCCGGTAAAGAGATGCTCGAATCTGAATTGTCGCGTGTTGGTTTAAAAATTAAAGATGCTGCAGTGGCCGTTGAGCGTTTTAATCTTAACACGATGGACGACATGCTAGCGGCCATTGGCGGTGGTGATTTACGGTTAAATCAGGTGGTGAATTTTACCGAAACTAAAATCCGCAAAGTCGTCGATACGGACGAAGACTTAGTTGAAGACATTCTTAAGAAAGCATCACATAAACCGAAAAAATCAGATAAAGGCCAAGTAGAAGTTAATGGTGTTGGTAACTTGATGAGCCATATTGCTCGTTGTTGTCAGCCAGTGCCCGGCGATGAAATATTTGGTTATATCACCATGGGCCGTGGTATTTCGGTGCACCGTAGTGATTGTGAACAAGTAAAAGAGCTCATGCGGGCTCACCCTGAGCGCAGTGTTGATGTAATTTGGGGCGAAAACTACTCTGGCGGATACCGTATTCGAGTGCGAGTATTATCCCACGACCGCAGTGGATTATTACGCGACTTAACCACAGTGCTAGCCGCTGAAAAGTCGAATGTGATGGCCATGAGCTCATCATCAGATGTGAAAACCCAAACCGCAACGGTAGAGCTTGAACTTGAGTTGTATAACCTAGACGGTTTATCGCGCATTATTGCTAAATTATCGCAAGTTGATGGTGTGATTGAATCTCGCCGGCTATAACGCCGCAAGATTAAAAGGCAAGACTCAGCGCAAAGGCACCTTAATCTAGGTGCCTTTTTAATTTAAAAGCTTTTCAAATTTAGAGGATAAACAACGTGGCAAACATGCAGCCGTTATTAGACATTATGAAGAAATTACGCGATCCGCAAACCGGTTGTCCGTGGGATCTTGCTCAAGACTTTGCCACCATTGTGCCTTTTACCCTAGAAGAAGCCTATGAAGTGGTCGACACCATAGAGCGCAAAGCGTGGCAGGAGTTACCCGATGAGTTGGGCGACTTGTTATTTCAAGTTGTGTTTTATTGCCAATTAGGTCAAGAGCAAGGCATGTTTGACTTTGCCACGGTTATAGAGCGCATTAGCGATAAATTGACCCGACGTCATCCTCATGTGTTTGCTCAGGCTGATGGCCAAATCAGTGGTCCTATTATCAATTCTCAGGACTTGAACCAGGCATGGGATAAGCTTAAAGCTAATGAGCGTCAACAAAAACAGTTGCACTCAGCCCTTGATGATATCCCCACTGCGTTACCGGCATTGTCGCGAGCGCGAAAAATTCAGCATCGGGTGGCTAAAGTCGGCTTTGACTGGGCAGAGCTTGAACCCGTTGTGGCTAAAATACATGAAGAGATTGATGAAGTACTCGTTGAGGTAAATAAGCAGCCTAATGATGCCGATTACTCTAAAGATAAAGTGCAAGATGAAATGGGCGACTTATTATTTGCAGTCGTGAATTTAGCCCGCCATTTAAAAGTCGATCCTGAACAAGCTTTACGCCAAGCAAACACTAAGTTTGAGCGACGTTTTAGGGGGGTTGAACAATATGTAGCCGACAGTGGTAAAGCGATTGAACAGCATACATTAACTGAATTAGACGGCTATTGGGATCGAGTAAAGCAGCACGAAAAGGCAAATTAAGCTAAATATAGCGCGTTTAAGTTTGTCGAATCGAGGTGGCTTTGGTATGATATCGCCCCGTCCTAGTGCTTTCTTACAAGCACGTTTTTTTCCAACACATTTTCTCAGGTTCAGCATGACTACAAGGTATATCTTCGTTACTGGTGGCGTTGTTTCATCACTAGGTAAAGGCATTGCAGCAGCTTCGCTAGCAGCAATTTTAGAGGCGCGTGGCCTTAATGTAACCATTATGAAACTGGATCCATACATTAACGTCGACCCAGGTACGATGAGTCCTACTCAGCACGGTGAAGTATTCGTGACTGAAGATGGCGCTGAAACCGATCTTGACTTAGGTCACTACGAGCGCTTCATTCGCACTAAAATGAACCGTCGTAACAACTTTACTACTGGCCGTATTTACGAAGAAGTTATTAGTAAAGAACGCCGCGGTGATTATTTGGGTGCAACCATTCAGGTTATTCCGCACATCACCAACGCCATCAAAGAAAAAGTGCTTGCCGGTGGTGAAGGTCATGACGTTGCAATCGTAGAGATTGGCGGCACGGTAGGTGACATCGAGTCATTACCTTTCCTTGAATCTATCCGTCAATTAGGTGCAGAACTAGGACGTGAACGCACTTTATTTATGCATTTAACCTTAGTGCCATTCTTAGGTGCCGCAGGGGAAATTAAAACCAAGCCAACGCAGCATTCTGTTAAAGAGTTGCGTTCTATTGGTATTGCGCCGGATGTATTGGTTTGTCGTGGCGACCGTGCGATCCCAGCCAATGAAAAAGCAAAAATTTCGTTATTCTGTAATGTAGAAGAACGTGCTGTTATTTCATTAAAAGACGTTGATAGCATCTACAAAATTCCAGCGTTGCTGCGTTCACAAGGGTTAGATGACTTAGTTATCAAACGTTTTAATTTAACCTGCAACGAAGCTGATTTGTCTGAGTGGGAAAATGTTATTTACCAAGAAGCCAATCCAAATGGTGAAGTCACTATTGGTATGGTAGGTAAGTACATTGAATTGCCAGATGCTTATAAGTCAGTTAACGAAGCATTAAAACATGCAGGCTTAAAAAACCGCGTTACCGTGAACATCAAATACATTGATTCACAAACGGTTGAAGCTAAAGGCGAAGAAGTATTACAAGGCCTTGACGGTATTTTAGTCCCTGGCGGTTTTGGTGAACGTGGCGTAGAAGGCAAAATCTTTGCGGCTAAATTTGCACGCGAAAACAACTTACCTTACTTTGGTATTTGTTTAGGTATGCAAGTTGCGTTAATCGAATTTGCACGCCATGTTGCCGGTTTAGAAGGTGCTCACTCTACGGAGTTTAATCCTGAAACACCTTATCCAGTCGTGGGTTTGATTACCGAATGGATTAATGAAGAAGGTGATGTTGAAAAACGCCATGAATCTTCTGATTTAGGTGGCACAATGCGTTTAGGCGCTCAGTTATGCCATTTAAAAGAAGGCACAAGAGCGGCTACAGCATACAATTCAACAACCTGTGTTGAACGCCATCGTCATCGTTACGAAGTAAACAACAACTTCATTGAACGTCTTGAAAAAGCCGGTTTAGTGTTTAGTGGTTTGTCATCAGATCGTAAGTTGATTGAAATGATTGAGTTGCCAGATCACCCTTGGTTTGTTGCTGGTCAATTCCACCCAGAATTCACCTCAACGCCTCGTGATGGCCACCCATTATTTGAAGGCTTTATTGCTGCTTCTTATGCGTATCAAAAACGCGACATAAGCTAATACGTATTAGCCGCTAATGTTCTGCATTAGCGGCTTTTTTGTCTATGATATATGCGTAAGATCAAATAATCGGCTTATTGATGTCTCACTGTGGTTAAAACTAAGTTGAAGCAGAGACCAATTCGATTTATCCTAAGCTCTAAATAGAATAAAATTACAAAACTGAAAGTTACATACCAATAAGTCAGCAATATTAGGTTGTCGAGTGGTTTTATTGGTATTGGCTTTTAACTTTTATTACATTTTTTAATTTACTGACACAGTACGAGGATATTATGGCTAACATTATTAAAGTGATTGGTCGCGAGATTATGGATTCGCGTGGCAACCCAACCGTTGAGGCAGAAGTGCATTTAGAAGGCGGTTATGTGGGTATGGCTGCAGCACCATCTGGCGCATCAACGGGTAGTCGTGAAGCATTAGAACTTCGTGATGGCGACAAAGCGCGTTACTTAGGTAAAGGCGTATTAAAAGCTGTTGCTGCTGTAAATGGCCCAATTGCAGACGCGATTAAAGGTAAAGATGCATTGGCTCAAGCAGAACTTGACCAAATTATGATTGACTTAGACGGTACAGAAAACAAAGCTAAATTTGGTGCTAACGCCATTCTTGCTGTTTCATTGGCTATTGCTAAAGCCGCTGCTGCAGCTAAGCACGTACCTTTATATGCGCACATTGCTGATCTAAACGGTACTCCTGGTGTTTATTCAATGCCACTCCCTATGATGAACATCATCAACGGTGGCGAGCATGCAGACAACAGTGTTGATATTCAAGAGTTCATGATTCAACCGGTTGGCGCTAAGACATTCCGTGAAGGTTTACGTATGGGCGCAGAAGTATTCCACAGCCTTGCTAAAGTCCTTAAAGCTGATGGCCATTCAACTGCAGTAGGTGATGAAGGTGGTTTTGCTCCAAACTTAGCCTCTAACGAAGCCGCGCTAGCAGCAATTAAAGTCGCTGTTGCCAACGCAGGTTATGAGTTAGGTAAAGACATCACATTAGCGATGGATTGTGCAGCTTCTGAATTTTATGACAAAGAAGCTAATATTTATGATCTTAAAGGTGAAGGCAAAAAATTCACTTCTGAAGAATTCAACTTCTTCTTACAAGGTCTTACTGAACGTTACCCAATAGTTTCTATCGAAGATGGTCTTGACGAGTCTGACTGGGATGGTTTTGCTCACCAAACTAAATTAATGGGTGATAAAATCCAATTAGTGGGTGACGATTTATTCGTAACCAACACTAAAATTCTTAAGCGTGGTATCGACAACGGCATCGCTAACTCTATCTTAATTAAGTTCAACCAGATCGGTTCGTTAACTGAAACGTTGGCTGCAATTAAAATGGCAAAAGATGCCGGTTTCACCGTGGTGATTTCTCACCGTAGTGGCGAAACTGAAGATTCAACGATTGCTGATTTAGCCGTAGGTACCGCAGCAGGCCAAATCAAAACCGGTTCATTAAGCCGCAGTGATCGTGTTGCTAAATACAACCAGCTACTGCGTATTGAAGAAGCGCTAGGTTCAAAAGCACCATACAATGGTCTTAAAGAAGTGAAAGGCCAAGCATAATTTTTGCTTTAGCTTAAAAAGGCCACCACTCGGTGGCCTTTTTTGTTGTACTATATCCAATATACATTCTAAGGGTTAATGCGACGTAACTTGATATTATGAAACAACTAATATTATTAATGATTGGTTTACTGGCTGTTTTACAATATCGGCTATGGCAGGGCGATAATAATTTTTCTGAATATGTCTTGCTGCAAACCCAGATTGAAGCCCAACAGCAAAGCAATCAAAAGCTGGTGGCTCGCAATCAAATCCTCAAAGAAGAAATCATCGACTTACTCAGTGGCACTGAAGCGATAGAAGAGCGCGCCCGAAACGAGCTTGGAATGGTTAAAGAAGGCGAAACCTTTTATCGTGTAATTAGCACCGAATCACGGGATCAACCGTTTAATCCATAGCTTGTTGTGCAGTGATAATGACGCGTTAAACGGGCTATAATAATTCTAAAAATGGTTTACTATGCAAAATAATCCTCAGTCAATTATTGCCATTGTTCCAGCTGCTGGTATCGGCAGTCGCATGGGAGCTCATAAGCCAAAGCAGTATCTAATGCTCGGTCAGCAAAGTATTTTGGCTCACACCCTGGATGTATTATTGTCGCACGAACGCATTGATCAGGTTATTGTCGCTTTGCATCCACAAGATCAATATTTCAAGCAACTTCCCCAAGCTAAACACCCTAAGCTTATAAAAGTGATTGGCGGTGGTGAGCGAGCTGACTCAGTTCTTGCTGCGCTGGAACATGCCATGTCGATTAATCCTACAGCATGGGCGTTAGTTCACGATGCTGCCAGACCTTGTTTACGCCATGAAGATATTAACAAGTTGATTGCATCGCTAAAACAATACCCTCAAGGTGCAATTTTGGCGGCGCCAGTGCGCGATACCATGAAGCGCAGCGATGCCAGTGGTTTAATCACCAATACCGTTGAGCGAGCGTTACTTTGGCACGCATTAACCCCACAGTTTTTCCCCATCACTGCTCTGAAAAATAATTTATCTCAGGCACTTGCTGCAACGGTCAATATTACTGATGAGGCGAGTGCAATGGAATGGGCCGGAGTGATGCCAGGGCTAGTGAGTGGTCGTGTGGATAATATTAAAGTGACTCACCCTGATGACTTACAACTTGCAGCATTATTTATGCAACAAGCACAATAAAATTTATGCAATAAACACAATAAAAATATGCAACAAGGACAAAAAATTTATGCAATAAACACACTAAAATTTATGCAATAAACATAATAGCCTTATTGTAATGATAACCTCATCACAAGGATTAACATGAATATACGTATTGGCCATGGTTTTGATGTACACAAGTTTGGTGGCGACAAACCGCTTATTTTAGGGGGCGTGGTCGTGCCTTATGAGACAGGCTTAATTGCTCACTCTGACGGTGATGTAATTTTACATGCTGTCAGTGATGCGATATTGGGTGCGATGGCATTAGGCGATATTGGTAAACACTTTCCCGATACCGATGCTAACTTTGCCGGAGCGGATAGTCGTGAGCTGTTGAAGCATTGCTATGAGCTCGCTCGTCAAAAGCAGTTTGTGATAGGTAACCTTGATGTCACGGTGATTGCCCAGGCCCCTAAAATGGCGCCGCATATTGAAGCAATCCGTGAGTGTTTAAGTGCTGATTTGCAAACGGACATCGATAACATCAATGTAAAAGCAACGACCACTGAAAAATTAGGTTTTACCGGACGTAAAGAAGGTATTGCTGTAGAAGCTGTCGTACTGATGGTTAATCAATCGCGTTAATAATATAGAGAATGTTTGCCAGATGAACGAATTACATTACCTGCTAGATAAACCGTTAAGCCAAGCTGATTTACGCACACACAATAGTGATTTTATTGTGAAAGAAATTTTGCCATTTACCCCAACAGGTGAAGGCGAGCATCATATGTTGCATATTCAAAAAAATGGCTTGAACACAGTTTATGTTGCTGAGATGCTGGCGAAGTTTGCTAAAGTCCACCCTAAAGAAGTGACTTATGCTGGCCAAAAAGACAAAA
Source organism: Shewanella sp. MF05956 (assembly GCF_059758055.1). Classification (NCBI taxonomy): domain Bacteria; kingdom Pseudomonadati; phylum Pseudomonadota; class Gammaproteobacteria; order Alteromonadales; family Shewanellaceae; genus Shewanella; species Shewanella sp. MF05956. Next base: position 134,681 of record NZ_JCAYNV010000002.1, on the reverse strand, counting down.
ACGCCGTCACAGAGCAGTGGTTTGGCATTCGTATTCCTGGCAAAGAAACCCCAGAGTGGGCACAGCTTAATAGCGATAAACTCACTATTTTATCAAGTAGTCGTCACAGTAAAAAACTGCGCATTGGTGCGCTATTAGGCAACCGTTTTGTGCTCACTTTACGCAATATTACCGATGTAGTTGATGTTGAATCTCGCTTACAACGTATTGCTTCAGTCGGCGTGCCTAACTATTTTGGTGAACAACGTTTTGGTCACGATGGTAAAAATTTAGTCATGGGTCGTCAGATGTTAAGCGGTGGCCGTAATATAAAAGATCGCAATAAACGCAGCATGTACTTGTCTGCAGTGCGATCAAACATATTTAACTTAGTGGTGTCACATCGCTTAGCCACACAACAAATCAATACCATCGCAGGTGATTGTGTGATGTTAGCGGGCAGCAAGAGTTATTTTACTGTTGATGCGTGGGATGATGTGCTTAATTCCCGCCTAGCTGAAAAAGACATTCAATTATCTGCTCCTCTTTGGGGGCGTGGAATTCCCTTGGCAAAAGATGATGCGCTGGCACTTGAAATGGCGCCGTTAAGCGATTATTTCGATGATTTATCTGGCCTTGAAAATGCAGGACTCTCCCAAGAAAGACGACCTCTTTTACTTGAGCCGCAAGGGATGAAATGGCAGTTTAACGACAATGTATTAACGCTTGAGTTTATGCTGCCTGCAGGCAGTTATGCGACATCTGTGTTGCGTGAGCTTGCTGATTATCAAGATGTCCAAGAACAACAAAGACAAATCATGGTGGCAGAACAACAAGCGCAGCGTTTATTGCAAGATGAACAGCAACCTAATAAAGAGTCCTAAGCAATGATTAATATTTTAGTCAGTAATGATGATGGTGTTAATGCCCCAGGTATTATCGCATTAACCCAGGCACTGAGTGAGTTTGCACAAGTGCTTACCGTTGCGCCCGATCGAAATTGTTCAGGCGCGAGCAATTCATTAACCTTGACTAATCCATTAAGAATTAATAACTTAGATAACGGTTATATTTCAGTCAATGGCACACCTACTGATTGCGTGCATTTAGCCATTAGGCAGTTGTGCCAAGATGAGCCCGATATTGTGGTTTCAGGCATTAATGCGGGTGCCAATATGGGTGATGATACCCTTTATTCAGGGACCGTTGCGGCTGCGATGGAAGGGCGCTTTTTAGGTTTACCGGCGATAGCAATTTCGTTAGTGGGTAAATCGTTAACTCACTATGATAGTGCTGCTGTCTATGCTGCAAAAATTGTAAAAGGGTTATTAGCACACCCTGTAAATAGCGATCAAATTTTAAATGTGAATGTGCCAGACTTGCCTGTTGAACAAATTAAAGGGATTAAAGTCACTCGTTTAGGTGCCAGGCACAAAGCGGAAGGTATGATAAAAACCCAAGACCCTGCTGGTAAAGATATCTATTGGTTGGGTCCAGTTGGCAGTGAACAAGACGCTGGCGAAGGCACTGATTTTGGTGCTGTTGCAGCCGGGTACGTGTCGATTACACCGTTAACTGTCGATTTAACTGCATACAATCAACTAAACGGATTAGCTGAGTGGATAACAAAAATATGACTAGGGTTGCTTCAACATCAGCAATGAATTTGGCAAAAAAGTTGTCTGATGCTGGGATCCGCCACCCTGCGGTATTACACGCAGTCGCCACCACCCCGCGTGAGTTATTTCTCGACGACGCCTTAGCGCACAAAGCCTATGAAAATACCGCGTTACCCATTGGCCAAGGTCAAACAATATCTCAGCCGTACATTGTGGCGCGCATGACAGAGCTTTTGCTGCAGCATAACCCACAAAAAGTACTCGAAATTGGTACTGGTTCGGGTTATCAAGCGGCAGTGCTTGCTTCGCTCATTCCAGAGCTTTGTACAATAGAAAGAATAAAAGCCCTGCAAATTCAAGCCAGACAAAGGCTTAAGCGCCTAGACTTGCACAATGTGTCATTTAAATACGGTGATGGTTGGCAAGGTTGGCCTAATCGTGGTCCATTTGATGGCATTATGGTGACCGCGGCGGCGGCTTCTGTCCCACAAGCATTACTTGAACAGCTTGCTGATAACGGGGTATTAATTATTCCCGTGGGCGAAGATACACAACAATTGCTTAAAATTACTCGCACTGGCGCAACGTTCCATTCTGAAATAATCGAAGCGGTTAAATTTGTGCCATTAATCAATGGTGATTTAGCCTAAAACATGAGTTCTGCTTCATGTTTTGATCTGAGTGATGCTTTATCATGTAAAATGCGCCTATTCGCTGTGCGCCTATGTATTTTCCTTAAGGACATTGTTTGATGAATACCGGTTGGCCAAATGGTTTGGTCTTAGCAATCATGCTGACAGGATGTAGCTTTCAAGCTGAACGTCCCGCGCCGGTTGATAGTTTATCATCAAAAAATCATGGTCCTCGTTATCACAAAGGCTCGCTTAAAACCCATAAGTACACCGTAAAAAAAGGTGATACTTTGTATTCTATTGCATGGGGCGCTGGGAGACACTTTGCTGCGCTTGCCAGAGAGAATAATCTGCACGCGCCTTATACCATTTATCCAGGGCAAACACTTAATTTAGCAAGCGCTAATGGTTCAGTGTCTACTGGTGCTAGCGCACCACAAGCTTATGCTTCAGCGGTGCAAACTAAAGCCATTACTCAGCCATACTCATCGGTTCCCCGTCGTACTGAATCGCAAACAATCCAACCTGTTGCAGTCGCAAAGCCACAGCCAGTGGTCGTATCAGACAGAACGAAAAAAGATCTTGATCACAAAGTAAAGCCTGCGTATTCTGTAACAACTACCCAACAAATAGTTAACCAAAATGCAAACGGTCCTGTCGCAAACTTGCCACAACAAGTTCAGCAATGGCACTGGCCAGTTAGAGGTCGAATAATCGGGTATTTTTCGGCGTCAGAACAAGGCAATCAAGGTATTAAGATTGCTGGTAATCGCGGAGACATTATTAAGGCCGCAGCAGATGGTAGAGTCGTATACGCAGGCAATGCGCTTCGAGGATATGGCAACTTAGTGATTATCAAACATAACGATGATTTTTTAAGTGCTTATGCTCATGCAGACACGATTATGGTTAAAGAAAAGCAATATGTTAGCGCAGGCCAAACAGTTGCAAAAATGGGCAGTACAGGGACAAGCCAAGTGATGCTTCATTTTGAAGTGCGTTATCACGGCAAGTCAGTTAACCCATTACGATATCTACCTAAACAGTAATTGTTTAGCAACATAAATAACGGAGGATAGGCAAGTGAAGTAGATTACATATCACAAATTAGGTTTGGGAGAGCAATTATGAGCCGCAAAAACAGTACTGCAATAGCAGAACCACTTGTCGATCTAGCTAAACAACCACAAGAGGTTGCAGCCAAAAAAGGCGATTTGGTGCAGCAACTCGAAATAGAAGACAAAGTCCAAGAAGACTTACAAAAAAACCTCGATGCCACTCAATTATATTTAGGTGAAATTGGTTTTTCTCCTTTGCTTACAGCTGAAGAAGAAGTCTATTTTTCACGTAAAGCCCTCAAAGGCTGCGAAAAATCTCGCAACCGCATGATAGAAAGTAACTTACGTCTTGTCGTTAAAATTTCCAGAAGATACAACAATCGTGGTTTAGCGTTGCTCGATCTCATTGAAGAAGGCAATTTAGGCCTGATCAGAGCGGTAGAAAAGTTTGACCCTGAACGTGGTTTCCGCTTTTCGACTTATGCGACCTGGTGGATTAGACAAACCATTGAACGTGCCATTATGAATCAAACTCGCACGATCAGGCTTCCTATCCATGTTGTAAAAGAATTAAATGTCTATCTTCGCACTGCAAGGCAGCTCGCACAAAAACTTGACCATGAACCCACCGCGGAAGAAATCGCTGAAAAACTCGATGTTTCAACGGGCGATGTGAGTCGCATGCTTAAACTGAATGAAAGAATTACCTCCGTTGATTCACCGTTAGGTGGCGATAATGAAAAAGCATTATTAGATGTGATTGCTGACGACGATTCCGTTGGGCCAGATCATCGAGTACAAAGCGAAGATTTATCTAACTCAATTGTAGGTTGGTTAAATGAGCTTAATACGAAACAACGTGAAGTGCTTGCAAGACGATTTGGTTTGTTAGGCTATGAACCATCAACACTTGAAAACGTGGGTGCTGAAATAGGGCTAACGCGCGAGCGAGTTCGTCAAATTCAGGTTGAAGCGTTAAAGCGTCTAAAAGATTTACTCGGCTCGCAAGGGTTGTCAGTAGAAGCGCTTTTTAGGGACTAATATTTAGCATATTAAGAGTAATGTTAACTTGCCCACAATAAAAAAGGACACATTTTAGTGTCCTTTTTATGGCCTGCTTTTTGTGGTCCTAGCGTGCTAAACGTTTTAATTCATACAATAAATCAAGAGCTTGCTTAGGCGTAAAATCATCAGGATTTATTTGCGTTAGCTTAACTAAAGCGGGTGAAGGCTCCGGCATCGGCGCAAGTAAATTCATGCTCACTTGTGATGGTGCATGTTCTGATACTGCACTATCACGGTTTTCGAGTTGATGCAGTTTATGTTTAGCCGCGTTGATCACTTGATTTGGCACACCGGCTAATGCGGCAACTTGCAAACCATAACTTTTACTGGCTGCACCCTCTTGAACGGCATGCATAAAGGCAATGGTATCGTCATGTTCAATCGCATCTAAGTGCACATTGACGACAGCTGGTAATAATTCTGGCAATTGAGTTAGCTCAAAATAATGTGTTGCAAACAAGGTCAGCGCACTGACTTGTTTAGCGAGATATTCAGCAGCAGACCACGCTAGCGACAAACCATCATAGGTTGAGGTTCCTCGGCCTATTTCATCCATTAATACCAAACTATTGGCTGTCGCATTATGCAAAATATTGGCTGTTTCGGTCATCTCTACCATGAAGGTTGAACGACCCGATGCTAAATCGTCTGATGCACCAATACGTGTAAATATTCGATCAATTTCACCTATTTGAGCAGAATCTGCGGGCACAAAACACCCAATGTGAGCCATTAAAGTGATAAGTGCTACCTGACGCATATAAGTTGACTTACCGCCCATATTGGGGCCGGTTACGATCAACATTTTGCGCTGAGGCGTCAGGCTAACTGGGTTGGCAATAAAGGCAGATTGACTCACCTGCTCAACCACAGGGTGGCGACCTGCATCAATATGAATCCCAATACCGTCAGTCATTTGTGGACACTGATAATTGAGGGTTTCTGCTCGTTCGGCAAAGTTACTTAATACATCTAACTGTGCGGCTGCAGTGGCGAAGATTTGCAGTTCTTGTAATTTAGGTAACAGTAAGTCAAACAGTTGTTCCCATAGCTGTTTTTCTATTGCCAACGCTTTACCTTGGCTTGAAAGTACTTTTTCTTCGTATTCTTTAAGCTCTGGGGTGATATAGCGTTCAGTTCCTTTTAGTGTCTGGCGGCGCTGATAACTTAATGGGACTTTATCTGCTTGTAAGCGACTGACTTCAATGTAATAGCCATGCACGCGGTTATAGCCCACTTTGAGGGTACTGATCCCAGTTTGCAGTTTTTCGCGAGCTTCCATTTCGACCAAGTAATCATTGGCGCCTTCACTCAGCTTACGCCATTCGTCTAACTCAGCATGGTAACCGCTTTTAATCACGCCGCCATCACGAATTAACATCGGTGGGTTATCGACAATAGCGCGTTCGAGCAAGTCGTGCTGCTCAGGAAACTCACCCAACTGCGCCGCTAACGTAGACATTTGCTGTTGCTGGCAAGTTGATAGCGTTTGTTGAATGGTCGGCAGTAATGCTAAAGCTTGCTTTAAACGCGAAAAATCTCGTGGTCTGGCGCTGCGCAAAGCAAGGCGGGCCATAATACGTTCAATATCACCTAAGCTTTTCAGTTGCTCATGCAGAGTGTGGTAAAGGTCTTGTTCAATTAATTCATTTACAGCCCCGTGGCGTAATTGAACGGCTTTACGGTCGCGAAGTGGTTCATGGATCCAACGTTGCAACATGCGGCTGCCCATAGGCGTCGCTGTATTGTCGAGTACCCATGCCAGGGTGTTATCACGGCCGCCAGATAAATTTTGGGTTAGCTCTAAGTTGCGACGAGTCGCAGCATCTAAAATGATTGATTCAGATTGATTAAAGCGCACAATCGAATTGATGTGCGGTAAGGCCATTTTTTGGGTGTCTTTGACATACTGCATTAGGCAGCCTGCAGCTTGTAATGCTAAGCGCGCATCGCTAATACCAAAGCCATGCAAATCTTTAGTGCCAAATTGATTGAGCAATAAATTGACACTGGTATCGTAATCAAATTCCCATTCAGGGCGGCGTCGGATCCCTTTCATGTTATTGATTAACAGCATGTCAGTAAAATCTTCGCTGTAAAGTAATTCAGCTGGATGAGTACGCTGTAACTCTGCTTCTAATGCTTCACGAGTCGGTAGTTCCGCAACAACAAAACGTCCTGATGAAATGTCGAGCGTGGCATAACCAAAACCCGTTTTACCTTGATAAAGCGCCGCGAGTAAGTTGTCTTGTTTCTCTTGTAATAGCGCTTCATCAGTTAATGTGCCAGGAGTCACAATACGTACCACTTGACGTTCAACTGGGCCTTTTGATGTTGCAGGATCGCCAATTTGCTCACAAATGGCCACCGACTGTCCAATCTGTACCAACTTAGCTAAGTAGCCTTCAACAGCATGATAAGGAATACCCGCCATTGGGATTGGGTCGCCACCGCTTTTACCGCGAGCGGTCAATGAAATGCCCAACAGTTCAGATGCTTTTTTAGCATCATCATAAAATAACTCGTAAAAATCGCCCATTCGATAGAACAGCAACATGTCGGCATGAGCGGCTTTTAAGCTCAAATATTGTCGCATCATCGGGGTATGTTTTTCTAAATCGCTGGTATCAATTACAGTCATTATGGACTCTTCACTCTATCAATCTTGGGGCATGAAACTTTATGGCGCTAATCTTAACAATTTTTATCTTCGGGGTATAAATCAATTCACAATAAAAATGCTTGGTGGGTAAAATATTGATGTAAAAAGGCAATTCGGCTAGGAATAAAAAAAATTACGATCAACACTTGATACTGTATGACTATACAGTATACTGATGAACATATTGAGATGAGTTATAACATCTCACCTAAATAAAAATCGCATTTTACTAAACGTATTGAATGCCTTAAGAGGGTTTTACAATGAAGGTTGATCCAAACAAAGAGAAAGCACTTGCCGCCGTATTAAGCCAAATTGAAAAGCAATTTGGTAAAGGCTCAATTATGAAATTGGGCGAAGACCGCACAATGGATGTTGAAACTATCTCTACCGGTTCACTTTCATTGGACGTCGCCCTAGGTGCTGGTGGTTTACCTCTAGGCCGTATCGTTGAAATTTACGGACCAGAGTCATCAGGTAAAACAACATTAACACTCGAAGTGATTGCAGCAGCTCAACGTCAAGGTAAAACCTGTGCGTTTATTGATGCAGAGCATGCGTTAGACCCTATTTATGCTAAAAAGCTTGGCGTAGATATTGATAACTTATTGTGTTCTCAGCCAGATACTGGTGAGCAAGCCCTTGAGATTTGTGATGCCTTAACTCGCTCTGGCGCTGTTGATGTCATCATTGTTGACTCGGTAGCTGCACTAACACCTAAAGCGGAAATCGAAGGCGAAATCGGTGACTCACACATGGGCCTAGCCGCACGTATGATGAGCCAGGCAATGCGTAAGCTTGCGGGTAACCTTAAGCAATCTAATACTTTGCTTATTTTCATTAACCAAATCCGCATGAAGATTGGTGTGATGTTTGGTAACCCAGAAACCACTACAGGTGGTAATGCACTTAAGTTTTATGCTTCTGTACGTTTAGATATTCGTCGTACCGGTGCTGTAAAAGACGGTGATGAAGTGGTGGGTAACGAAACACGCGTTAAAGTCGTTAAAAACAAAATTGCAGCGCCTTTTAAACAAGCTGAATTCCAAATTCTTTATGGTCAAGGTATTAACCGTACGGGCGAATTAGTTGATTTAGGTGTACTTCACAAAATCGTCGATAAAGCCGGTGCATGGTATAGCTACAAAGGTGAGAAAATTGGTCAAGGTCGTGCAAATGCTGGTAAATTCTTAACTGAAAACCCAGCCATTGCGACAGAAATTGATACTACCTTACGTTCAATGTTACTTGCTAGTGGTACAGGCAGTTCATCAAGTGCTGACGACGGTGATGAAAACATTGATTTAGAAACGGGCGAAGTTTTTTAATTAAGCCTTAGTCATCTGACTCATTGACTGATAAGTAAAATGAATAAAGTGTCGCGGTGCGCATATAGTGCACCGCGATTTTTTTATAGAAAACGCGGTAAATATTAAAACGACTCAGTTATCTCTATCTAAAGTGTATTTATTTAATACGTCAGTGTCTTAAATTCCCTCGCTACACACTTCTAACTCAAATTCTGTACCTGCTTTATATGTGAGATGCCTAAGCACTGTTTCCGCGTTATATTTAATCTGATCTAATCTTAGGTCCTATTGATCTTTCAAGGTTGTTTTTGCAGCGAATTGTTGGCCACTACTTACATATATTACTGCGCTGCAGAAACTGTGAGGTATAGTTATTCTACATAAAAAGTCGATTACGCCGTAAAAGTGGTCAACAAACGCTGCCCGAAGGGTTCGGCTAAAAACGTTTTACTCTTTGTTGAATGACTCTTTGTAAATAAAGAGTTGCTTAGATGACTAGGCATCAATCCATTCGTCTCGATTAAAACGTTTTTAACTCGAACAAAATTCAACCATCAAAGAACAACAGACCCTAGATATCAGTAAAAAATCTAATAAGACACCTAATGAGCAAACACGTTTCATCTGCTGAGAATGGTTGTGAAATGTATCGTTCATTCATCGATTTTTGCTCAGATGATAATCGGCTCGCTCGTCTCGCTTCTTGCGTTAAATTCAGTATATAATGCCTACATTTACTGGCTTGCATGTCAAGCTAGTTACCTTTGTATTCTTCTATTTCAGGGCCATTTCATGTTTCAGACTACAGCAGAGTTAAGAAGTGCTTTTTTAAAGTATTTTGAAGATAACGGACATCAGGTTGTTGATAGCAGCTCACTCGTTCCCACAAACGATCCAACACTGTTATTTACCAATGCGGGTATGAACCAGTTTAAAGATGTGTTCCTCGGCATGGATAAGCGAAATTATACACGTGCGACATCTTCACAACGCTGCGTTCGTGCGGGTGGTAAACACAACGATTTAGACAACGTAGGCTATACCGCACGTCATCATACTTTTTTTGAAATGCTCGGTAACTTCAGTTTCGGTGATTACTTTAAAGAAGAAGCGATTCGTTTTGCTTGGACATTTTTAACTGAAACCTTAAAACTTCCTAAAGAACGTTTATGCGTCACTATTTATGAAACCGATGATGAAGCTTATGACATCTGGACCCGAAAAATTGGCGTACCTGCTGAAAGCATGATCCGTATCGGTGACAACAAAGGTGCTGCGTTCGCTTCAGATAACTTCTGGCAAATGGGTGATACCGGTCCTTGTGGTCCATGCAGTGAAATTTTCTATGATCATGGCGATCACATTTGGGGTGGTCGTCCAGGCACTCCAGAAGAAGATGGCGATCGTTTTATTGAAATTTGGAATATTGTATTTATGCAATATAACCGTCAAGCAGACGGTGAAATGTTGCCATTACCTAAACCTTCAGTTGATACCGGTATGGGTATTGAGCGTATTGCAGCCATCATGCAAGGTGTTCATTCAAACTACGAAATCGATATCTTTAAGCAATTAATCGCTAAAGCTGCTGACATTATTGGATTCTCCGATTTAGAAAATAAATCGCTACGTGTTATTGCTGACCATATCCGTTCATGTGCTTTTTTAATCGCTGACGGTGTTATGCCATCAAACGAAGGGCGTGGTTATGTGCTGCGCCGTATTATTCGCCGCGCAGTGCGTCATGGTAATAAGTTAGGCGCAACTGATGCTTTTTTCTACAAATTAGTGCCGACCCTAATCAGCGTGATGGGCGATGCAGCAAACGGCTTAAACGCCATGCAGGCGATTGTTGAAAAAGCATTAAAAGCAGAAGAAGAGCAGTTTGCCCGAACCCTAGAGCGCGGCTTAGTCATTTTAGACGGCGCATTAAATACCCTTAAAGGCGACACGTTAGATGGTGAAACGGTCTTTAAACTGTATGACACTTATGGCTTCCCTGTCGATTTGACTGCTGACGTATGTCGCGAACGTGATATTCATGTTGACGAAGCGGGTTTTGAAGTCGCAATGGCAGAGCAAAGGCGTCGTGCTCAAGCTGCAGGTAACTTTGGTGCAGACTACAACAGTAATTTAATCATTGATGCTGAAACCGCGTTCTGTGGCTATACGGAGCTTACGGGTGAGTCAACGGTAACGGGTTTATATGTTGATGGAAAAGCTGTTGAGCAAGTTGTTGCCGGTCAAGATGCTATTGTCGTTTTAGCCAATACCCCATTTTATGCTGAATCAGGCGGGCAGGTTGGTGATAAAGGCTTGTTAACGGCTCAAGGTATTGAATTTACAGTGAGTGATACTCAAAAGTTTGGTCAAGCGACAGGTCATCAAGGCCAATTAGCGCAAGGTCAATTAGTCGTAGGGCAAACGTTATCTGCACAAGTGGATAAAAAATTACGTCACCGTACTCAGTTAAATCACTCTGTGACTCACTTGTTGCATGCTGCATTACGTCAAGTATTAGGTTCACATGTTACACAGAAAGGGTCGTTAGTGAATCCTGAGCGTCTGCGTTTCGATTTTTCACATTTTGAAGCGGTTAAACCGTCAGAATTAAAAGCGGTAGAAGAATTAGTTAACACCCAGATCCGTCGTAATCATCAATTAAAAACTGCCGAAATGGCCATTGATGAAGCCAAAGAAAAAGGCGCTATGGCGCTATTTGGTGAAAAGTACGATGACCAAGTACGTGTTGTGACTATGGGTGACTTTTCTATTGAATTGTGTGGCGGTACTCACGTTGGCCGCACGGGTGATATCGGTTTATTCAAAATCACTTCCGAAGGTGGTATCGCTGCGGGTGTACGTCGTATTGAAGCCGTAACGGGTTCAGCGGCTATGAGCTATGTTGCAGAGCAACAGGCAATGCTAGATGAAGCTGCGCAGTTGCTCAAATCAGACAATGCATCTGTTGTGACTAAATTAAAAGCCCAATTAGATAAAGTGAAGCAGCTTGAAAAAGAGTTATCGCAACTTAAAGATAAATTAGCGGCTGCAGCCAGTGCTGATATGGCCGGTGATGCTAAAGACATTCATGGCGTTAAAGTGCTGGTTAAATTGATGGAGGGCGTTGACCCTGGCTCATTGCGTGGTTTGCAAGATGAATTAAAGCAGAAGCTTAAATCAGCCATTATTGTGCTTGGCACTGCAAAAGATGGCAAAGTTAACCTGATTGCGGGTGTTAGCAACGACTTAACTAAACAAGTTAAAGCAGGTGAACTGGTTGCTATGGTCGCTCAGCAAGTAGGCGGTAAAGGCGGTGGACGCCCTGATATGGCTCAAGCTGGTGGCACACAACCTGAGAACTTAGCGGCTGCATTAGCATCTGTTGAACCTTGGATTACTGAGCGTTTGAGCTAACATTTAGCCAAAATAGCGCTTTAATTGGCACTTAGGGCATAAAGTCTAAGATATTCAACTTTATAACTTGAGTGCCAACAGTAGATTTGGCATAGTGAAGTAACTCGCTAACAGTAAAAAGCGTTTAAAGGGATTACTAGGGTAATAAGTTGTGATTGCAACTGTGTGCGTACACAGGTCATTAATGGTTTTATCTCTGTCGTTTTGTTATTGGTTTTGCTGTTTAGATTTATTTAACACCGTGGTGAGTGCAAATATGATGAATTTGGACTTATTACGTATTGATAGTTGATATTTTCGTCAGACTTTAAAATTTCCGAATAGATAATGCTTTATAAACTGACGTATTTAGAAATAGATACTATGATTTTATGTAAAGCGAACCTTATAATAAACGCATATTACGGACAAAGCGTGTTATGCAGATTGAACTAAAGGAGCAATCGAATGCTAATTTTGACTCGTCGTGTAGGCGAAACATTAATGATTGGTGATGAAGTCACCGTTACTGTGTTAGGTGTTAAAGGTAATCAGGTACGTATTGGTGTTAATGCACCTAAAGAAGTATCGGTTCACCGTGAAGAGATCTACCAACGTATTCAATCTGAGAAATCAGGTACGCCTCCAGAAGGTGGCAATTACTAATTTCGGCTATTTTGTCCGATAAAAATAAAGTCAGCAGTTTGCTGACTTTTTTGTTTTCTGAGTAAATGATCATTTTTGAGCGGTATAAAAAAAGTCTTTGAAAATCATTTTTTAAAGTAATATTCGTAAAAATGAATACAGTTTTCACGACTATTTGAAGCTATTATCCCCAATGTGATTAAAAACAGTCCAAATGAAGATAGGATCCCTAAAAAGGGTTTGACTTATTTTCGTCAAACAGTAATATGTGCGCCAAGAAAACGGAGAGGTGGCCGAGTGGCCGAAGGCGCTCCCCTGCTAAGGGAGTATGGGCTTTAAATCCCATCGAGGGTTCGAATCCCTCCTTCTCCGCCATTTCTTAAAATAGTAAAATCGATGCGGATGTAGCTCAGCTGGATAGAGTACCTGGCTACGAACCAGGCGGTCGGAGGTTCGAATCCTCCCATCCGCACCATTTACTATTAATGTGTAAACCATGAATGCGCGTGTAGCTCAGCTGGATAGAGTACCTGGCTACGAACCAGGCGGTCGGAGGTTCGAATCCTCCCACGCGCACCATTCATGTTTCACCAAAACCCAAATTTCGCGCGTGTAGCTCAGCTGGATAGAGTACCTGGCTACGAACCAGGCGGTCGGAGGTTCGAATCCTCCCACGCGCACCATTTTTGCGGAGAGGTGGCCGAGTGGCCGAAGGCGCTCCCCTGCTAAGGGAGTATGGGCTTTAAATCCCATCGAGGGTTCGAATCCCTCCTTCTCCGCCATTTATTGTTTTAGCAGCTATAATGGTTGTGTTACTAATAAATGGCATGTTGTACCGATTTTGCGCGTGTAGCTCAGCTGGATAGAGTACCTGGCTACGAACCAGGCGGTCGGAGGTTCGAATCCTCCCACGCGCACCATATTAAAAACGCCCTGTATTTATACAGGGCGTTTTTTTATGTCTGTTTGCCAGTCTCATTCACATTGCTAATCCTCTTTCATATCCTTTCAGCTATTCGTTGGGCTCATCAACGTGATGATTTAGGCTCAATCAAGTACATATTTCTTAACCAATCTGAACTGGGAATAAAAAAGGTTTTCAAAAAGCCTTTTGTCTCGCTGAATGCGTTGAATGAACTTGCAATCGGCTAGCTATTGACGCGTTAATTCACCTTATTAGCAAAAAATCACAAGTTTGAAACATTTGAACCTTAATGATTTGATATTAAACATTTTGTTTCCATCTCTTATCTCGAGTTTAGGTTGGCTAATTACATTTTTATTCATTTTTATTGCTTAATGTCAGTTATTTTATTCGTTTGCTTAAGTATGATGCACTATTTCGGCATGTTGCTTGACCGTTAATGTTATCGATTTTGTGATTTGTAGATTGAAATCGCGTAAATAATTATAGAATCTTTATTTATTGGGGGTTTATTTTGAATATTCCTTTGCTGCACTGTCATTGAACATTTGTTTTGGTAAGACCAATTTACAAAAGGATAGCAATGTTGACGTATATTGTTTATATTTTGTGACAGGATTTTGAGTTTATGTCGCGTTAATCGTGACGTTGACTCAATGGAACACAGTATTAAATCGATATTAAATTGAATATTTATGCTTTCTGAATTAGCAATTGTTAATCCGTGGCTCAAAATTACGGCTGCAAATCGACTTGTCACCATCGCGCACAGTGATGGTGCATCGACAGCCTCAACAATTTACGACATAAGATTTAATGGTTAGAAAAATAAGCGAGGAAGCATGACATCGATATCTGAGCAGTTATCCGATGCGCTGGGCATCATGATAATGGGCATGGGCCTAGTGTTTATATTTTTAAGTCTATTGATCGTGGGTATAGGGATTGTTGCAAAGCTTTTTCCTGCGCCAGTGGCTACACCAACACCTGCGCCGATAGCACCAAGAGCATCGGCTCAGTCAACATTAGATCCTAAGCTGGTAAGCGCAATTACCTCTGCGATACATCAATACCGCGCGAAATAAATTTGGAGTCAATATGAGCAAGCCATTAGCACTAACCGATGTTGTCCTACGTGACGCCCACCAATCAATACTGGCCACGCGGTTACGTATCGACGATATGCTGCCCATTGCACCGCTATTAGACAAAGTTGGATTTTGGTCACTTGAGTCATGGGGTGGAGCCACATTCGACTCTTGTATTCGTTATCTTGGCGAAGATCCGTGGGACCGTATTCGTGAATTAAAGAAAGCCATGCCTAATACGCCGCAGCAAATGTTATTGCGTGGGCAAAATTTACTAGGCTACCGTCATTATGCCGACGATGTCGTGACTCGCTTTGTCGAGCGTGCTCATACCAACGGTGTCGATGTGTTCCGTATTTTCGATGCTATGAATGATGTACGTAACCTTGAAACGGCAGTTAAGGCAGTTAAAAACGTTGGCGGACATGCACAAGGTACAATTTCATTTACCACAAGCCCAGTGCATACCATCGATACCTGGGTGGATATGGCTAAGCGTTTAGAAGACATGGGCGCAGATTCTTTATGTATTAAAGATATGGCTGGTTTACTTAAGCCAATGCAGGCCTATGAGCTTATTAGCCGTTTAAAGTCGCAAACAGACTTAATGGTTTCGATGCATTGTCATGCCACCACAGGGTTAAGCACCGCAACCTATCAAAAGGCGATTGAAGCCGGGGTTGATGTACTGGATACCGCGATCTCTTCAATGAGCCAAACTTATGGTCACAGTGCCACTGAAACACTTGTTGCTATGGTCGAAGATACTGACAGAGCCACGGGCTATGACATGGTGCTGTTAGAAGAAATCGCCGCATACTTCCGTGAAGTGCGTAAAAAATACGTGCGCTTTGAAGGTGCGTTAAAAGGGATTGATTCACGTATCTTACGTGCACAAGTGCCTGGCGGCATGCTAACTAACATGGAAAACCAATTAAAAGAGCAGGGCGCTGCTGACAAAATGGATGCCGTGCTTGAGGAGATTCCACGGGTACGTGAAGATCTTGGCTTTTTACCATTAGTGACACCTACCTCGCAAATTGTTGGCTCACAATCCGTGATTAACGTATTGATGGGCGAGCGCTACAAATCCATGACTAAAGAGACCGAAGGCGTACTAAAAGGCGAATACGGTGCCACGCCTGCGCCCGTTAATGCCGAGCTACAAGCACGTGTGTTAAAAGGCGAGTCACCGATTACGTGCCGTCCGGCAGATTTGATTGCACCAGAACTGGATAAATTACGTGTTGAGCTTGAACAAGCTGCAAAAGAACAAGGTTTTAGCTTAGCGGCTGAGTTAGATGACGATGTCATGACTTACGCGTTGTTTAATCAAATTGGTCTTAAGTTTCTTAAAAATCGTGGCAATCCGGATGCATTTGAACCCGTACCTAGCGCAGATGATTTGCAGGTTACTGATGATAAAGGCCCGCAAACCTATACCGTTAATGTTGATGGTCAAAGCTTTGTGGTTGAAGTCAGCGAAGGCGGTGACATTAGCAATATTGCGCCAACATCAGCAACATCAGCAACATCAGTGGCCAGTGCACCAGCTCAAGCTGCTCCAGCCTCTGCTGGTGAGGTTAAATGTACTATGTCTGCGCCTCTATCGGGAAATATCTTTAAAGTGCTTGTAAGCAACGGCCAAGCGGTTAAAACCGGTGAGGTGGTCATTATTTTAGAAGCTATGAAAATGGAAACCGAAATTCGTGCACCACAAGACGGTATCATCGCTAACCTTGCAGTTAAGCAAGGTGACAGCGTGACAGTCGGTTCAGCATTACTTGCATTAGCATAAGAGGTCAAAATGGAAGGATTAATGGCCTTTTGGTCCGAAACGGGTATTGCCAATTTTTCTGGCGGCCAAGTATTGATGATGGCAGTAGGGTGTTTGTTATTATTTTTAGCCATTGTGAAAGGTTTTGAGCCACTTTTACTGCTACCTATCGGTTTTGGCGCTATTTTGGCCAATATCCCTAATGCAGGCTTTACTGAAGAAGGCGGCTTACTTTACTTTGCTTATCATGTCGGGATTGAGACAGGCGTGTTTCCGCTACTGATTTTTATGGGCGTAGGGGCATTAACCGATTTTGGTGCGCTAATTGCTAACCCGAAAACCTTGTTATTAGGTGCTGCTGCTCAGTTTGGTATTTTTGCGACCTTATTAGGGGCGATTGCACTTAATGCCGTGCCTGGGTTTTCATTTACGATGCAAGATGCTGCTGCCATAGCCATTATTGGTGGAGCAGACGGTCCAACGGCTATTTTCTTGGCTTCTAAGCTTGCACCGGATTTGTTAGGTGCTATTGCTGTTGCGGCCTACTCTTATATGGCATTAGTACCGTTAATTCAGCCTCCAATTATGAGATTACTAACGACCAAAGCAGAACGCTCAATTAAAATGGAGCAGCTGCGTGAAGTCAGCAAAAAAGAAAAAATCATCTTCCCTTTGATGGTATTGGGAATGACCATTCTGTTTTTGCCTGCAGCAACACCACTTGTTGGCATGTTCTGTCTTGGTAATTTGATGCGTGAATCTGGCGTGGTTGACCGTTTGTCTAAAACGGCACAAAACGAGTTGATCAACATCGTGACCATTTTTTTAGGGCTAGCTGTGGGATCAAAGTTATCAGCCGATCAGTTTTTACGCATAGAAACCTTAGGGATTTTAATCCTTGGCGCGGTAGCCTTTAGTATTGGCACTGCAACGGGTGTATTAATGGCTAAATTAATGTGTAAGCTGTCTGGCGGTAAAGTTAATCCGTTGATTGGCGCGGCTGGTGTATCTGCTGTACCTATGGCGGCGCGAGTGGTTAACAAGGTGGGTTTAGAGTCTAACGACCAAAACTTCTTGCTCATGCACGCGATGGGGCCAAATGTTGCAGGTGTGCTCGGTAGCGCTGTAGCTGCTGGGGTATTATTGGCTGTGTTAGGGTAATATTATCTGAATCACAGATTGGCTTATTTTTCAGATTGAGTTTCAAGGTTGAGATTCAAGATTAGCCTTAACATCCTGATTTAGATATTGGCATATCAAATTATTAACCGCCCAAATCTTAACCGGTTTGGGCGGTTTTATATTATGTATCTAGAGTTGAGATTATTTACTTAAGCGTGCTATGACTAACAGCGTTATCGCTATCGTGGGGTTAAAGCTGTCGAGTCCGAGATAGGGTATTGAAACCGTCAGACAATCATTAATCTATATCGTTAATATCATTAAGCCAGCACGTTAGTGCTGGCTTAATGATTTATATGTTCACATCGATAACGTTATGCGGTTTGTTCAACCGGCTTTTCATCAGCATAAAACTGCTCTACATCCAACTGACCTTCGCTTTTACCAATGACAACGGCCGTCATCATATCGCCTGTGACGTTAGTGGCAGTGCGGATCATATCGATAATACGGTCAATGGCCGCAATAAAGGCAATACCTTCAAGCGGTAAACCAATCACACCTAATGTCACCGTTAACATCACCATCGCACTACCAGGCACGCCCGCAGTACCCACCGAAGCTACCGTTGCGGTCACCGCAATCAGCATGTAATCGGTCATATCCAGTGGAATACCATAAATTTGCGCAATAAATATTGCAGCAATGGCAGGGTAAATTCCGCCGCAACCGTCCATGTTCATGGTTGCGCCTAGTGGCAGTACAAACGCGCTATAGCGTTTTGACACGCCCATGGCTTCAGTGCAGCGGGTGCTAGCCGGTAAAGTACCAAAACTTGATGCAGTACTAAATGCCACAACTTGTGCTGGCAATGCTTTGCGGAAAAACTGTATTGGGCTTAACCCCGCAGCAAACTTAACGAGGCCACCGTAAACAACAATAATGTGGATAAGCGCAGCAATATAAATCGCCATAATAAACTTACCTAACGGCAAAAGCGTACTTAAGCCATACTCGCCCACAACCCAAGCCATCAGTCCAAATACGCCGATAGGGGTTAATTTAAGTACCATGCGAGTTAACTGGAACATCACTTCAGCACCTGCTTCCATGATATTTTTAAGCGGAACGGCTTTTTCGCCCACGGCATTAATTGCAATGCCCACCAACGCAGCAAATACAATAATTTGCAACACGTTACCTTCAGCTAGCGAAGCAAATGGATTCACCGGGATCATGTTTAATAATACTTGCGCAAACCCAGGGATATCGCGTTCGCGCACTTCTGTGGTGGCCAGCGTCAGGCTACCGCCCATGTCGATAAGGCTACCAATGGTGAGACCGATAAACGAGGCAATGGTGCCAGTAAACATAAACATCGCTAAGGTTTTAAAACTTAAGCGCTTTAAATTACCTTGCGATCCTAGCGAGGTAATACTGACCACGATGGCACAAAATACCAGCGGCGCGACCAACATTTTGATGGCACTGATAAATAAATCGCCAAGGGGTTTTAGGATGACCGCCGATTCACCTAAACCAACACCGGTGAGGGTACCCAATACAAAACCAGCAATAACTTTTTGCCAAAACGGAATACGATTGAGCGTTTGCAGTATCATGTCAATTCCAAGTGTAAACCCACGGTGTTATGCCAAAGTCGATAGCATGTTAATGGGTTAAATAGCAGGCCATGGCGTTTAAAACGTCCAGAGGTCCCGCATAAGGTTAATAATTATTAATTGCATTGTATGAACTGAACTCATAGCCGACAACG
Organism: Shewanella sp. MF05956; assembly: GCF_059758055.1. Classification (NCBI taxonomy): domain Bacteria; kingdom Pseudomonadati; phylum Pseudomonadota; class Gammaproteobacteria; order Alteromonadales; family Shewanellaceae; genus Shewanella; species Shewanella sp. MF05956. The sequence goes on along the minus strand of NZ_JCAYNV010000002.1, from coordinate 115,626 downwards.
TTATTTTGTTATAACTTATAAGAATAAGTGGGTTTGTTATTATAACTTTAAATTTTTTACGCTTTTTTAACCTATTTCAATAACAAAACCGATTTTTGTTGGTCGAAAGTATAGCCCGTTCACTCATAACCTTTTTACGAGATAATAAAACAAGTCATGACCAGTTTATGGATGATGTTCTCTGGCGCTTTTTTAGCGGCCACCTTATTACCGGGCGGCTCCGAAGTATTGCTGGTGGCGTTACTCAATGATACGTCGACAATGTGGCCTGAGTTGTTACTTATGGCGACGTTAGGCAATACGTTGGGCGCGCTGACTAGTTACGGCTTAGGCCGCGCTGGTCGGATGGCTAAAAATCCGCAAGACATTCAAAGTAAATCTCATCAAACCGCCTTGGTGTGGGTTGAACGTTACGGCATTTGGTCGTTGTTATTATCTTGGTTGCCACTCGTGGGTGATGTGCTATGTCTACTTGCTGGCTGGTTAAAGTGGCCTCTAGTGGCATCAACATTATTGATGTTTGTCGGAAAAATATTACGTTACAGTGTGATTGTTTTCATCTTTCTGTCGGTATGACAATATGAAATGAATCTCGAATTAATAGGCTAGCGCAACAAGTTCCTTGTGCGTTAGACGCTTTGCTAAAAGGATGGACTCGATTTTGAAACTACATTTAAAAAAATGGTTATTGGCCAGTGCCATCAGTGCAGCTCTTGCAGGCTGTGCATATGATGGGCAACAAGCATCATCATTGCCTCAAGGCGTCAGCTTAATTGAAGCCGTTACCCAGGCAGAAAACCAAGTGAGTATTCCCTATAAAAAGTACCAACTTGCAAATGGCCTGACGGTGATTTTACATCAAGACAAGTCAGATCCATTAGTGCATGTTGACGTGACTTATCACGTAGGCTCAGCTCGTGAGCTTGCAGGTCGCAGTGGTTTTGCGCATTTATTTGAACACATGATGTTTCAAGGCTCTGAGCATGTCGCAGACGAGCAGCATTTTAAAGTGGTGACCGAGTCTGGTGGCACACTTAACGGTACCACTAATACCGACCGCACTAACTATTTTGAAACCGTACCGAGCAATCAACTCGAAAAAATGCTCTGGCTAGAGTCAGACCGCATGGGCTTTTTATTGCCAGCATTAACCGACAAAAAATTTGAAGTACAACGCGAAACCGTTAAAAACGAACGTGCCCAACGCATCGACAATCGCCCTTATGGGCGCTTAAATGAACGCTTCAATCAAGCTCTTTATCCCGCGGGTCATCCCTATTCTTGGCCGGTTATTGGTTGGCCAGAAGATTTAGACCGTGCTACTGCAAACGATGTTAAGCACTTTTTCCAACGCTGGTACGGCCCCAACAATGCCACATTAACGATTGGCGGCGACTTTGATGAAGCGCAAACTTTAGCCTGGATTAACCAATACTTTGGTGAAATTCCGCGTGGGCCAGAAGTCAAACCAGACGAAAAAACGTCAGTGACATTAGATAAAACTCGCTATATTTCGATGCAAGACAAAGTCCATTTGCCGTTACTTTATATTGGTTTTCCAACCGTGTATGCCCAGCATCCAGATGAAGCCGCACTCGACTTATTGGCCAATATATTAGGTGGCGGTAAAACCTCACTGATTTATAAAAACCTCGTTAAAGAAGGTTTTGCCGTACAAGCCGGTGTCAGCCATCCTTGCCAGGAACTAGCATGTCAGTTGTCTTTGTATGCGGTTGCAAACCCCGCTAAAGGCGGTAATCTCGCTGACATTGAAACCAAGGTTAACCAGACTATTGCTGAGTTTGAGCAACGTGGCGTGACCGATGATGACTTACAAAAAGTCAAAGTGCAGTTTGAAGCCGATACCATATTTGGCATGCAAAGTGTGCAAGGTAAAGTGTCTACATTAGCGGCTAACCAAACTTTCTTTGGTCAGCCAGATATGGTGGCCTCTGATTTAGCCCGATATGCCAATGTGACTAAAGCAGATGTCATGCGAGTGTTTAATACTTACATCAAAAACAAACCTATGGTGGTCATGAGCATAGTGCCAGAAGGGCAAACGCAATTAATTGCCCATGCTGATAACTTTGAGCCGACAGTGCTACCAATAGCGCAAGATGCGGTAACGGGGTTAACAAACATCGCATTTGCTAAATCATCTTTTGACCGCAATAACATGCCAGCATCTTCAGCCGCGCCGTCACTGACAGTGCCGCAGCTTTGGCAAGCTAAGCTTGAGAACGGCATTAACGTGATGGGCACAGAAAGTAACGAAACGCCGACCGTAGAGTTATTAATTTACCTAAACGGCGGTCATCGCCTCGCAACGCTTGATAAAGCCGGCGTGGCCGATTTAACTGCTTCAATGTTAAATGAGTCAAGTCTTAAGCGCAGCAGCGAAGAGCTTGCTGGTGCATTAGACATGCTAGGCTCAACCATTAGCTTTGGCGCGAGTAGTGAGCAAAGCTACATTAAAGTATCGAGCTTAACTGAAAATCTAGATGCTACCTTAGCATTGGTTGAAGAGCGTTTATTTAGCCCAGGTTTTTTACAAGCTGATTTTGACCGTGTTAAGCAACAGGCAATACAAGGTTTACAGCATCAATTGTCAGATCCTAACTACATTGCCAGCAGCGGATTTAATGAGCTACTTTACGGGCGTCAAAGCCCAATGGGCATTAGCAGCAACGGTACTGTAGCATCGTTATCGGCTATGACCTTAGATGATGTAAAGCAATATTATCAGCAGCAATATCGTGCCGGTAACGCGCAGATGGTCGTGGTGTCAGATTTAAACCAACAACAAATATTGCCTAAATTATCAGTGTTTTCACAATGGCAAGGTGATGCAACTCAAGTCGCTAAGTTACCTGATGTACCTGTGCACCCCAAAAACACCATTTATTTAATCGATAAACCAGGTGCTGCACAATCGGTGATTACCATTGGCAAAACATCGTTAATTTACGATGCCACAGGCGATTACTTTAAAGCTTACCTGATGAACTACCCATTAGGTGGTGCTTTTAATAGCCGTATTAACTTGAACCTACGTGAAGACAAAGGCTACACCTATGGCGCAAGAACCATGTTTGTCGGTGCCGAAGATTCGGGTGAGTTTATGGCTTACGCCAGTGTGCGTAGTGATGTGACAGCAAATGCTTTAGTCGAGTTTGTAAATGAGATTAACGCTTATCAAGCAAGCGGCATGAGCGACGATGAGCTAAACTTTATGCGCAGCTCGATTGCACAAAGCCAAGCACTTGAGTACGAAACGCCGTATCAAAAAGCAGGATTTTTGCGAATGATTCAACGTTATCAACTCGATAAAAACTTTACCCAAAAGCAAGATGAAATCGTTAACAATATCACGACAAAAGAGTTAAACCAGCTTGCGAGTAAGTTATTGAATCTCGACGATATGGTAATGCTCGTTGTCGGCGACAAAGCCAGCATTGAACCGAGTTTACGCGCACTGGGTTATCAGGTTGAAACAGTAACACTTGCCCAGTAGTTGAACACTTGATACGCTCCGAGTTAACACTGGCACTTGAAACAAGCCAGTGTTAACCTCATATTGTTATGCCAGAGGCGATGCTTACTGGCTTTTTTTAATGTCATTGACCAAACTAATCGCCATCGTTCGTATTAGCTCATCAACGTCGGTCATTAAAGTATTTGAACGGCTTAGGCCTTATAAACGGTAACCGTAGCGTGTTGCCGTTTTTATTTTATTCAGCGTAGCTAGCAAGATGACTAGTTCACGTAGAGAAACATTTTTTGCGAATTTAGTAACAATATCCTTTATTATCAGGTCTAGCTGTTTACTCGCAATGCGAATCCATAAAAGAGAGTAATAAATTGAAGTCTTTCAATGAAAAAGTCGAACACTTAAGCGACACTCAAGGCCGAGAGGCATTATTGGGCATGTTACGTGGTATTGAACGTGAAGCATTGCGTATTGATGAAAAAGGTCATTTAGCTCAAGACGAGCATCCAAAAGCGCTTGGTTCAGCATTAACCAACTCGCGGATCACCACAGATTACAGTGAAGCATTACTCGAATTTATTACTCCTGTAAGTAAAAGTATTGATGATTTACTTGAAGGCTTAACTCAAACTCATGCTTACAGCGTTCGCAATCTTAATGGTCAAAAATTGTGGCCAGTCAGCATGCCTTGTTTTGTCGGTGACGTCGCTAGCATCCCCGTTGCGCGTTATGGCACTTCCAATACCGGTAAGATGAAAACGTTATACCGTAAAGGCTTAACTCACCGATATGGTGCCCTCATGCAAATTATTGCGGGTGTGCATTTTAACTTTTCGGTATCCAATGATTTATGGCAACGTTTGTATGACGACAAAATTGCTAACGGCAATGGCACCGCGTGTTGCAGCAAAAGTATCACTTTTGATGATTTTGTTTCAGAGTCTTATTTTGGCATGATCCGTAACTACCGCCGCCTAGTGTGGGTGTTACCGTATTTATTTGGTTCATCGCCTGCGTTATGTAGCTCGTTTATTAAAGATCAAGAAGTCGACTTTGAGTTTGAAAAAACCGGAAAGGGCACCTTATATTTGCCTTATGCAACCTCGTTGCGTATGAGTGATTTAGGCTACACCAATAAAGAGCAAGACACGTTAAATATCAGCTACAACTCATTGCCAGAATATCTCGAAGGTGTGGGCGCCGCGATTAAGATGCCATCGAAAAAGTTTGCTCAAATTGGGGTTAATGTTGATGGTGAGTTCCGTCAACTTAACAGCAATATTTTACAAATTGAAAACGAGTTTTATGCACCAATTCGTGCCAAACGAGTGACAAAGAAAGGCGAAAAGCCTTCGCAAGCATTGGCGCGGGCAGGGGTTGAATACATCGAAGTGCGCGCATTAGATGTGAACCCGTTTAGCCCAGTCGGTATTGATGCAACACAAGTGCGCTTCCTCGACTTATTTTTATTACATTGTTTACTGTCACCTTCAGAAGACACTGATGCTGTTGGCGAAGCTGAAATCGCTGCTAACTTAAAAGCGGTGGTGCTAGAAGGGCGAAAACCAGGATTAATGTTGCAACGTAATGGCCAAGCCATAGGCTTAAATCCATGGATGCATGAGTTGTTTACCGAGTTATCTACCCTTGCGGTATTACTGGACGGCGATGATAGCCATGCTTATCAAACGGCGTTGAGCTCATGGAAAGAAGCGATTGACGATCCAGATAAAACCTTATCGGGCCGTGTGATGAATGAAGTGGTTGTAAAAGGCACCGATCATAGTGTGTGGGTAAAGCAACTTGCCGGAGACTATCACGAGTTTTTAAGCCATTATCCGTTAAGTGAAGCGACTGAAAAGGGCTATGCCGACGAAGCCAAAGCTTCGTTAGTTGAACTGCAACACATTGAAGATCAGCCTCAAGATACGTTTAGTGAGTTTTTAAAGCAGTATTTTAAAGATGTCGTGCCAGCAGGCACGTTTGAGGTTAAATAAACATGCAAAGCAAGTTATCTTGGCGCCGCTTAGCATCACCTGTTGCAATGTGTTTATCGATAACTATATTGCAAGGGTGTGCTTCGTCGCCAGATGACATCGCCGCCTGTGGCACTGTGTCGAGCTACTTAGCGCCCGATAACAGTGCCCAGCTGTACCGCGTTGTGGTGACCCATCTTGATGGTGTACCAGTAATTTCCAGACCCAACTACCCACTTTCTGTCGGTAAACACGAGTTTACTGTCGCTGAGCTCATTAACGCGCCAGAGCTCAAAGTGTCATTAGCGGCTCGTAAAGTTAAAGTGCTTAGCGTTGATGTGAGCGCCGACCAACGCTACCACATTGCCGCTCAATTCAATATCGACCGAATTTATATTGGTTCAAATCAAGGTTATTGGCAGCCAATTGTTTGGCAAACAGAATCACATGAGTGTGAAATGAAACGCAAACCTGAATTGCATTAATGGTTTATTGATGTAAAACTCACCAGCATCATCATAGGCTTAGGTTGTTAACTTGAGTGTCATTTTGGCTAGCGTGAGTTGTTCATTAAGTGCAAATAGAGGTGTTATGAAGCTTTTTTTAGCTATTATTAGCTCAGTCGTATTACTGCAACTATCAGGTTGTGCCACCTCTCCGCCAAAAGAACCAGACAACATTTGTTCCATCTTTAAAGAACACAGCTCCTGGTACGATGCTGCGGTTGATACCCGAGAAAAGTGGGGTGTGCCAGTGCATATTCCATTAGCGATGATGTATCAAGAAAGTGGCTTTAGACATAATGCAGCGCCGCCAATGGAATACTTTTTAGGATTCATTCCAACGGGTCGCGCGAGTGATGCCTATGGTTATGCTCAGGCTAAAAACATGACCTGGGACGACTACGTAAGAGAAACCGGTAACAGTTGGTCAAGTCGCAGCGACTTTGACGATGCGATGGATTTTATGGGCTGGTATATCTATAAAACCAATAAAGTGAATGGCGTGTCTAAATGGGATGCTAAGAATCAATATTTAAATTATCACGAAGGTTGGAGCGGTTATAAACGCGGCTCTTATAAAGCGAAGAAATGGTTAATCCCTGTTGCCAACAAAGTTGACCAACGCGCCAGACGTTACGCGGCCCAATACGGTCAATGCAAAGACGATTTAGATTCATCCTGGTGGTGATGAACCACCCTAATTAATTGAATTTATTTAAAGTTGTCAGTCATAAAAAAAGGAGCCTAGGCTCCTTTTTTCGTCGTTAATCAGATTTCGTCGTTAATCAGATTTCGTCGTTAATAAGATATTAAGCAAATTCAGCCAAAATCCAATCTAATGGTGCCTGGTATTGCTGTGGCATCCAGTTTTTTAGTTGGCTTATGCTGTCATCTAACATGGCTTTATTGTGCACCGACAAGTTTAAGTGACCCACTTTTCGGCCAACTCTGACGTCTTTGTTGTACCAAAATAACTCAGCATTAGGCAGGCTTAACCAGCGGTCGTCTTTATCAACGCCAATTAAGTTAACCATCACACATTGAAAATTAACCTGTGGTTGATGCATAGGTAAATTGCACAGCGCGCGTAAATGCAGTTCAAACTGGTTAATGTGACAGCCAGCCTGAGTCCAATGGCCTGAGTTATGCACTCTTGGTGCAAGCTCGTTAACCATTAAATGTTCACCAACTCTAAAACACTCCATCGCCATTACGCCCACATATTCAAGGCCGTTCATCACCTTGCTTAACATGGTTTCCGCTTCCGCTTGTAGCGGTGCTAAACGGCTTAGTGGCGCTATCGATGCCATTAAAATACCGTCTTGATGCAGATTGAGTGTTAAAGGGTAAAACAAACAACGGCCATCCTGGGTGCGCACACCCACTAATGACACTTCTTCGTCAAAATTAATCGCTTGCTCGGCAATGGCTTCATTGCGCCAATCATCAGGAATCGTGGTTGCTTCGACCTGTTTTAACCAATGTTGACCTTTACCGTCATAACCGCCTGTGCGACGTTTTAACAATACCCGTTCACCATAAGCACTGTGTAGTGTTTCGGTGCTGGTATTGCCATCGACTAATTGCCACGGTGAGGTTGCCACCGACAATTCATCTAACAGGCTTTTTTGCGTAAAACGATCCGCTAAACGACCAAATACAGGGCCGTTGATAAAATGTGGGTGCTGGCTTAATTGCAAACTGAGTTGCGATTCTGGCCATTGTTCACGTTCAGCAGTAATAATGTCGTCGGCCAGTAGCGGTAATTGCACATCAGATGGGGTCATAATATCAACTGGACGCACATTAATGCCCAGTGGCTGCCCTGCATGGCTGAGCATTGCGCCTAATTGACCATCGCCTAATACCCAAAGATTTTTTGGCAATGTCATTAGTCTTCTCTCGGATCGGGATTATCTAGAATAGAGCGAGTTTGCTCATCGCGAAACGCCTCTAAGCGCGCAGCTAAATCAGCGTCAGTAAGGGCTAAAATTTGGCTAGCCAGTAGGCCTGCGTTAAATGCGCCGGCAGTACCAATGGCTAAAGTGCCAACCGCAATCCCTTTAGGCATTTGAACAATAGACAATAAGCTGTCCATGCCTGATAACGCCTTACTTTGCACTGGCACACCTAATACAGGTAAACGAGTTTTAGAGGCGATCATACCTGGTAAATGGGCTGCTCCGCCTGCGCCACCAATAATGACTTTATAGCCTTTATCTGCAGCAGAACTTGCAAATTCCATTAGCTTGTCTGGTGTTCGGTGAGCTGAAACAACTTCAACATGATAAGGCACTTGGAGCTTATCCATTATTTCAGCGGCGGCTTCCATTGTCGGCCAATCACTTTTCGAACCCATTACAACAGCAACTAGGGCTTGCATGTTAACTCCTTAATGTACTTATTCTATTAGTATATTTTGTTAATTCACTGGGTAAATAACCCGAGCGATCAACCTCAATATTAAGGCGATAAAAAAGGGGCTAGATAATAGCATAAGCCGTGCGCTATTGGCTGCACTTCAGTGTTTCTTGAGGCTAACACTCAGTTTCTAAATACGAAAACTGTTTTGTGATGTTTAAGTAACTAAAAAATACCATTCAAATAACCCTTTTTGAATTTGCACTCGTTAATAGTCAGTAACGACACAACAGACGCTTAATCAAAAGGGCACCATTATGATGGATTATCAGCACGTATTTAACCGAAGTATGTTGGCACTATTAATCAGTGGCATTGTTATGGGCGGCTGCGCAAAAGAGTCAAGCGATTCCGCTCAGCACCAGCAAGGTCAGAGTCATTCCACTATGAGTGCCCCTGAACCCATAGCCGCGAAAAAAGATCTACCAGTGAGCGATTATCAGCTAAAACCACAACAAGCTGAAATAATGATTTCTGCAAAGGAACAAGCTCATCGACTTGTTAAACAGCGCCAACAATTGAGTGAAGCGAATGTGATGGCCAGTGTCATGCCAATGCACAGCGAGAATCGCCACCTAAGCTCTGCGCCTATCAATAATGATAAATTTGCCGCAGTGGTGCAAAACGGCAATATGGTGGCGGCTGAAACGCCAGTTTCAACGTTTTCAATCGATGTTGATACCGGAAGTTACAGCACCACTCGCAGTATGATTAATCAAGGCCAATTACCGGCTAAAGACAGCGTGCGAGTCGAGGAGTTGATTAACTACTTTAGCTACGATTATCCAGCGCCAAGTGATGCCGATGCGCCCTTTAATGTCACCACAGAATTAGCGCCATCGCCCTACAATCAAGACTCGCAATTATTACGCATCGGTATTAAAGGCTATGATATTGCCGCTGAGCAACTCGGTGCCAGTAATCTGGTGTTGTTGTTAGATGTGTCTGGGTCAATGTCATCACACGATAAACTGCCATTATTAAAACAAGCACTATTAATGCTCAGCCAGCAATTGTCGGCACAAGATAAAGTCTCGATTGTGGTTTACGCGGGTGCCAGTGGGATAGTGTTAGATGGTGTTGCCGGTAATGACTTTACGGCAATCAGCCATGCGCTGAATCAGTTAACTGCTCAAGGTGGCACCAATGGCAGCCAAGGGATACAACTCGCGTATCAAATGGCACAGAAGCATTTTATTGAAAACGGCACTAATCGCGTTATTTTAGCCACCGATGGCGACTTTAACCTCGGCATGACTGACCATCAGCAGCTGGTGGATTATGTGGCAAAACACAGTAAAAGCGGGATTGGGTTATCGACGCTAGGTTTTGGTTTAGGGTCTGGTAATGGTGGTTATAACGACCATTTGTTGGAGCAATTGTCGAATAAAGCCAATGGCCAATATGCCTACATTGATACCTTAAATGAAGCGCGTAAAGTGTTGGTTGATCAGCTCAGTGCCACCTTGTTAACTATTGCGCATGACGTCAAAGTGCAAGTAGAGTTTAACCCTGCAGTGGTATCAGAATACCGCTTAATCGGTTACGAAAACCGTTTATTAAATCGCAGCGACTTTAACAATGACGCCGTTGATGCTGGCGAGATTGGTGCAGGCCACAGTGTCACCGCACTATACGAGTTACGCTATAATGACAGCCACAATAAGCTAGTTGATCCGCTGCGTTACTCTGCATCAACGGTTGCTGATGCTGATGTTGCGATAAATACCGATGAAGTGGCTTTTCTCAAACTGCGTTATAAAGCCATTGGCGGCCAAGCAAGTCAGTTATTAACTTATCCAATTAGTCGGCAGCAACAATTAAACCACTTACAACAAGCCAGTGAAGACTTGCGCTTTGCCGCTGCGGTAGCCGGATTTGGCCAATTGCTCAACCATAATAATTATGTCCACGATACTGATTATGCTAAGTTAATTGCACTTGCCGAATCGGCAATGGGCCAAGACAGTTTTGGTTATCGCCATGAGTTTGTACAGTTATTGAAAACGGCCAAAGTATTGTCTGAGCAAACTGCATTGACCGTTAACCCTACTAACCCATACTAAGGATAAAATGGTGCCAACACTCATACAGTCAAAAGATGCACAGCCAAAAGATGCGCTGCCCAAAGATGACATTTTAGTGCCTCAAGCCGGTAGTGACGAGCAACTTATGCTCGACTACCAGGCTGGAAACATCAGTGCATTTGACGCGCTATATCGTAAACACAAAGGCCCTTTATATCGTTATTTTGTTCGTCAATTACGTGACCAACAATTAGCTGAGGATTTGTATCAAGACACCTGGGGCAAAGTCATCAATGCCTCGTCGCAATATCAAGTCAGCGCTAAATTTACGACTTGGCTGTATAAAATTGCCCACAATTTACTGATTGACCATGTGCGGGCGGTTAAGCCCCTCGATAAGGTAACCGCACTTGGCGAAGATAAAACCATGGACAGCCTGCAAGCTGATGATCAAACTTCGCCCGAGCCACAAGTTGAGCAACAGCAACAGGCCAACATGATAAAAGGGTGCATAGCCAAGTTACCCGCTGTGCAAAAAGAAGCATTTTTACTCAATATCGAAATGGGCATGACTGCAGCCATGATCAGCGACATTGCTAACGTCACCCTAGAAGCAACCAAAAGCCGCATTCGTTATGCTTATCAAAGTATTAAACAATGTATTGCGAATCAATTGCAGGAGATAACATGATGAATAAGCCACAAGATCATGATGCAGAGTTCACAGCATTACAAACCGAAATTAAAGATGCTTACCATCAACAACCATTAGAGCAACCCTCAGCAGAACTAGATGAAGCCATATTAGCCAAAGCGCGTTCAGGTGCTAATGTAACTAAAGCTACCCGTTCAGTAAAAAAATCAATCTGGCAACGCAATGCATGGGTGTTTTCAAGCGCAGCCTCGGTATTGCTGGTGGCGGGACTATTTATCTTAAACCCAAGTTTACAAAAGCAGTTTGGCACAGACTTAGATCAACATTTACCTGAACCGTCGGCATCATTTAAGCCGCTTAAATCGAAAGTAGATGCTCCTCAAGTCTCTGAGTCACCTATTGAAGATGCCACAGCTGCAGAATCGATTGCCGTACAGGGATTATCGATGAGTGCTACACCAATGGATACCCAAAGTGTTAATCGTCAATCGATCAGTGAAGAAAGCCGTAATGAGAGCACTGAAGCAGCTAATATTACTGGATCTGTTGGTTCTCAAATGGCAGACAAATCGTCTGCGGTAATGAGTGCTGCGCCAGCTAACGTCAATCCACAAGCACAAAAGAAAGCCCTGCAACTGCAATCTAGTCGCCATGCCAAAGAGGTACAACAAGTGAAACAATCATTTAATGGTTCACTAAAAGGGGACATTGAGTTAGATACTGCCGATGTTGCCTTGGAACGTTTAACCGTATTGATGGCCGACAATAAACTTATCCAGGCAGAGCGTTATATGATCACCATCGATCAACGCTTCCCTGAGCTATCAGACCCGTCGCATCCACTTTATGAGCAATACCATAAAATCGTACTGCAATTGACTTCGCAATAAGCAAAATATCAGAATCTGAAGGTTAGAAAATACCCACGGCTAAGCAATGATTGCTTAGCCGTTTTTGGTTACATTTTTGTGCTGCAAAAAATGGCATAAGTCTGATAATGTGAAAACATCGTTAAAAAGGCCTTAAACAGAATAAAGGAAACACTTCGTCATGAAACTTCGCCGCTCTGTAACACATTGCATGTTGGCTTTAGGCACATTAGCCTGCTCATCAATGATCTTCGCCAATGCATCAAATCAAGGCTATTACCGTGCGCCAGCGCTGCATGACCAAACGGTAGTCTTTACCGCAGAAGGCGACTTGTGGACCACACAACTCAATCAAGGCAACGCTAACATCAAAGCCAGTCGCTTAACCAGTTTGGCGGCAGAAGAGCTCGATGCCACTATTTCTAAAGATGGCAAATGGGTGGCTTATACCGCCAATTACGAAGGTGCTACCGAAGTGTATGTCATGCCAATTACAGGCGGCGTGGCTAAACGCGTGAGCTTTGAAAACAGCCGAGTGCGCCTACAAGGTTGGACCGCCGCTGGTGAGGTGTTGTATTCCACCGACAATGCCTTTGGCCCTGCTAACTTTTGGGTACTTAAAACCGTTAATCCACAAACCCTAACGTTAACCGACTTGCCATTAGCCGATGCTTTTGAAGGCACTATCGATGATAAAGGCGAGTATGTGTATTTTACTCAGTTTGGCCTGCAAGTGAGTGGCGACAATGCCAAAGTGTATCGCGGTGGCGCCAAAGGCGAAATTTGGCGTTATAAGATTGGCAGTAAGCAAGAGGCACAACAATTAACCGCCGCTCATGAAGGCTCTGTCAAACAGCCGATGGTATGGCAGCAACGGCTGTATTTTGTCAGCGACCAATCGGGTAACGACAATATTTGGTCAATGAGTGTGGATGGCAAAGACATCAAACAACATACCCAATATACCCAATGGCAAGTGCGTGACGCCCAACTCGATAATGGCCGGATTGTGTTTCAGCAAGGCGCAGATATTAAGTTGCTCAATTTAGCCGACATGGCCGAAAACACGCTTGATATCGAACTCACTAGTGACTTTGCTCACCGCCGTGAACAATGGGTTAACGACCCAATGGATTACGCTACCTCGACCGTGTTTGCACATCAAGGCGACAATGTGGTGATTACCGCTCGCAGCCATGTCGCCATTGCCAGTAACGACGGTCGCCGTTTAGTGCAAATCGACTCGCCAGCAAACAGTCGCGTGCGCGATGCATTATTAAGTGATGACGGCAAATGGGTATATGGCATTAGTGATGCCTCTGGCGAACAAGAAATTTGGCAATATCCAGCAGACGGCTCAGCTGGGGCAAAACAACTGACTAAAGACGGCAACACCCTGCGCACTAGCTTATCGTTATCACCTAATGGCCGCTATTTAGTGCACGACGATTACATGGGCAATGTGTGGTTACTGGATTTAACTCGCAACAACAATCAAAAAATAATCGAAAATGGTGAAGGTTTAGGCCCTTATCAAGACATAAAATGGTCTGGCGACAGCCAATTTATTGCGTTAACGAAATCAGAAATCGGCAAACAGCGTCCGCAAATTGTGTTGTATTCCATTAACGAATCAAAATCACAAACCTTAACCACAGACAAATACGAGTCGTTTTCGCCTAGTTTTAGTGATGACGGTAAATGGCTTTATTTCTTGTCTAACCGCGAGTTTAAAGCCAATCCTGGCTCGCCCTGGGGCGACCGTAATATGGGGCCTATTTTTGACAAACGTACTCAAATATTCGCCTTAGCGTTAGATGCTAAAGCGTCGTTTCCGTTTGCTAAACCCACTGAGCTAACCGTTAACAACGGTGCGAAAAAAGCCGATAAAACAGATCAAGACAGTCCAGCGAAAACCAAAGTCGACTGGGACGGATTAAATCAGCGTTTATGGCAAGTGCCAGTCGATGCCGGCAACTACAGCAGTTTAACGGCAACTAAAGATAAGCTGTATTTATTGGACGTTAGCCAGGATAAAAGCGAGCTAAAGCTGGTTAAGTTTGATGCACAACAACCAAAAGTAGAGACCTTTAGCGACGATGTTGGCCAATATGCATTGGCAAAAGACGGCAGTAAACTCATGCTGCGCAAACAATCTGATCCTAAAAACATCATAATTGTTGATGCAGGCGACAAATTACCGACTGACGTGTCAAAGGCTAAAGTCAGTACCGATCAATGGCAGTTAAGCATTTCGCCACAACAAGAGTGGCAACAGATTTTTGAAGATGCCTGGCTTATGCATCGCGACTCATTTTTTGACCCTAAAATGCGCGGAGTAGACTGGCAAGCTGCCAAAGCCAAGTACCAGCCATTAGTAGACAGACTCACCGACCGTAACGAGCTTAATGACATTTTCATGCAAATGATGGGTGAACTTAACTCATTACACTCGCAAGTGCGTGGTGGCGACATTGCGCAAGATAAAGACGTTGCTAAAGCCGCGGCGTTAGGTGCCAGGTTAACGCAAACCGATAACGGGGTGGTGATTAGTCATATTTATCAAACCGACAATGAGCTGCCATTATCAACATCACCGCTTGCCCGTATTGAAGTTGATGCCCAAGAGGGCGACGTGATCCGTGCGATTAATGGTAAAAATATCGCTTCAATTGCCGATGTCACCCAGTTGCTGCGTAATCAAGGCAATAAACAGGTTTTATTAGGGCTACAACGTGGTAAAAATTCGATTAATACCGTAGTCACCCCACACGATAGCGCGACAGATGCCAAATTACGTTATCTAGATTGGGTAGAGCACAACGGCGCCAAAGTCGCTAAAGCCTCTAAAGGCAATATTGGTTACTTACATCTGTATGCGATGGGCTCGGGTGATGTTGAAAGCTTTGCCCGCGAGTTTTATACCAACTACGACAAAGATGGGTTAATCATTGATGTTCGCCGTAATCGTGGCGGCAATATCGACAGTTGGATTATTGAAAAACTGCTTCGCAGAGCATGGGCATTTTGGCAACCAACCCATGGCAGCACCAATGCCAACATGCAACAAACGTTTAGAGGCCATTTAGTGGTATTGGCCGATCAGATGACTTATTCAGACGGCGAAACCTTCTCTGCCGGTATTCGCGCGCTTAATATTGCGCCCATTATTGGTAAGCAAACGGCTGGTGCTGGAGTGTGGTTGTCGGGGCGAAATTCTGTCACCGACAATGGCATGGCACGTGTTGCTGAATACCCACAGTATGCAATAGATGGTCGCTGGATTGTTGAAGGCCACGGCGTTGAGCCAGACATTGAAGTCGATAACCTACCTTATGCGACGTTTAGTGGTAACGATGCGCAGCTTGAGGCGGCTATCAGTTACTTAAAAGATGAGTTGGTACAACAACCTATTGCGCCATTACAAGGTTTACCTATGTCAAAAACAGGTAAAGCGGGCGACATAAAAACCCAATAGGTTTAGTGTTTCCATGCTTGCAAGCAAAGGCAGTAAGCACGTTTGTTAGCACAGTATTTAAGCACTGTATGTCAGTAAAAAAATGCCCCTGCCAAATTCAATTTGGTAGGGGCATTTTTATTAATGATGAAACATGAGCTTGGCATTAAACCTAACGAGGGTTAATGCGTTGCTTAATTGGTTTTAATCTCTACTTCACAGGCAACTGAGTTAGCAATAAAGCAGTTGGCATGGGCTTTTTCATGTATTTTATCTAAGGTTTCCTGGTCCACTTCAATGCCTTCAGCAAAGGTCACTGTTGGTTCAAGGGTCATTTTTACTACCGCCACTTTACCCGCTTCATTTTTACCTAAATCGGCAGTCGCATGGTCAACATAGCTCAACACGGGCAGTCGCTTTAAATGGGCAATCGCTAAAAAAGTCAGCATGTGGCACGACGACAACGCAGCTAATAAGCTTTCCTCTGGGTTCACTTTTTCTGCATTGCCTTTGTATTCTGGTGCTGATGACGCCTGAATCGTTTGCCCAGTACCAAACTTAACCTCATGATCGCGATTAAACTCACCTTCTTCGCTGGGTGACGATTGCCAATTTATTGTTGTTTTAAAGCCCATTTCGTACTCCAAAGCCACTGTTATATTTAGTGATATTTATGACGACTCAATGTACCGTTTACTGTCAGAGCGAAGGTGAGTAAAACGATAACCTATTATGCTAGATTCAACACCAAGCGCGTGCAAAAGTCTATGAGGCAGATCGAAAAAAAAGCTTTCAATCTGCCACTTCTCATTAGGTTTAAGTCATCTTAGGGGAATTACGCCGCGTCAGTAGTCAACTTCGTGATTAACTCTGCGATTGTCGCGGGCTCTTGTGCGCCAGACACTAAATATTGCTGATTAAATACAATGGCGGGTACGGCCTGAATGCCGCGACTAATCCACAATTGTTCTTCCTCTTTGACAGCTGCTTCAAAGCGTTTATCTGTGAGTACGGCACGTGCTTCAACTGCATCCAAGCCAACCTTTGTCGCAGCTTCAATGAGCACTTCAATATCATCTGGGTTTTTCTGCTCGGTAAAGTAGCTGGTGAACAACGCCAGCTTCAGCTCAGTTTGTTTACCAGACTCAGCAGCCCAATACAGCAGCTGGTGGGCAAGTAGGGTGTTATAAATACGCGATGAGTCTGAAAAGTTAAATTCAAAACCTAAATCGGCACCCATTTGAGTGAGTCGCTGTCTATTTTGTGCACTCTGTTCTGGTGTTGAACCGTACTTTTCGGCAATGTGCTCGCCTAAATGTTGACCATCTGGTCCCATTGCAGGATTGAGTTCAAAAGGGTGCCATTGCAGTGTGACATCGATATCGTCAAATTGGCTCAATGCTTGTTCAAGACGGCGATAACCTACAATGCACCATGGGCACATTACGTCTGAAACGATGTCAATTTGGAGTGATTTTGTTGCCATGGTCGTTCCTATTAATGATTAATTCGGCTTAATTTAGCTAAACCTAAAAAATAAAAATTGCTATATTTGCTTATAAATTAACTGCTTTTAGCGGTTAATTGATGGGTTTATCACCATTTGTATAAACAACACAAAAGTTGCACCCAATGGAGATAAAAATGTGTCTATACTTAAACAGTAATCTGATGTTTAATCAATGTAGGGGTTAGGTCTATTTGATATAGCCCATGCGAGTTGGTTTTAACAATATTGATTTTGATGCACATGTCACATGATTAAATTAACCACTTGTGATTTAACCGACATGCCCCATGTCTAATAATGTAAGCATGCATTTGTACAACGAAGTTATTTATGTCAGCATGCATCTGTACCACGCGATATATTTGGCAAGTAAAATTCTGTTAAGGACAATCTATGAAAATAAATCTTTCTGGTCACCATGTTGATGTTACTGATACTGTCAAACAACACGTAGAAGAAAAATTCGCTAAAATAGCTAGCCATTTCCCAACGCTTATTTCGCTAGATATCATCATCGCTAAAGAGCATGGTGAATATGATGTTGAAATTCGAACCAACTACGAAGGAACTCGAATTGCTGCAAAAGGTAACAACGCAGTAATGTATCCAGCCATTACTAGCGCTGCTAAAAAATTAGATGCTGCACTGAAACACCGTAAAGGCCAACTTAAAGCAGATTTACATGAAAAGCCGGACGTTACGGCGCCTGAAATCGCTTATGAAAAAGTACAAGAGATGGACCTACGTTAATCGTTGATTAACTCGGTTTATTCCCCAAAAAACGCAGCTTACTGGCTGCGTTTTTTATTGTCTAACGTTTATGAAGTGGGTAAAAGAAGACGCTCATTCATGTCGGTGTTATACCAATCTGCATTAATAAGTAACCATTCAGAATGCGTCCAGCGGTTTTTGATTAAGACGTCACTATGGCGTCATCGTTATTCCCAAATAACGAGACCCAGAGCAAAAGCTGCTGGGGCATTCCTTTCTGGCGAATTTTAAAAGGGCTGACACTGCGTTGTATGACGTCGAAAGAGAACCGCTAGTCATTCAGTCATGCGCCTTGTTTAAGCTCTTTACACTCCCGCAGAGTCATCACTTATTAATGCGAAATGGGATTAACCTTGGATCACAATGTAGAGACGCATGCCGATAACAGTCCGCCTATTTCAAACGTACTGTAGCGGCTAAGATTTCATTGCATCTGACGGAATCGATAATTAAGATTTATATTAAAAAGGTAATGGCTTTGAAGGTATATGGTGAGTCTTTAGCGCGTAAATTGTGAGGGGGAGGGGTGTAGCATTAAGCTGTAAAGTGCCCCAAACAGGGCACTTAAACAGCCAATCGAATTATGCTTCGTCGCTAAACTCGACATTGTGGTAAACGTTTTGTACGTCATCACAATCATCAAGAGCCGCTAAAAACTTTTCAAAACTTTCAACATCGTCGCCAGTCAATTCAGTCATTGTTTGCGGTACAAATGCTAAGTTTTCTACCTTAAAGTCAATCTCAGGAAAGGCTTCTGTCAAGGCTGTACGTACATTGTTAAACTCTGATACTGGTGCAAAAACGCTGACGATGCCATCTTCTAGTTCAACGTCGGTCACATCTACGTCAGCCATCATCAATAATTCTAGAATGGCTTCATCGTCTTCGCCTTCAAACACAAATACGGCTTGATGCTCGAACATATGGCCAACAGTACCAGGGCTACCTAATTTGGCGTCGTTTTTAACAAAAGCCTGACGAACCTGA
The DNA here is from genome assembly GCF_059758055.1 of Shewanella sp. MF05956. NCBI lineage: Bacteria > Pseudomonadati > Pseudomonadota > Gammaproteobacteria > Alteromonadales > Shewanellaceae > Shewanella > Shewanella sp. MF05956. Next base: position 96,957 of record NZ_JCAYNV010000002.1, on the reverse strand, counting down.
GTAAAGGTGCGGTTACCGTTGTCGGTTAAGCAGTCCACTATCACCATACAGCCGCCTGGGCCAAAACCTTCATAACGGGCAGTATCATAATCTTCACCACCACCACCACGAGCTTTTTCAATGGCACGTTCAATTACGTGTGCGGGTACTTGGTCTTTCTTTGCGCGGGTAATCAAGCTACGTAGTGCGAGGTTACCATCAGGGTCAACACCGCCTTTAGCACAAATATAAATCTCTTTGCCGTAACGTGAGTAAATTCGTGTCTTTTGGCCAGCGGTTTTCGCCATGGATTCTTTTTTATTTTGATATGCTCTGCCCATCTTAATCTCGTTTTAATAAATGTTTAAGGCTAAAAATTGTCATCGATTCTAGCAGGAATATGTGGTGCTGTTTAGGTGCTGGTTCTAAATTTTGTATTAATATAGGTATATAGGCTTGATAACACGATAAATATCCTTATTAGGGCCGTTGCGAGGAGTGTGAGTTTGCTCGAAATACCATGATTTACACATCAGATGTGTTAAGTTTATGTATCAAGTGAGGCCAATCAATAATACAATTTAGCTATATGGTATCGATTACCTACTATAATTAAATAATAAGAGAAAGGACTTCTCTGTGACAATGTTCATGGAATCATGTCTGAGTTTATTGTCATTTATTCTGAGTTGATGTTGATATTTTACAAGTATCAATATCATTTATGCACCGTTCATACATGCTAGAAATGAGAGTCCTATTATGAAATCCGAATCTGCAGATGCAGGTCAAGTATCAAGCGCAACAGTCACCGTGCTGTTTTATGAAGCACCCGCCGGCCTTGAAATGTATAACGCTGTGTTAACTGATCTTGACGTTAGCAAAACGGGTCGTGTGATGATCCCTGAATCTTTTCGACGCGGTAAATCAATTATTGCAGTACTCGAAGGGGAATGCACAATACTGAACTCATTAGGCGAGCGTGTGTATTCTCAGCGTACCGTTGGCTAATCTATCTCAGTTACTTACCAACATAAAAAGACACTCACGTGTCTTTTTTATTGTCTGATTAAATCCGCTAGCAGTTTGTCTGCCAAGGGCTGTAATACTTCTAGGTAAGGTTGAGTATTGGCAACTGTGCGTAAACCGTAAATCCCCATCACCAAATATTGTGCTAAAAACTCACTGTCGCTGTGCTGCGAAATCAGTTGCTGTTGTTTAGCTGTATCAAAAATATGTGCTAAAGCCTGATGCCAAGATTGTAAAAAATTACAGGTTATTTGCTTAATCTGTTCATCTTGCTCACCCATTTCGCTTAACGACTTGGTTAATAAGCACGATTGGGTCGCATCGCAACTTAAGCCCTCTTTCACAATTAATGCTAGGTAATCGCCGAGGTTGTCTAAGGCTGAACGCTCATTAACAAACAGTTGTTGAAACTGTTCGTTGCGGTCTTGTTGATATTGCTCAATAGCGGCAATAAATAAGCCTTTTTTATTATCAAATGCACAATAAATTGACCCAGGATGTAATCCTGTCGCTTTGGTGAGATCCTGCATGCTTGTTTTCGCGTATCCATTCACCATAAAGGTACACATCGCAGCGCGTAACACTTTTTCTTTATCAAATTCAGCATGTCTCATGTTCGGCCACTTTTGGTCAATAACAAAGCGTGATAACTCATATGTCTTGAGTCTAACTAAATTTGATCGACTATTCAAAAAATACTTGAATGTATGTTCAATTAAGAATATTCTTGAATACATATTCAAGAAAGGAGATCGTCACATGACGGCCAGTTTATTTACACCTTACAAACTCAATGAAACCCTAACATTATCAAACAAGATTTTAATGGCACCATTAACGCGTTGTATGGCGGATGATGACTTAGTGCCGACACAGCAGATTGCTGATTATTATGCGCGCCGTGCAGAGGCGGGATTGATCATCAGCGAAGCGACGATTATTCGTCCTGATGGCCAAGGTTATCCAAATACTCCAGGTTTATTTACGCCAGCTCAAATAGAGGGTTGGCGTGTCGTGACCGATGCAGTGCATAAAAATGGTGGCAAAATATTTGCTCAGTTATGGCATACCGGTCGTGTTGCTCATCCACACTTTTTTGGTGGTGGAGACGTATTGTCTGCTTCAGCTCAAGCAGTTGAAGGCACAGTGCCAAGAATGCGCGAATTAGTGTACCAAACCCCAAAAGCAGCAACGTTAGAAGATATCAAACAACTCGTCATCGATTATGCCCAAGCAGCAGCTAATGCGATTGATGCCGGTTTTGACGGTGTAGAAATTCATGGCGCAAATGGTTATTTAATTGACCAGTTTTTACATCACGACAATAACCGCCGCGAAGATGAATACGGTCAAACACCTGAAAACATGTCACGCTTTGCCTTAGAAGTCGTTGATGCTGTTATCGCTCGCATTGGTGCAGACCGCACTGCGCTGCGTGTATCGCCTGGTGCCTATTTCAATATGGCCAGCGATCCACGTGACCGTGATGTGTTTGACTATTTATTACCTGAGTTGGCCAAGCGTAACTTAGCATTTTTACACGGTGGTATTTTTGACGACTCAATGGAGTTTGATTACTTAGGTGGCCGCATTTCAACCTACTTACGCAGTGTTTATCGCGGTACGTTAGTCGGTGTTGGTAGCTACACAGCCGAAACGGGTAGTGTTGCAATTGAAGCGAATAAGTTTGATTTGTTAGCTATTGGTCGCCCGTTTATTGCTAACCCAGATTACGTCGCAAAAGTGCGTGATGGCGTCGAACTTGTGCCTTATGCAGACACCATGTTAGCTGAATTGATTTAAGTTTTTGTTGTTTGCGTGGTTAATCCTTACGGATTATATAAGCGTATTTTTGTAGGAACCCACTTGTTGTCATGCTAATGCCAATGAGTGGTGCTAAATAATCAGCCCCAATTTGTGTATTTTAGCATCCGTCTTGACCACAGCCTTTGCTGTGGTCTTTTTTTTGCCTTAAATTTGTCTCTGCTGGCACTGTCTATTACTATGTCGACAATTTTGGTAAAGAGTCACGTCATGCAAACATTACAACAACTAAACGATGGCCTGCTATTGGGTGCTAAGCAAGTTAAAATAGCACAAGGGTTAACAGTATTTCCCGGCAAACTATTTGAATTAGCAGACTCGCTTGAAGTGCTCGATTTAACTGACAATCAATTGTCATCGTTACCTGATAATTTTGCCGATTTACATCAGTTAAAAATCCTGTTTTTGTCGAATAATCTCTTCGAACATTTACCCGATGTGCTTGGCCAGTGTCCAAAATTAGAAATGATTGGCTTTAAAGCCAACCAAATTCGAACGGTTTCAGAAGCATCTATTCCCAAGCAAACCCGCTGGTTAATTTTAACCGACAACAAGATTGAACAACTGCCAGACAGTTTGGGTCAATGTCATCGTCTTGAGAAACTGGCATTAGCGGGCAATCGCTTAACTTCGCTTCCGAGCAGCATGGTAAATTGCCATCAGTTAGCGTTAATCCGTTTGTCTGCTAACCAGCTTACCGAGTTACCTGATTGGTTATTTAGTTTACCTAGGCTGGCGTGGTTAGCATTTTCTGGTAATCGTTTTAGCCATGTTGAACATTGTGATAACACGCGTGTGCCCACTATTGAGTTAGGCCAATCTAGCTTAGGTAAATTATTAGGGCAGGGAGCATCTGGGTTAATCTATCAAGCTAGATTACATACCGAACCTAAGGCGTTACCGACGTCTTTAGCCGCTATTGCCCAAGATGATGTCGCAATAAAGCTGTTTAAGGGCATGATAACCAGCGACGGTTACCCTGCAGATGAACTAGATTGTTGCTTAACTGCTGGCGATCACCCTAATTTAATCAATGTATTGGCACAGATTAACCAGGCTGATCAATTAGGCTTAGTGATGCAGCTTATTCCGCCAAGCTACGCAAATTTAGGTTTACCGCCATCCTTAAAAACCTGTAGTCGAGATACCTTTGAAGCCCACACCCGTTTTACCTGGCAACGGATTGTTAAGATAGGTTCTCAAATGGCAGATACCTTGGCTCACTTACATCAAAATGGCATTAGCCATGGCGATATTTATGCGCACAACATCATGATAAACCCTCAAGATAATGTGTTATTTGGCGATTTTGGTGCAGCGTCTAACCTCAATAAATTTACCCCCGAGTACCAGCAGTTAATGCAAGCTATAGAGGTCAGGGCATTTGGTAACCTGATTGAAGACATGCTAAATCTGGTTGAACATCCTCATAGCCCCAAGGCGCAAGTTCTACATCAATTGGTGCAAGATTGTTTGCGGCCTAACTTAAGCGCCAGACCGAGTTTTAATGACCTTAAACAACAGCTAGCCAGCATGGCTTAAGTTGCCACTATGATGGTGCTTAGCAATGTAACTTGTATTACTAGGCGGCATTGCTGAGCACCATTATTTAGTAAAATTGAATATCCACTGTGAAATATGGTCTTTAACCTATCACTGCATTATAATCAAATTATCATGTTGCAATTAAAGGTCATCACCAGTGGAAAACAAAACTGCCCGTTTTACTGTATTAATGGACCCGCTAAAAAAGCAGGCATTTGAGAAATTGTGTGCGGCACAAGATCTCACTCCATCACAAGTTACCCGCCAGCTTATTCGTGAATATCTCGAAAAACACGATGTCAGTTTTGGTGACAATCAAAGCCGACCGAACCCTCAAGTTAAAAGCTAATCTATCGCATTTTATGGTGGAGTGTTAACTGGGCTTAACCGCTTAGGCTAGTTAAATTGTGATAATAGCATTATAATGTTATTACAATTTAAGGTGAGGTGGTTTTAGTGGCTATCTCATGCCAATCGATAATGCTTTTCGAACAGTGCCTTAGCTCCTTTATCTGGTTCGACTTAAGCTAAAAATAGAGAGTGAAGTATATGAGTGATGTCATCCCGCCATGCCCAAAGTGTGAATCTCCTTACGCTTATTCAGACGGTACATTATTAATTTGCCCAGAATGCGCCAATGAGTGGAACCCAAATGAAGAAGTGGTTGATCCAGACGCAATCATTTTAAAAGACGCCGTGGGTAACCTATTGGCAGAAGGCGACAAAGTCACCTTAATCAAAGATCTTAAAGTAAAAGGTTCATCACTTGTGCTTAAAGTCGGTACTAAAGCAGTGATCAACCGCTTTTCAACAGGCGACCACGACATCGATTGTAAAGTCGACGGTAACGGCCAAATGATGCTGAAATCGCAGTTTGTAAAAAAACAAAACTAATTGATTGAGCCAGCCACTTTAGGTTACCCACGAGTGAGCTCAACCCTGATGTATAAAAATCCCTGCTGATAGCAATATCAACGGGGATTTTTTATGGACGCCAGTTCAAGTCCCGCCGCCAAACGTCGTGGCGCTTCGCCCACACCAGAGCAAAGGGGTAAAGCGCTTGTACCCCTTTGCAAACCCTCAGCGTTCCGGCAACATTTTCGCTTTTTAACCAAACAACGGCAGCGAAAAAATTGCGACGGAAAATTATCGAGCTTTTGACTTCGTTTGAGTGTTCTTCGGCCTTATTCGAAAATGCTAACGCTTCAGATGGGGCGTCCCTTCCCCTCCAAAGCTAGCTGGCCGTCCATGGCCAGCTCACGTCATTTTCTTCAACGGCCTCAATTTCTGAGTTGAATTTAGGCATTTGAAAGCCATTGTTAACTCGTTTTTGGGCTGAGATACGTTTAAGGAATAAGTTTGAACTGTTTTTATAAAAGTTTAACCTGACCACTAAATTAAGTAGTTAGATGATTGTGATAAAAGCGCTATTAAAACATGAGTTAATTACTTTGTGTGACCAAGGGGTAGAGATTTGAACCCTCCCCCTAATTCTAAGACGCCTGTATTCGCGGGTTGTACGAGTATTGGATTAGTTAATTGTTACACCAAACTGTTACTTTTATCATCAGAAGAATGTTCAGCCTCAAATGTTAAAGCTTAATCATAGTTATTGAGCCATAGTCTCTTGTTCGCTGTTATTTCTGCACCAACGAAAGTACATTTTCAAAAACACTAGGGATAAAACGTCCATTTGTGAGGTTTACCATTGATTTACTTACTATGGAATACTTTAGCTCACCTTCTTTTCCTGTTTTTGAAAATTCATTCAGAGCGCCATATTTTTCTTTGATTAGCTTTTCCAATGGATGCCCTTTCATTTTCAAATATCGAGAATCAGTAAGTAACGTTTTCCCTGATACATAAGAAAGCTCCTCCTCTTTATTGTTGTCTTCACCCAGCACCTTATAAATAAAACGATTTACAGACTCTTGTAGTAGTTTGTCATTATTTAGCCAATCTGACCAATGAACTTCAACACCACAAATTTGGGCCATAGTAAAAACATCAGGTTTATTAGTATGAAGCAATAGAAGTATGCATATAGGATCAAGGGTAATATTTTCAATAGAGTACGAAAAATTTTGAGCTAAAACCGAAACGTGCTTGGAAGGTTTATTTTTCAAATCCCAGTCTATTATTCCTCTTACTGTTTTATTATCCCCCTGTTCTAATGCCTTTACTTGACCAACGACTTGTACACAATTTCCAACACCGTTTATTGATTTTATGAATTCATTCAGTAGATTTTCATCATGAATTTTTAAAATCTGTTTAACCTTATCCTTCAACTGCTGTTCTGGCATTTTAGGGCCTGAACTTACAAAGTTAAGTGAAATTTTAGGATCTAAGCATTTTGAACTATGTAATAGTTTTGCATAGATAGATTGATATACATCAGCATCATATTGGCTTTCGACAAAAACCTGCCTTCGGTTCTCTGGATTAATTGATATTTGAGTGACACCGTCTAATAGCTCCGCAACTCCCTCATCTTTAGTAACTGGAGAAATTGAGTTTTCACTAACAATATATGTACTATTTTCTGGTGACAAGGCGACAGTTGTTGGGGAGTGTGTAGTAATAAATATTCGTGATTTAAAACTTTCAGAAAATTCAGTTAGAACTCTGTACATTTTAACTACCATCTGAGGGTGTAAAAATGCATCTGGCTCATCTAGCAGTAGCAATTTAGGGGCTTGCACGGCAGTGTGATCATAATATTGGCTGTTAAATAATGTTAGAGCCAACCAAAGTAAGGTTTTTTCACCTGATGATAAAGCATCGACCGCGACAGGAAGGCCGCTACCTTGTTGTATTAGAGTGGCGTTATACGAATAACTTTGTGACAGAGTATCGGGTTCAGAGAATTTAAACTTATTATCAAAAGTTGACTCGATAATTTTATTTATGATTTTCCATGGCTCATCGCCGAATCTGTTTAAAAATGATTCTTCGCTAAGATATGAAACATCCTCTCCCTCTTGTTCGGCACAATATTTATTAAATTTATTAAGTTTTTTCCGTTGAATGTATCGATTACATATACTCGATATATTTTGAGAGCCTAGAACACTATGAATATGGTCTTCGAAATGCACTTTAATTTCATCATGTGTTAATTCACTTGGTCGCTTATTTAAATATTGACTAATTGAACTACATAATCTAAAAAGTGATTCATAAGGTAATGAATCTTCTTGCATCCTTCCATAATTTCTAGCATTTTCATGAGATAAAGGTGAGTCGAATTGATTCTTAATTCGATCAAACATTTGGAGTGATGACGTTATTTTCGTCTGAAACTGGCCGTCATTATATGCACCACCAAAATTAGGAGTTAGTTGGGCTTGACCTACAAGCATAATTTCTTGATTTGTAATCCTAACGCCTGCTAAATCAACTACTGACATTTGATTTTTGATGCTTTCTAGAAGGCGTGTCTTACCACATCCGTTTCGACCTGTGAGTACTACCATGTTACCGTTATGAATAAATGGTTCAGACAATATGAATCCATTATGTATTGTTTGACCCGATACATTAATAGGCACGCTAATCTCCCTGAGATTCAAAGCTTATTGAACGGCTCACCCGATAAAGTCGGCTGTTCAAGTTATTGATTTATATCATCCTACATTCTCTATGTCTTTGATGTAAAGTGATAAAACACTCTCAACATACCAAAATAAATCGAGGTTGCACGATAATGTCGTTTAAAAAACAAGCGATGATGTTTATTTACAATATTATCAATCAATTATACTTTTCGACATAAATCTACATTGCAACTTTAGACCTACCTAATGAGTTGTTTGATTTTAATTAAGCTAAATCTATTTATACCTGCATATAAAATCAGTTCATTCGGTCAAGCACAATCTAGTCATTAAATAATGGTTTATATAGAAAAGCACATCAATACTTCTAGTAAATATTTCTCAATAAATAAAGTCAGCATGTATGTTTCTGAGAGTACAGTTTTAGTAACGTAGTTTTGCTGTTTTTAGCAGTAAATGAATACATCTAGATCGTAATAATGAAATAGCACACGCTGAATACACTGGAGATTACTTGGCAATGGACAGCTTACTCATTAAAGAGTATCAAGTTTTGGGGCAAAAACGAGTTTCATGCTTTGCTTGTAATTGGTTGATTCAACTCTGGACTTGAGGACGTTGAAGAAAATGACGTAAGCTGGCCATGGACGGCCAGCTAGCTTTAGAGGGGAAGGGACGCCCCATCTGAAGCGTTAGCATTTTCATTCTTTACTATAAAGAGGTGGCCGAAGCAGTTTACAAACGCCGCCAAAAGCTGGATTCAACCACGTCGCGAAATTATCGCTTTTCAGATAATTTTGATGTGGCGGCTGGGAGTTCCAAGAGGGAACAGCCGTTGGTTTCCTTTTGGTCTGGTGTGGGCGAAGCGCCACGACGTTAGTGGCCGCAGGCCATGAGTACAAAAGTACAAAAGTACAAAAGTACAAAAGTACAAAGCAAACACCTGGATCCCGGCTCAAAAGCATCACCGGGAAGACGAGTAAAATTACAGGTGCAAGCGCGGCTGTGCCCTTCGAAAACATGGATGTTTTCGCAGAGCGCCCATGGATGGGTTTACAGCTTGTCACAGAAGCGATTGCACTAAGGTCACTCTTTCACATCCATGTGATTGTGACATTTGTATTTCCTATACATCACCTGCGGCAGGCTATAAGTACCAATGAAGTGTTGGTACCGAATATACTCATTTGATTCAAATACCCATCTAGCCACAATAATAAAGCAGAAATCTGGGCTAGCAGACAAACAAAAAGGGCTTAGCATTGCTGCTAAGCCCTTCTATAAATTGGTGGAGGCGGCGGGACTTGAACCCGCGTCCAGAAAGCCTACATCCTCGGCACTACATGTTTAGTCTCTCTTTTATTTAACCAAGCAGTCTCCGAAAGACAGGATGCTACTTGGTGAGTCCGGTACTGTTTCGCGGTTCACCCCCGGACGGAGTTCCCTCGCTAGCACACTGTAATATGACCATCAGAATCCACTGTCCACGTGCGAAACGTGTGGGTGATGGCTAGCTAGCCTAAGCTGCTAGAGAGTAGTTAGAGTCGTTTGCAACTATAACGGTGCGGCTTTTTACGAGGCCAACCGCCCCTCGACATGCTCCTTGGGTTTCGTGAATCCTGTCGAATCCAGAATCGCCCCCAATTGAGTTAATCATAACGTGTTGTTGGACGAATACCTAGTGTCCATTAACAAAATATAATCGTTTGTTCACTATCTGTTCGTTATAGGCCTATGTTCAATAACAACTTATCTGTTTTAGTTGTTTGTGCGGCCTACTGACGAGATTAAGCGTTTTCTTTGTCTTTTTTCATTACGCGTGCTTTTTCAATTTTCCACTCGCGTTCTTTGGTGTCTTCACGTTTGTCGTGATCTTTTTTACCCTTACCTAAGCCAATCTCAACTTTTACCCAAGCGCCTTTGCGCCAGTACATTGATAATGGCACTAAGGTGTAGCCTTGACGTTCAATTAAGCCGGCAAGTTTGTCAATTTCACTGCGCTTTAGTAGCAGTTTTTTGGTTCTGATTGGGTCACATATTACGTGGGTCGATGCCGTATTCAGTGGTTGAATTGTACAACCATGCATAAAGGCTTCGCCTTCTTTAATGTATACGTAACAGTCTGATAAGTTAACTTTACCCATACGGATAGATTTAACTTCCCAGCCCATCAGCTGCAATCCTGCTTCGACTTTGTCTTCGATGCGGTATTCAAAGGTCGCGCGCTTGTTGCGTGCGATGCTTGCTGAGGCATTTGCTGTTTTTTTCTTTACCATTGTATTTACCGTAGTGAATGTCGCTATCACTCTTTAACAGAGCGAGCTGACAGTCAGCAGTTAGCCCATTTAATAAACGCTATTATATTAATGTTTTAAATTAACACCATTGATATAAAAGATATGGGGGAGATTTTTGATATATCAACGATTATACCCAGTTTCTTAACGATTGTGTTATTTCCCACACGATTTAACATCAAGGCGGATGCCTTTTTTGTGTAACGTGATAAAATCCACACATTGTTTTTACTATAGTGATGTCAGATGCCCAAGATTGCCAAAAGTATGCTGGTTAGGTTTAGTGCTAAAGAAATGTATGATTTAGTCAATGATGTTGAGTCGTACCATGCTTTTTTACCCGGCTGTGTAGGGGGGAAGGTGCTAGAGTTTGACGGTAAAACCATGGTGGCATCTGTTGATGTGAGTAAGGCTGGGATCAGTAAAACCTTTACAACGCGCAACCAGATTGTAGAGGCAAAAACGATTTCTCTTGAGCTTGAAAACGGTCCTTTTAAGTATATGCATGGATTATGGCAGTTTACTGAATTAACTGACGAAGCCTGTAAAGTTGAGTTTGACTTAGACTTTGAATTTTCAAATAAGTTAGTTGATATGGCATTTGGTAAAGTTTTTAAAGAGTTAATGTCGTCGATGGTGATGGCATTTACCGAAAGAGCAAAGGTAATTTATCGTGACTAGTGAAACAGAACAATTTGCCGTGGATGTCATTTATGCCTTACCAAAGCAGCAAAAAATCATCACAACAATGGTTACCGCGGGCACAACGTTCATTGAAGCGGTGGTTCAAAGTCATATTGTGAAGTTTTTTCCTGAAATAAACCTTGATGACGTTAAGCTGGGGACCTTCAGCCGAGCAGCAAAACACGATGAAGTGCTCGTGCCTGGGCAACGTGTTGAAATATACCGCCCTTTGATTGCCGACCCTAAAGACGTGCGTCGTAAACGTGCCGAGAAAGCGAAAGATGAAGGCCGGATTAATAAAATTACCGGTGCTAAGGTCAGTTAATCGAAGTAGGTTCACTTTCGATTTTATTGCAGATATAAAAAAGCAGAATCAGTTGATTCTGCTTTTTTGTCGGCGCGGATTAAGAATTAATCTGGCTCGTTGGTTTTTTCTGGTTGATTGCTCAACGTAGGACGTTTTTCTTCAACGAGAGGTTTTGCGTCTGGACGCACTTCAGGCAATAACGGCTGTAAATCAGCCTCGTTTACCGACGGTAAAGTGCTCAACTCAAGTGGAGTACTGAACTCGTTACTTAAATCGTAATCGCCAGTCACGCTAGAGATTTTATCACCGGTAAAATGAACGATGAGTTCTTTATGAGTGATTTTTGCATTACGGCCACTTTTAAAGTGGTACACATAGTACCAAGTGTCGTCAGAAAAACTGTCGCGTAAAACAGGACGCCCTAAAATATATTCAGTTTGTTCTTTGGACATATCCACGCGCAGTTTTTCAACTTGTTGCGTTTCCATGTAGTTACCTTGCGGAATATCAGGCTTATAAATTAGCCAATCGAAAACGCTACATCCGCTCATAGATAGTGAAAGCGCTACTGCGCTTACAAGGGTAAGACTTTGTTTTTTGTTTATCATTGTCTGCGCTACTTCCTAAATTCTGTCGGTCATCATACCCAAGCTGTCCCTATGCTGACAAGGGCCGATTAGAAGATGTTGTGGCTTTGAGTGAATATCTGGGCGTAAGTTCCTTTTTTTGTCAATTAAATGACCAGAAAAGCTCATTTAAAACAATATTGCGATTAACACTCGCCTTAAAGGAATACCTTAGCTGCTTTCGCTCTGTGTTTTCGCTATTTGAATGGGAACAATCATTACATCATAGCGACGCTTTAATCAAAAACCGCTGGACGCATTATGAGTGATCACTTACTTAATGCGAAATGGCATTAGCTCAGCACCAGTTGCGTTTCAATCTTAATTTTTAAATGGTGCTATTTCAATCTTGTCGAGGAATACTTGACCATTACAGAAATATGGCGCGCGCAACATATCACACCGTCTCTAACTGGGTGTTGTCGTTATACTGACGATATTTACACCATAGTGTTGTAGTAATGTTGGTAAATAGTCATTAAAGTGTTTACTTTAAACAGTAGTGCTATTGCTGGCATTAATGCTAGTAGCGTTAAAATAGTGTTATTCATCAATAAAATAAGATGGCACAATGATAATAGAGCCACCAGACTCATCAAGCGAACCGGTAAAAAACGGTCAATTAATTTGTGTCGGCACAGGGATACAACTTGCAGGACAAATAGGCCGACTAAGCGTCAGTTACATTCAGCTTGCTGATGTGGTGTTTTCGTTGGTGCCAGATGGTTTTACCGACAGATGGTTGGCGACACTTAATGATGATGTTCGTTCGTTGCAACTTTATTACGCGCAAGCGGGTGAAATTAAAAATCGACGTGATAGTTATCAGCAAATGGTTGATGCTATGTTAGTTGAAGTACGCGCCAATAAAATAGTGGTATGCGCTTTGTATGGGCATCCTGGGGTGTTTTCCTGTGTGTCCCATATGGCCATTGCACAAACAAAAAAGCTAGGTTTTAGTGCAAAAATGCTCGCGGGTGTTTCAGCAGAAGCTTGTTTATGGGCAGACCTTGGGATAGATCCTGGCAGTAGTGGTCATCAAAGTTATGAAGCCACCCAATTTATGCTGTATCAACATGTACCCGATACCTGCGCGCATCTTGTGTTGTGGCAAATTGCGCTGGCTGGAGAACATACGTTAACGCAATTTGGTACAACGAAAGCAAGAATGCAGATATTGGTTGAACACTTAACGCAGTGGTATTCGCTTGATCATGGTGTGGTTATCTATGAAGCGGCAAATTTAGCGGTACAAGCACCTCGCATAGAAAGAATTAAGTTGGGTGAATTAGCGGGTGTTCAATTAACGACCATCAGTACGTTGCTCATTCCACCGAGCCAACCACTGAGGCTTAACCATGAAATGCTTGCGAAATTAGCAATAACTGAGACTGATCTCGGATGAAAAACATTTTAGTGTCACATAATAAATTTATAATTAAGGACATGATATGTCGAACTTAAGTCAATTTTTTACTCAATTAGGCACCGATGCCGTATTGTTAGAAGCTTATCAACAAGATCCGCGAGGCGTGATGAAAGCCAATGCCATTACCGATGAAGAAATCGCTGCTGTGATGTCTGGAGATAAAGCCCTTATTCGTCAATTAGCCGGAGACGATGAGATGCAGATGTTCCAGATAATCACAACACCATAGTAGGTAGGCACATTGCTGATTCGCTTTTGCATTAAATGGATTGTTACCGTGTTGCTGTTAAGTAGCGCGGTGATAACTCATGCAGACGAAATAGATACAGAGCTTGATACCGCTGAAAGTTTTATGCATACCGACACCCAAAGTGCGATAGTTAAACTTAATTCGGTATTAAGCCATGAAGCAACGTTGTCGAGTAGTCAAAAAAGTCGCCTCTATATGCTGATAAGCGTTAAGCACCTGTATTTAGCAGAGTATAACGACGCCGATATCGCATTAGAAAAAGCGCTATCTTTTAATCCGCCTGACGATATTTTAACGCGGATTTACTTATACAAAGTCACTGCCAGCATAGGGCTTAAAGATTACAAGCAAGCGTTTACCCAACTAGAGATTAATTTAGCCCGCATACATAACTACCAAGACAATAGCATTAAAATTGCTACTTACAATCGCCTACTAAATGTCTATTTAGAATTAGAAGCGTACGACGAAATGTTACGTATTTCGCGATTAGCGCTGGATCTGAATCAAGGCAAAAACCCTAAAAATCAATGTTATTCGATGTTGTATTATTCAGTGGCCCATTTGCGTTTAAAGCAGCTTGAACAAGCATCGAGCCTTTTTAGCGATACAGAGCAATATTGTGCCGAACAAGGTTTTCCGCTTATTGCCGTTATGTCGGTTAAAGGCCGAGGCATAGTGGCTTATGAAAAAGAAGATTATCTCCAGGCTGAATCGTTATTATTAACCTCACTAGAAGGTTATCAAAAGTTTAAGTTTGAAGTCGAAATTAATGAAATTCATTCATATCTAGGCATGACTTATTTTTATTTAGGCCGTTTTCAGCAAGCCAAATTCTTTGCCGACAAAGTCAATCAGCTGCCTATAGCGCCAAATAATTGGTTAGTGAAAAAGCGCGTGAATGAAGCGCTGTCATTAGTGGCTGGTAAGCAAGGTCAATTTGATAAAGCTTATCAATATCAAGTGGTGGCAAATGCATTGAGCCTGCAGATATTAAACGAACAAAAAGTAAAGGAAAACGCCTATCAAATGGCGCGTTTTGACAGTGTTGAGAAAAATCGCGAAAACAATAGTTTGATGCAAGATCATGAATTACTGGTACAGCAGAAAGATTTATTCATGAAAGATAAAAGTTCATCAATTATGTTTTCGACCTTATTAGTGGGTGTTTCTGTAGGGTTGCTATTGCTGCTGATCTCAGCGTGGCTGCAACGTAATCAATTTATGAAGCAAGCTCAGCGTGATGGGCTAACCGGGATTTACAACCGCCGAACTGGCCAGGAATTAGCTGAAAATGAGTTTGTCGAGGCGCAAACGATTAACGAACCGTTTTCTGTATTGCTGATGGATTTAGATTTATTTAAAAACATCAATGATCAATTTGGTCATGCAACAGGAGATTGGACCCTCAAAAAAGTCACTTCTGTGATTGAAGCGATGATACGGCCAAATGATATCTTTACTCGAATGGGAGGGGAGGAGTTTGCTATTTTTATGCCCAAGCAAGATCAAGCCGCAGCAGCAGAGTTTGCAGAACGTGTGCGTATTGAATTATTAGGCATTAATACCCGTTACTCAGGACACGACTTCACCATCACAGTGAGTAGTGGCGTTAGCACAGCGACTAAAGACGACCTAAGCCTTGATCCACTCATTCAACGTGCAGATGTCGCCCTTTATAGCGCAAAACATAATGGCCGTAACTGTGTTGTTTGCTACAACGAATCAATGGCAAAGCCGACTCGTTTATTTTCAAATTAATCCCGCTTGATCTATCCTGATGCTTAAGCATAAATGCGTTACTGCGCTGACACCTCTTTCGATAAATTCGGTGAGCTAAGGGCTAGCTCTTAATATCAACTTATCATCTGATTTATTATGCTTATTCTTCATCATGTTATTTCTGTCGTGCAAATCTGCTATAGCCAATCTTTTGAGCCAATCCTTTGAGCTAATCACTAAGCGTCGTTAAACGTCCCATTTTGTGCATGTGCTGTTCCCTTGTGCAGTATTATTAATCCGAATTATGCATCAATGACGTTGATTTATTATCGACAAAGAAAGCGTATTCGCATGCAACATCGTCGACAGAAAAGCAGATAAATACCCTGTATATTGATATATCAATCAATATTGCTATTAAGCGTTGATTGAGTCATTTGGCGTTTATCCAAACCCATGATGAAATTCATCTTGTCGAATTTACCTTTAGTCACCTCAATCACATGCACCATTTCTAAGCAAATTATCATCTTAAATGCACTATTAATGACGTTTTTATCATTTTTTTGCAAAATAAATGCATTTATTTTGCAAAAAACCAATCTATCAATTCTTGTTGATCGGGTGACGTAACTCGTCTTTTTAGTTGTTCTCAACCTTTCAACTTTCTCGTTTACGTAAACGTAATATTAAAACGATCGTTTAAATTCTGGTTTGTATGCTTAATTGTTAAGATTATGTTTAGTATGAAAAATTAATCCTTACCTATAGGTAAGCTCAAAACGTAATCAAATTGTTCTACTTTCTTATTTAGACTGAAGTTTAGTAATTAAATGTTTACAAGTAGTAAATTTATTACATTGATTTTTACCAAATGTATTTCTTGGTAAATTGGTAAGATGAATTAATAAAATATGATTTAGATTATTAACTCTAAACCTTTAAGCTCATATTTATCAATTGTTTGTATTTTATTTTTATGTTGATTTTAGCGGTTTTTTAGCGATATTTTCGAGAGGAGATAAAGGCTTTGGTTAAATTCAAACTGTTGCAATTACAAATGTTTTTGGTTAGTTTTTAGTTCGAAGCAGACATTTGAACGTTTTTGTTTGTCGCGGTAAATGATTGAGTAAAAGTAATAACTGAGTTTGAACATTAATCAGCACCGTTGGACCTTGGCTCAATTGGGTTAACAGGCAACATGTTGCGATTAAATACAAACACAGATGTTGTTACTGATGAGTCATCACAAACAAAACGATGCAGCACTTAGGGGGCCATATATGACGGCAGAACAGTTGGTAGCTCAATATAATAAGACCACATCAACAGATGACTCGGCAGCCACCGACATTACCTTTGTAGGCCCTGTAATAGAAGGTCAGCAAGATGTTTTCAACTCAGGTGCTGTGGCTTTTTTAAACTCGTTGTGTGCAACATTTGCTGCTGAAGTGCCAGAGTTATTAATGAAGCGTAAGCAAAAGCAAGCGCGCATTGATAATGGCGAACTGCCAGACTTTTTACCTGAGACCCGTGCTATTCGTGATGGCAATTGGACTATCCGCGGCATGCCTGAAGACTTAACTGACCGTCGTGTGGAAATCACCGGTCCAGTCGATCGCAAAATGATTATTAATGCCTTAAATGCTAACGCAAAAGTGTTTATGGCAGATTTTGAAGATTCATTAGCACCGAGCTGGCAAAAAGTAGTTGAAGGACAAATTAACCTTCGTGATGCGGTTAATGGCGATATTTCGTTTACAGCGCCAGAAACGGGTAAGCAGTATTCACTTAACCCAGATCCAGCCGTGTTAATAGCCCGTGTTCGTGGCCTGCATTTAATTGAAAAACATGTGCTTTATAAAGGCAGCCCTATCCCTGGCGGGCTTGTTGATTTTGCAATGTATTTTTATCACAACTATCGCCAATTATTAGCTAAAAACTCTGGACCGTACTTTTATATTCCTAAGTTAGAAAGCCATGTTGAAGCGCGTTGGTGGGCAAAGGTATTTGCCTTCGTAGAAGAACGTTTTTGCTTAAAGCCAGGCACGATTAAATGTACCTGTTTAATTGAAACGCTACCTGCCGTATTTGAGATGGAAGAGATTCTATATGAGCTTCGCTCAAACATCGTGGCGCTTAATTGCGGTCGCTGGGACTACATTTTTAGCTACATCAAAACATTAAAAAATTATCCAGACCGAGTATTGCCAGATCGTCAAGCCGTGACCATGGACACTAAGTTTTTAAGTGCATATTCCCGCTTACTGATCAAAACCTGCCATAAGCGTGGTGCATTAGCCATGGGAGGCATGGCGGCCTTTATTCCTGCTAAAGATGAAGAAACCAATGCCAAAGTATTGCAAAAAGTACGTGGTGACAAAGAATTAGAAGCGCGCAATGGTCATGACGGAACGTGGGTTGCACACCCGGGTTTAGCCGATACCGCAATGCAGATTTTTAACGACTACATCGGCGGCGATAAAACCAATCAATTGCACATTACCCGCGACGTAGACGCGCCAATTTTAGCCAGTGAGTTGTTAGAAACCTGCGCAGGTGAACGCACTGAAGAAGGCATGCGTTTAAACATTCGTATTGCACTTCAGTATATCGAAGCGTGGATCCAAGGTAATGGATGTGTACCGATTTATGGCCTGATGGAAGATGCCGCAACGGCTGAGATTTCAAGAACGTCTATCTGGCAATGGATAAAGCACCAAAAAACATTATCAAACGGTAAGTTGGTCACTAAAGATTTATTTAAAGACATGTTGAAACAAGAAACAGCTAACGTGAAAAAAGAGCTCGGCAGTGAACGATTTAATGCAGGTCAATTTACTCAAGCGGCTGCGTTATTTGAACAAATAACTACCTCGGATGAGCTAGTCGACTTTTTAACTTTACCTGGTTACGAACTGTTAACTGCGTAAAGACGGCTTATTGACCCATTTATTAGCAAAGAGCACATAGCGCAAGGTCGAAGATATTCACTTTGCCCACTTATTGAGTCAGGAAGGAGCGCCACTATGACGACACAATTAACTCGTCAGCAACAAATGCATTCGTATCGCATCTGCAAGAAGTGGGCACCGGTTACTTTGGCCAGGTTACTACCTGCATTCAGTGGAGGACGTCATCTGTCACCGCATTAACGGTTTCTACTGAAGAACAACAGAGTTAATCGTTAGCTCAACCGTTTTACAAGTTTAGCCACTTTGTGGCTATTGTAACCCCGTGCGGCTCACCTACAGGTCGCACGGGATTTTTATCCAATCTGTTAGATCATAAGCAATTGCTTAGTTGTTGATTTTAATTGTTTGGGTACTTCCTACCCGTAAGCTTTCCCAACCACGAATTTGTGATTGCGGCTCTGATGAGCCGTTTTTTTTGCGCTCATTTTATTAAAGTGTATATAAAATAAACTTTCAATGTTCAATTACGTGATTTTTTTAGAGATGAGTACAATAAAGCATAAACAGTACACGATAGTTGAACAAAATTGAGTATACTAAAATGTACAATTGTTATATTTAGGTTAATTATTTTAGGTTAATTATTTTAGGTTAATTATTGAAACCCACAACTCAGTCAAAAGGGGCCGATTACTGGACTAAACGTATCAGTGATCAAGAAATGCCCGCTTTATGCTCAACTGTGCGTGACTTAGAGAAACTTGCCAAAGATGATGTGTCTTCATTGGCGTTGCTCGGCCGCAGTGTAATGCATGATAACGCCTTAACCTCACGTATTTTACGGGTGGCCAACAGTGCTATTTATAATAAAGGCATTAATCAGGTTTCTACGGTTAGTCGTGCAGCCGTTGTGCTGGGTTTTGATACTATCCGCAATATTTGTATTACCGCAAAACTTCTCACTAGTCTTTTAGAAAATAAGCACCTGTCTGAAGGCGTATACCAGCGTTTGTTAAAGTTGATGGCCCAGTCATTTCAAGCTGCGATGTTGGCGCGGATGATGATGAGCGATCGCGGTGAATCTTTACGCGAAGAAGTGTTTATTGCCTCGTTGTTATACCGCATTGGCGAGAGCGCTTTTTGGAGTATGGGGGGCGATATTACTGAGAATCTTGACCGTAAGTTAGCCCATATTGATAACAAAGTAGATCAAAACGCAGCAATTAGGGCTGAGTTAGGCACGTCCTTTATCCAGCTTACTCAAGGGATAGCCCGAAGTTGGGGGTTAGGAGAGGTTTTGTTGAAATCCTTAGCCCAACCTGACGAACGTATGCCTGAAATACGTTGCATATTTTTGGCGGACAAGCTTTCGGAAGTATTATCGCAAGCTTATTCCGATCCCAAAGAATTACAAAAAAGATTAACTCAAGCCGCCGAAATGTTAGATGTGAGTGTCGAAGAAATCACTAAACGGATTATTCATTGTAATGAAATGACCCACAAACTGGCGGTTGAATATGGTGCGAAAGCGATTGTGTCATATTTACCTGAACCGAGCCGCGTAGCTGATTGTATCGAAACACCTGTCGAAGAAGTCATTGTTCGTCAAACGGATCAAGGATATCAACTCAGCAAGTTACGACAGTTGACTCAGTATGCTGTGGTGAAAACTGATTTTAATCAAATTATGCAAACAACACTGGAAGGCATTTTAACGGGAGTGGGAGTCGATCGATGTGGGGTGTTGTTGTTATCGCCAAGCCGTAAATTATTGCAACCTCGGGTCATGATGGGGGACGATGCTGAGATGCTTAAACAAGCTTTTGTGATTGAACTCAATGATCCTCAATCTGTATTTAGTCAATGTATTGAACAAAAACGCAGTATTTGGATTAACGCGCCTTCTTCGCAAGATTGCAAAGTGCAAGTTGATGATGCGCTTGTAGAAAAATTATCCTCGTTTGGTTTTTTGATTGCACCGTTAGCCATTGGTAATAAAGTGCTTGGGTTATTTTATGCTGACAGGCATGGCACCGCTCGCCATTTTGAGCCACAAGACAATGACAGCTTTACCCATTTTTGCCAGTTAGCTAATGTCTGTTTTGCTGTGTCGATGAGTTAATGTGGTTAGCTTTATACCCAATCAACCTGAAGCTGTGAAACACGTATCTTCAAGTTGATTGGGTATATATAAAAAAAGAGATGACCAATGGCCATCTCTTTTTTTTCGATTCAATATTTTAGATCATTACTGCATAATCAAGCTGGTGATACGTTTAGCTTTCTCATTAGGAATAGGAAAACTTAAATGGTATTGAGCGATTTTCCAGCCTTGTTCCGTGTGGACTAAAGCGCCAGTGCCTCGGCTTACGCCATAAGCTGGGCTAAACAGTTGCTCGTCAAATAAAATCGTATCGTCTATTTGGAGTAAATGACGAGATTGAAGTTCATAGTGCCAGCCTTTTGTTGGCTTTGCGTAGCGTTCAAATTCGACCATATTCCAACGCTCTGAATCATCAGTGCCAATAAATACTGCTTGTGGGTGATACAAGCTGAAATAACTAGTCCAATCGGCTGCCGCTGCACTTTCATGCAGTTTGTTTAACAGCGCGCTAACTTCTTGACGGTCTTCTTCTGACAAGCCTTGGCTATCTTCAATATCTGCTACATTGTTGAGATCTTTTATAACGGCTTGGCTTTCAGAGCTCACTTGCTGACTCACTGCCGCATTTTTAGGTTCTGTTTGAGTATGATCCGTTGTTAAGTCATTCGCTTCTGTTGCGTGTAAGTCGAAAGCTGCAGCTGTGGTGACTAACATGGCGATAAAGCCAAGTCGGTGAATAATTGATTGCATAATGTTCCTTACGTTGTTAATGCCATTTTCGCTGTGATTTATTGTGGGTTTGCGTTAATGCCAATGGATTGGATCTAAGTGATAAAACTGACTGAGTTCTTTATATAGTTTTTGGTGTTGTTGGTAAAACTCCGCAGGACGTTCAAAAAAGGTTTCGCTAATAACCGCAAAAAACTCTGCTGGATTGGTTGCGCCATAATAGTTAAATAATGACGGTTTCTGATGCACTGCGCAATGCTGAAGTTGTTTAAATTCTTCGCCTAGTGTTTGTGACCAAGAACGGTAAGCGGTAATGTCTGTTAATGGTGGCGCCCCATTGGCAGTGCCGTCTTCCTGGTCGAGTTGATGTGCAAACTCGTGAATAACCACATTACTACCATCAAACGGATCGGCTGCCCCTTCAACAGTGCTGTTCCACGATAATACGACCTTGCCATACTCCCAAGATTCTCCTAACAATACATTACGTTGGCTTGACTGAACCCCTGCAATGTCTGTGCGGTTTTGTTCAACAATAAAGGCCGCTGGGTACACCAAAATCTGTTTTAATTTGGGGTAGTAATCTGTTTGACGATTGAGCAGCAGTAAGCAGGCTTGGGCGGCAATGGTGACCTTAACTTCGTCATTGATGATAAAGCCACTGCAACCGACAAATTGTTTTTCAGCGATAAACACTTGAATGTGCTTTTTGAGTTGTAGCTGTAAATCTGTTGGCATGGCTTTAAAGTATGGAAAGCGAGCTTTAAGTATTGCGCGCCATGCATTCGGGAATGGCTGAGCCGTAATTTGCTGACGTTGACGTTGTTTACGCCAACGGCTACTGCCAATCCAGGCGATGGCCAATACTGCTATAAACACGACAAAGACAATCGCAACCATAAAGTTAACCTAAAAATAAATCTACATAGTCTATGTATGGGGGAGGTTAGCGTTAAATTCAAGTTTGCCAATTTAATACAGCTGTTTAGGCTGTTGTTTAGGGCGTGATTTAAGTCGTGATTGAGATCATAGCTTATGTATTTGCGTACGGCTTTTATCAGCGTTTGTGAGGCGTTGAGTGCCAGCGACAGAGCGATGATGAATATAAAAGAACTGGCAAACAAATATCGTTCGGATATTTGCTGCCAGCAAAAGGGTGGGGATAGTACTCATTAACGAATAAGATTAACCTAAGTTAGCGTCAATACGTTTTTGTTGCTCGGGCGTGAGTGAAAAATAGTGGCTGATTAATTGTCTGATCAACTTTGATTTAGCAATATTGCCTTGTTGGCTAAGTTGCGTGAGTTGATCTATTGCCGATTCGCTTAACGTGTATGTACAGCGTTTAAATGGTTTGCTGCTACTGTTCACTTTAGGTATTGCTTGTGGTTGATTAGGGTATTTTCGTTGTAAAAAATCAACCACATTTGTCGGTTCAACCTGCAGGTTATTGCGCAGACCTTTATCTGAATTAAGTGATGTTGGTTTGCCCGCCGCGTATAAGTCAGCAGCGGCAATAAAGTCATCTATTGATACTGCAATGGGCCGCTCTGTTTTACATAACGAAGCGTTTTTCTTGAGATCGGCTAGTCCCATAATTTCCTCTCAATGTCGTTTCGTTAGACACATTGTTGTGTTGTTCAATAAGCTGTTTTGCATCAGTAATACCCAATAGCTCACATGCAATGCTGCGCATTTCTTCTGTTGCTTTGCCATCGGGTTCTATTTCAAATACCGACAAGCCTGACTCTTCGCTGTCATCATAAATGTTACGGCAGTAATTAATCGCATCAAGCACATTGATGTTATAGGTGCGGCAGACATCTTTAGCTTCAATAATTCGACCTGCTTGATTGGGCAAACTAGGGCACTGAGTAATAACAAAAGAGGCCTTCATTTTAGGGTTTATCATTAAGCAAGTTGAAACGATGTCATCCATGTGGCTGACGGTTTTTAAATCGCGACGTTTTGGTCGTAATGGCATTAACACATGCGATGCAACCGACATGGATGCGCGTAATGCAAGATTATCTTGGCCGCCACAATCGACAATCACATAATCGTAGTGTTGTTCTAAACTGAGCAAGTCATTACGAATTTTTCCATAGAGCTGCACACAATTGATGGTGGCTAAGTCTGGGTTATTGTTTCGAGCCTGGATCCAGTCTGATGTCGTGCGCTGTGGATCGCAGTCCACCATAATGACACTGGCTTGAGCCTCTGTTGTAAGAAACACGGCAATGTTTTGTGCTAGACAGCTTTTACCGCTACCGCCTTTTTCTCCACCGACTAGTATGATCATCGACTCTGTCCTCTTTATCGGGCCATACCCTAAATGAGTAAGAGTAAACTATGGCCAAATCTAATGCTTATCTTCACTTTATGTTCTCAGGATGATTTCGTCAATTAGCTGATTTTTGACGTTTTTTCATAAAAGTCATCAAGATGTTTTTTTGACAAAAAGAGTGAGTATGGCAAAAAGTTGACGTTAATCGGTTACGTGCGTCAATGTTATTGAAAAGTTAAATAGCATAAACACTTAGGCTAAGATTGTGCGAGTTGAGTCTTTATTTGTCAGCTTTTGCAGGTGGATAAATTTGCCTATCGTTAAGCGCTATATGCATTTTACGTCTCTTAATAGATTTATTTATTTCAAATCGATATAAGTGGGTGCGAGGTAAAATTCCACTTTTTTTTAATAACGGCGTGATATAATTTGTGTATATATTAGCTGTGTTTGGAACCCGAATCATGAATGAGCAACAATTACTCGAAGCGATAAACCAAACCATGCCTTTTGGTAAATATGCTGGGCGAAAGTTGTTGCAGCTGCCTGAGCCTTATTTAGTGTGGTTTCATTCCAAAGGTTTTCCTGCGGGTAAGCTTGGTGAGCAATTAGCGTTAATGTATGAAGTGAAACTCAATGGCTTAGAAGAAATGTTGCAACCCCTGTTAAAGCGCTGACAAGCGAATTAACGAAAAACCCTAGCAACTAGAACGCTACGCGGCTAGATGCTATAAAATCTTAGCCGCGAAGCGACCCTAGCAGGACGAAGTCCGCCCTAGTATCTAGTCTATTAATCGTTTTTTCATGTAAAAGCCGGTAAACGTTTGGCCGCGTTTTTGCTGATAACTGACTTGTTTAAGTGCAAAGCCATTTGTTTCAAACAATGTTTTAGACAAATATGACGCGTCGACACTCAAGTGGGAATACTGTTGTTGCAGTGCCCAGTGCACTAATGTTTTATACAGTGCACGAGCGATACCTTGATGTTGGCTTGTTGGCGCAACATATAAACAGTCTATATAGCCTTGTTGACTAAAGTGAGTTTCAACACTAATAAATCCCACGACTTCTTGCTGGTCATTCACGGCTAGCCAAGCGCGATTGCGTTGGTATCTCAATTGCCAAAATTTTGTTGACCGTGGTGCTGATGACCAGGCGTTTAATTTAGCTTGTGGATATCGAGGATGGTTAATATGCTGCACTGCGGCATGATATAACTGGCTGACTTGAGCTGCATACTGTGCAGAAAAATCAATGATTTTATAGGGCAGTGTGTGTGTATTTTCCATAAAAAAGACCAATCCGAAAGATTGGTCAATTATGGTGTTTTTTAGCGCGTAAAAGAACTATTTTTTGCTGATATTGCCAACAAACATGATCTTATCGAAGGTTCTGTTTAGGCTTGAGCTGGCAAAGTCTGTCATCCACATTTGTTCTGACATTTCTACCGTATCACCTTTGCTGACTTGGGTTTGTGGACCCGCAGCCCAGTAAGTTTTGTCTGCTTCTTTAATTTGAACATAGGTGTAACCACCACCATTCATGGTGTCGAGCACTTCGCCCTGATGTAATGCACCTTGTGCCCAAACAGATGAAATTCCTAATGCTAGGGTGGCAGCGGCAGCAAATGCGATCAATTTAGCTTTCATATTAATGTCCTGTCATACGATTTAGAAGAGGTCCGCAAGGGATTACTTCAGCATTTAAGCATTTAAGCTGATTGGGGTCTGTGATCTAACCCCAATTATCGCTGTCTGTTTTCAAGTAGGACATTTTTTAGTGTATTTATGCCGCTATTTCAGGGAGGTGTGCCGCGGTTATTCGCGGTGGCTAATATAGTGAACATTAGCAAACAGTTGTCCTTCAATTAAATGTCCATGTTGACTGACAAAATCAATAAAGGCTTCGGGTAAGGTTTGATGCTCAATAGGTTGTTGCCAGTGAGCATGCAACAGGGCGTCATATCCTTCTTTTCCTGCTGCGGTATAAGCACTGGACACACCAATATACAGTTTATTCACTTCAAGTGGTTGCCAGGCATCTTGCTTATAAATTTCGACTTGAGTAATACGCTGGCCTTTAGCTTGTTTGCCATCGTAAAAATAACGAAGCCCATAAGGGTAGGGGAAGCTTCCTGCGCCAGTACCCATTATGCCGTTATTGGTAGCACTGTTAATCGATGATTCAAGCGCCTCAATGACGTACTTGCCCATAATTTGATACAAGGTTAATGGCAACTCAAACGGTAAAATTCGGCCAACCACATCAGCAAGCGACAATTGCCCCTTGTTTAATGATTGCCTTACGCCGCCAGCATTATGCAGTGCAAAATCAATATTGGGTTCAATAAATTTAGCCGCTTTATACATGCTGCGGCTCACCCATGGCGCAATTTCGCTGCCGTGAGGTAAATGCTTGCTTGGTAAGCGAGTATGGACAAAGTCGCGGGGAATATGCGCCAATATCTGGTTTTCTAAGGCATCAAGTGAAGGACGGTATTGGGTATGGATCACTTGATGTATTTGTTCGTCATGTTGTGCGTCTTTTATACTCGGATGAGCCAATAACTGGGTGATTAATTGCTTGCTCAGAACACTGTCAACTGCTGTTCCGTCTGCTTGAGTCACGTTAATATTGTCATCGAGCATAAAGTAATTGTTGCCAATAAGCTCAATGACTCGACCTTGTTGATCAAATACGATTTCGGCTAGGCCAAGTGTTTCCGCATACTTGCCTGCATGTAAAATGGGCGTTGAATTGATGGTTTCGGCATAAGGGATGTCACTTAAACCTATGTCACTCATACTGCCTTGCAACGTATGAGAGTGACCGCCAATAATAAGGCTTATGCCGTCAACATGTTCAGCTAGCTCGCGGTCTTGATCTAAACCTAAATGGCTCAACACAATAATATGCTTGATACCTTGACGAGTTAAGCGAGCAATGGTTGCACGCGTGGTGTCGATGGCATTGACAAAATGAGTGTCGGGATCCGGCCTCGCAATTAGGCGCATTTGGTCTAACGTAATGCCGATAATGGCTATTTTAGTGTCATGAAAAGGCTTAATTAACACTTTAGCGGTTTCATTGCTGTCATCAAAATCATACAGCATTGGATGACCGTATAATCTGCCGTCTTTGAGTCTGTCTTCTTGGCTTAAATCCATGTTGCCAGCCAAAACGGGAAAATCGATACGGTTTAAGAATGCTTGTACCGGGCTGTTACCGGCATCGATTTCATGATTACCCAATACCATGGCATCAGGTTTTAATAAATTTAGCAGATGAGCATTGGCCGCGCCCTGGAATTCGCGAAAGTACAAGGTACCTTGAAAGCTATCTCCACCGTGTAAAAACAAAAATGGACACTGTTCAGAGGCCGCTTGCTGCCTTGCTTGCTCGATTTGAAACCCTAAGCGTGCATAACCACCAGAATGTCCTTCCAACTTATATGATTGTTGATTGGCTGTTAGCGTAAATTGGACTGAGCTAGGTTCAAAATTAGAATGCGTGTCGTTGATATGAGCGATGGATAAACGATAAGATTTTTGCATTAGTTCCCTCTGTGTAATGTCATTATCTTAACGTATCAGGCGTAATGATGTCACCCACAGCAATATTGAAATACAGCCAATTCGCATAAAAAATAACCCGTTAGTGGTAACGGGTTATGGTAAGCAGAGTCTCTGGCATTAAAATAAATGTCGTAGCCTTAGTTTGTTTCGGTTTCGCCGTAAATTACTAAACCTTTGCTCTTTATGCGTCGTTGCCACAATTTACGAGCCAGTGCCTGCATGTCTGGGGCAATGTCTTTTGAGTCAACAATCTCTAAACCTATTAAGGTTTCGATAATATCTTCAATGGTCACAATGCCTTCGCTTGAGCCATATTCGTCAACCACCAATGCCATTTTACTGTTACGTTTTATCATGGTTTGAAACAATGGCAGTACGCTTACCGACGATTGTAAAACCAATAGGTTTTTCACGTAGTCGCCGATGGCCGTTTGCGGCGATAAGCTGGCTTGTAAGATGATGTCATTACGATTGACGTAACCAATCACGTTGTCGCGATCATCTTGATAAACCGGAAATCGGGTAAAAGGGCTACTTAAATGGTCGGCAATAAATTGTTGGTTGGTCATGGTTGTCGGTAATTTAAAAATAACCGTACGTGGCGTCATAATATGTGTGACTGACATGTCTTTCATGGCCAACATCTGAGTTAAAATTTGCGATTCTTGTTCGCTTAACTCGCCGCTGTCTTTTGCCAATTGGTTCATGGCGCTCAGCTCTTGTCGCATGTAAAGATTGTTATCGCCTTTGCCTAAAACGCCGGTTACTTTTTGCGACAGCCATATTAACGGTAAAGTCAGCTTTTCCATCCAATATAGACATATCGACACCGTGGGCGCTAATTTACGCCAATGATTCGCCCCAATAATTTTAGGAATGATTTCAGACAAAAATAAAATTAAAAATGTTAATACTGCGGAGAAAATACCCAACATTTCACTACCAAACACAATCGCGGCTTGAGCTCCGGCAACCGAGGCACCCATGGTGTGAGAGATTGTATTGAGCGTCAGGATCGACACTAACGGTGAGTCAATATTCTGCTTTTGTTTATGCAATCTGGCAGCGACGTGGGGGTGATGTTCTTTTAGGTTTGCAATATAGCTTGGTGTAACCGACAGAAGCACGGCTTCAAAAATACTACATAAAAACGAAATGGATATAGCAAAAAACACGATAAACAGAAGGGTTGTCATACAGGGAAAGTAAACACTTCCTCATGGCAGGCCACATAGCCCAGCCGCAGGATATCACAAGCTTAGTTAATATAATCTGAATATATTTTGAGTATTTTATTTTAGTCAATTCGGGCGTTTAAGCCGGCTGCACGATTACAAGATTAAATATCATCACCTAAACCAGTAAAGGTGAGTATATTCCCAATTGACCTGACGGTGCTACTTCAGGGCTTTACCGTATGTTTAATACTCGACACGCTAATGTCGGTACCTTCTACGTTAGCGCAACAACGCTCTTGATTTAACCATCAGGGAAACACGGTGAAACTCGCAAAGGGCAAGTTTTACATGCGCTTATGCAGTGGCTTTGGTTAATTTAGCTGACGTTGAAAAGAGAAAAGCTATTATCTGTAATCAATGCCTTGTCTACGCACGTGCAAATTCTTTTTGAAATCGAGCATCTTCAGGTTGATAGCGTGTAGATATACTGGCTAAAAGGCCATGCTACCTGTATAATTTGCCGCCCTGTTACAGGTTTTGGTGTTTTGAGGTTAGGCAGATGAGTGTAAAAAAAATCAATTTATTAGATCTTGATCGTAAAGGACTGCGAGCGTTGTTCAGCGAAATGGGTGAAAAACCGTTCCGCGCCGATCAATTAATGAAGTGGATTTATCACTTTGGCGTCAGCGACTTTGAAGAAATGAACAACATTAACAAAGTACTGCGAGGTAAGCTTGCGGCTAAATGTGAAATCGTTGCACCAGAAATTGCAAGTTTTCAAAAGTCGAATGATGGCACCATTAAATTTGCCATTAACGTTGGCCAGGGCCAAGAAGTTGAAACTGTCTATATTCCTGAAGAAGACCGCGCGACCTTATGCGTGTCATCTCAAGTGGGTTGTGCATTAGAATGTACATTCTGCTCTACGGGACAGCAAGGCTTTAACCGCAACTTAACCGTGTCTGAAATTGTCGGTCAAGTTTGGCGTGTCTCGCAGTTTTTAGGTTTTCATAAAGACACTGGCGACCGTCCAATCTCTAACGTAGTGATGATGGGCATGGGCGAGCCATTATTAAACCTTGCTAATGTTATTCCTGCTATGGATATTATGTTAGATGACTTTGGTTTCAGCTTATCAAAACGTCGCGTAACCCTATCGACTTCTGGCGTAGTCCCTGCGTTAGACAAACTTGGCGATGCTATTGATGTTGCATTAGCTGTGAGTATTCACGCGCCAAATGATGAGCTGCGTGATGTACTTGTGCCTGTAAACAAAAAGTATCCTTTACAAGAATTCTTAGCCGGTATTCGTCGTTATTTAGAGAAATCTAACGCGAACCGTGGCCGCGTGACCGTTGAGTATGTGATGCTAGACCATATCAATGATAGCACTGACCAAGCACATGAACTTGCTAAGTTAATGAAAGACACGCCATGTAAAATTAATTTAATCCCGTTCAATCCATACCCAGGTTCACCTTACGGGCGTTCATCTAATTCACGTATTGATCGCTTCTCTAAAGTATTGATGGAATACGGTTTTACCGTCATTGTACGTAAAACCCGTGGCGATGATATTGACGCTGCGTGCGGTCAGTTAGCCGGTGATATTCGTGATAGAACAAAGCGTTTAGCAAAAAAACAAATGCAACAAAACCAGATTTCAGTCACAATGGATTAACTCTTTGTTTGCATAGATAATAGGCTTATAAATGAAGCATGGAATGCAAAAGATTTTAGTGATGACTGTAGTGGCGATATCGCTTGGCGGTTGTGTCACCGAGCGCACCTACAGTGGTACCGACATCCCAGTTGCCGAGCGTAAGTTTGACAAGGTTGGCGCTGCGCGTGAGCGTATGCAATTGGGGTTAACGTATTTAAATCGCGGTAACAGTGAGCAAGCAAAGTATAATTTAAACAAAGCAGTAGAATACGCGCCAGAAATGAGTGAAGTGCATGTATCAATGGCGTATTACTATCAAGTAGTCGGGGATTTGGCTCGCACAGAAGAGTCATACCAACGCGCCATATCGCTTAGCGATGCGACAGGAGATGCACGTAATAATTTTGGGGTGTTTTTATGCCAGCAAAACAAATTCGCTGAGTCAGAAAAGATGTTTTTAGCCGCGATTAATACCCCTAAATATACTCGTACAGCCTCAAGCTACGAAAATTTAGGGGTCTGCAGCCGAAAAGCGGGAAATAAAGAAAAAGCGCGACAGTATTTTAATATGGCGTTAAAGTATGATCAAAGAAGAAAAGTAACGTTATTAGAGTTAACCGAGTTAGCCATGGAAGATGCTGACTACGGCGATGCGCGCGAACAACTCGCAAGATACCATCGAGTTGTAAGTGAATCTGCAGAAAGTTTAGCCTTAGGGATCAAGATTGAGCAGGCGGCAAATAACGAAGAAGCCGTAAAACGATTTGGCATTTTATTAATTGCGAAGTTTCCTGCATCTCCACAAGCCAAAAATTATAGAGCTAACTTGAATTAATGACTAAAGAATTCGAAGTAGAACAAGACGCTGAAAAAGCGGCATTGTTAAAAAATGTTGTTACCGCTGGCGCTATCTTAAAGGCAGCTCGTGAAGCAAAAGGGTTGTCTATCGAAGCCGTTGCAACACAATTGCATTTGCGTCCAAGAATTATCAGCGATATTGAACAAGACATTTTTGAAAATATTGCCTCAACAACTTATGTTAGAGGCTATATTAAGAATTATGCACGTTTTGTTCATGCTGATATTAATGAGATACAACAATGCTTAAAGCATCAGTTGCCTGAAATTGTTCCACCGGCAATGCAAAGCTTTTCGCGAAAAACCACTCATCAAGCCCGTAATAGCCGACTTAATTTAGTCACTTACTTTATCATTACCGTATTGATCGCAATGCTGGTGATTTGGTGGGTTCAAAAGTCGTCTTTATTGACTGACGTAGATGTTTCACTGCCAACGGTAGAAGAAATTGCTGCCGACTCAGCCATGCCTGAGCCGCAACAAATTACTCGTAGCCTTAGTCAGCAGGATGTAGGCGCGCAAATTGCCGCTGAAAATGCTTTAGAGCAAGTGCCATCTACTGATAACGCAACGTCTTCAAACGGATTACCCGAAAGTGATGCAGCTATTGATGCTGCCAGTAATCTTAATTCAGCAAATCCGAGCGCAACACAAGCAACGACCTTGCCTGCAAGTACCTTAAATCCAACATCAACCAGTACCCTTAACCAGGCAAGCACTGCGTCGACTATCGATACCAATGCAAGTACTGCTATTGGCACTGGTGTTGAAGGTGTTCTCGCTATCGAGTTAAGCGGTGATTGCTGGATTAACGTAACTGATGCTAACGGTAAAGTGTTGGTTGATGGTGTCAAAACAGCTGCTAAGTTAGTTGAAGTCCGCGGTCTCAAACCTTTCAAAATCATACTGGGTGCACCACAGGTCGTCAGTATTAGTCTTGACGGAAGTAAAGTCAGCCTTGCTGAGTTTACCAACGGTCGAGTCGCAAGATTAACCCTGCCAAAAGCATAACGAGCTTTTGCATCAGTAGTAGAGCGTATTTGCATGTATAACGAATCCCCAATTATTCGCAGACCTTCCACTCGTATATACGTGGGCAATGTGCCTATTGGTGATGGTGCACCGATAGCTGTACAGTCGATGACCAATACAAAAACCACGGATGTAGCAGCAACTGTGGCGCAAATTAATGCATTAGAAAAAGTGGGTGCTGACATTGTGCGTGTGTCTGTGCCGACAATGGATGCTGCTGAAGCGTTTAAAATCATCAAGCAATCGGTCAATGTACCGTTAGTCGCTGATATTCACTTTGATTACCGTATCGCCTTAAAAGTGGCAGAATATGGCGTTGATTGTTTGCGGATTAATCCAGGTAACATTGGTAACGAAGAGCGTATTCGTAGTGTGGTTGAATGTGCCCGCGATAAAAACATTCCCATTCGAATCGGTGTAAATGGCGGTTCGCTTGAAAAAGATTTAATGGACAAATACCGCGAGCCAACGCCTGAGGCATTACTTGAATCCGCTATGCGTCACGTTGACATATTAGATCGTCTTAACTTTGACCAATTTAAAGTCAGTGTCAAAGCCTCTGATGTCTTTTTAGCCGTTGCCTCATACCGTTTACTGGCTAAACAAATTCGTCAACCATTGCATTTAGGTATTACCGAAGCGGGCGGAATGCGCTCTGGTTCAGTAAAGTCAGCAGTGGGTTTAGGCATGCTTTTAGCCGAAGGCATCGGTGATACCATTCGTATCTCATTGGCCGCCGATCCTGTTGAAGAAATCAAAGTCGGTTTTGATATTTTAAAATCACTGCGTATCCGTAGCCGCGGGATTAACTTTATTGCCTGCCCATCTTGCTCACGCCAAGAATTTGATGTAATTAGCACCGTTAACGAACTTGAGCGACGTTTAGAAGATGTCACCACAGCAATGGACGTGTCTATTATTGGTTGCGTTGTAAACGGACCTGGTGAAGCATTAGTGTCGCACATTGGCTTAACGGGTGGTCATGCTAAAAGCGGCTATTACGATGATGGTGTGCGTCAAAAAGAGCGCTTCGATAACAACAGTATTGTTGATGGTTTAGAAGCCAAAATTCGTGCAAAAGCGGCGATGATGGCTAATCGTATTGAAATTGCCGACAAAACAGAATAATTCTCTAACTTGTTAAAGGTAGCAACTACCTTAACGAGTCAATTTACATTTTATTAGTGCAAACTAATTTCGAAATTGGACAAGTAACAGTGGCAAAGCAAATCCAAGCAATTCGCGGAATGAACGATATTCTGCCTACTCAAAGCCCAATTTGGCAAAAAGTCGAAGCGGTATTACGTTCATCAGTAAGCGCATTTGGTTACAGCGAAATTCGTACGCCTATCGTTGAAAGTACCGATCTTTTCAAACGTTCTATTGGTGAAGTGACTGATATCGTCGAAAAAGAAATGTACACCTTTGAAGACCGTAACGGCGACAGTTTAACACTGCGTCCTGAAGGTACTGCTTCAACAGTGCGTGCTGGCAATGAACACGGTTTACTGTACAACCAAGAGCAACGCTTATGGTACATGGGACCGATGTTCCGTCATGAACGTCCTCAAAAAGGTCGTTACCGTCAATTCCACCAATTTGGTGTTGAAGTCTACGGTATTGGCAGTGCTGATATTGATGCTGAAGTATTAATGTTGTCTGCCCGTTTATGGGATCAGTTAGGCATTAAAGATCATGTTGCCTTAGAGCTTAATACGCTAGGTGATCCGGCCGAACGTGCTGCTTATCGTGACGCTTTGATTGCCTTTTTAGAGCAACATAAAGATAAGTTGGATGAAGACAGCCAACGCCGTATGTATTCAAATCCATTACGAGTGCTAGACAGTAAAGATGCACAAGTGCAGGCTATTTTAGCTGACGCACCCGCGTTAATGGACTACTTAGGTGAAGACACCAAAACACATTTTTCAACTTTATGTGAACTCTTAGACGCTGTTGGCATCCAATACACCATCAATCCGCGTCTCGTACGTGGTTTAGATTACTATAACCGCACGGTATTTGAGTGGGTAACCTCGAGCTTAGGTTCGCAAGGTACTGTGTTGGCGGGCGGTCGTTATGACGGTTTAGTCGGACAGCTTGGCGGTAAAGATACGCCAGCAGTGGGTTTTGCTATGGGATTAGAGCGCATTGTATTGCTGCTTGAAACTCTTGAACTAACCAATGATATTGCAGCTGAAGTTGATGTATATGTCACAGCGATGGGCGACAATTGCTTAGTTGAAGCAATTAAAGTTGCTGCAGAGTTGCGTCAACAGTTACCAACGCTTAAAGTCATGAGTCATTGCGGTGGTGGCAACTTTAAAAAGCAGATGAAGCGCGCAGATAAAAGCGGTGCTCAATATGCGTTAATTATTGGCGAAAACGAAATTGCCAATAATCAGGTTGCTATTAAACCATTACGAAACAACAACGAACAACAATTAGTCGCCCGTGATGAACTGGTAACTAAAATTGCAGAACTGATTTAAAAGGGGAAGTGCACATGGAAATTTATAGCACAGAAGAACAACAAGTAGATGCTATCAAGCAGTTCTGGAAAGATTACGGTACCTCAATTGCAGTAGGTGCTGTGGTAGGCCTTGGCGGCCTATATGGTTGGAACACTTATTCAGACATGAAAGTCGAGTCAGCAGAGCAAGCTTCTGAGACGTTTCAAGCTATTGCTGAGCAATCAACTAATCCTGCTGCGTTTTTAACTCAAGCAGAAGCGTTTACTGCTGAGCATGACCAAGCGGGTTATCAAGCACTGCTTGAATTAATGGTTGCCAAAGCAGCGGTTGACGCGGGCGATTTAGCTAAAGCGGAAACGGCATTCACTAAAGTGATTGCAGCGCAACCAGGCTCAGGCTTAGGTATGGTCGCAACCATCCGTTTAGCACGTGTACAAGCTGAACAAAATAACTTAGGTGTGGCATTAGCCACGCTTGAGCAAGTGACCGATGAAGCGTTTGCTTCACAGCGTGAAGAATTAAAAGGCGACTTTTTAGTGCGTCAAGGTGATTTGGATAAAGCCAAGTTAGCTTATCAAGCAGCGGTAGATAATGGCGGCGCATTAGCCAGTCCTGCGCTGACAATGAAACTAGACAATCTAAACAAGGCATAAGGAATTTAGCCAATGAAGTCGTGGTGTAGAAATCTGCTTGCCGTTGGGCTAAGTGTTGCTTTTTTATCAGCTTGCTCTTCAAGTGATGTTGAAGAAGAGCCAGTCAGTGAATTAGTTGATATTCAAGCAACCGTGTTTCCAGAAATTAGTTGGGACACCAGTGTAGGCAACGGCGTTGGCGATTATTACTCGCAGCTTCGTCCTACCGTCCGTTATGGGAAATTATTTGTTGCTGATCGTAGTGGCGTTGTTGTTGCTTTTGATGAAGTCACTGGCGAAGAATTATGGACGCAAAACTTTAACGATGAGTTTGAGCAAAAGCTTAAAACTAAAACCAACGGTATTCGCTTAGCCGCGGGTGTAACCGCTGCACGTAAAAAAGTGTTTGTGGGTGGCGAAACCGGTTTATTAGTGGCGTTAGATGAAGCCACTGGCGAAGTATTATGGTCTGCCCAAGCTAACGGTGAATTACTGTCTGCGCCAACGGTGGCCGAAGACGTTGTGGCGGTAAATACTGCTAAAGGCGCGTTTGAAGGTTTTAATCTTGAAACGGGTGAAAAGCTTTGGACGTACGAAAGTCAGCTACCCAACTTAACATTACGTGGTACCTCTTCAGCAGCTTATGAAGCAGGTGGATTCTTTGTCGGTACAGCTGACGGCAAAGTGGCAGTTGTTGTTAAAAATAACGGCCAAGCCGCATGGGAACAACCGGTTTTTAGTCCAAGCGGTGGTAACGAGTTTACTCGTATGGCTGATGTGGATATGACTCCGTTAATCCTTGGCGAAAACTTATATGTTGCTAGCTATAACGGCAACCTAGTGTCAATGGAATTACGCAGTGGCCGTATTATTTGGTCGCGTAAATACTCAAGCTTTAATGAACTTGCTGAAGCTGGTTTAAGCTTGTATTTAGTGGATGACCATAGCCGTATTTATTCAGTTGATCGCCGTAATGGTTTAGAGCTTTGGAGCAATTCAACGCTTAAAAATCGCGAATTAACAGCAGCAGCGGTTGTTGAAGGTTATATCGTGGTTGGCGACTTAGAAGGCTATTTACATTTCATCGACCGTAGCAGTGGTGATGTAGTCGGCCGTATACAAGTCGACAGCGACGGTTTATACGCTCAGCCACTAGTGGTTGACGACAAAATCTATGTTCAAGGTCGCAGTGGAAAAGTCGCCATTGTCACGTTGAGCAAACAAGAAATGAAAGTTGAAGAAGATACCGACGCGAGTGCTGAATAAGTCCTAGGACCATTTCAGTATTAATTAAGGTATAATGTCTTCACTAGAGCCCCTGGAAGTGTTCCGGGGGCTTTTTATTGAAAAGTTTTTTTAGAGGCAAAATCATGATCCCTGTAGTGGCCCTTGTGGGGCGACCAAACGTCGGTAAATCGACATTATTTAATCGTCTTACACGTACTCGTGATGCGTTAGTAGCGGATTTTCCTGGCTTAACACGTGACCGTAAATACGGCCGTGCTTTCTTAGCTGGGTACGAGTTTATCGTTGTTGATACCGGCGGTATTGATGGCTCCGAAGAAGGGATCGAAACAAAAATGGCTGAACAGTCATTAGCGGCGATTGAAGAAGCGGATGTCGTATTATTTATGACAGACGCGCGCGCTGGTATGACAGCTGCTGATTTAGCGATTGCTCAGCATTTACGTAGTCGCGATAAAGTGACCTTTGTTGTTGCCAATAAAGTTGATGGTATTGATGCTGATTCTGCTTGTGCTGAGTTTTGGTCTCTAGGTCTAGGCGAAGTCTACCAAATGGCTGCTGCGCAAGGCCGTGGTGTGACCAACATGATTGATTACGCACTAACACCTTATGCAGAGGCTATGGGCATTGTTCGTGAATTAGACGAAGAAGGCGAGCAAGTAGAGCGTGAATATACTGAAGAAGAAGCTGAAGCAGAGCAAACTCGTCTTCAGAATTTACCGATTAAGCTTGCTATTATTGGTAAGCCTAACGTGGGTAAGTCAACGCTAATTAACCGTATTTTAGGTGAAGAACGTGTTGTGGTTTATGACGAGCCAGGCACCACGCGTGACAGTATTTACATTCCTATGTCGCGTGAAGGTCGTGAATACGTATTGATTGATACAGCTGGTGTTCGTCGTCGCAGCAAAGTACATGAAGTTATCGAGAAGTTCTCGGTGATTAAAACCTTGAAAGCGGTTGAAGATGCTAACGTTGTACTATTAGTTATCGATGCCCGTGAAGGGATTGCAGAACAAGATCTGGGTTTATTAGGCTTTACCTTAAACGCGGGTCGCGCTTTGGTTATTGCGATAAACAAGTGGGACGGTATTGATCAAAAGATTAAAGATCGCGTTAAAAGTGAATTAGATCGCCGCTTAGGCTTTATCGATTTTGCCCGTATTCACTTTATTTCTGCATTACACGGTACCGGTGTTGGCCATTTGTATGAGTCAATCGAAGAAGCCTACGACAGTGCCACGCGCCGCGTAAGTACTTCAATGTTGACGCGTATTATGCAAATGTCGCAAGATGATCACCAGCCACCATTGGTTAATGGTCGTCGTGTTAAACTGAAATATGCTCACGCTGGTGGTTATAACCCACCGATTGTTGTGGTACACGGTAACCAGGTCAGCAAGCTGCCTGACTCGTACAAGCGTTATATGATGAACTATTTCCGTCGTTCATTAAAAGTGGTTGGTACGCCAATCCAATTACGTTTCCATGAAGGTTCTAACCCGTTTGAAGGCAGAACTGAAAAGTTAACCTTAGGACAAGAGCGTCGTCGTAAGCGTGCAATGACACATATTCGTGACCGTAAAAAATAACGTTAACAGATAACAAAAGCCTGACTTGTTCAGGCTTTTTTGTGGCTGAAATATTAAAAGCGTAAGGTAGAGGTATATGCAGCAGCAAATAGTGGGTTATCACCAAGATGAAGAGTGTCATTGGGTTGCGCAGTTAGTATGTGGCCATTTTCAACATGTGCGCCATGACCCACCCTGGACTGTCCGCGAATGGGTCACTACCGATCTTGGCCGTCAGCAACATTTAGGTATGCTGCTTAGCTGTAAAAAATGTGACCGTGAAGAACCTGTAGATGCTATTTGAGAGTATTCGTTTTCGATTGTCTACAGCTCAATAGGTAGCCGGCAATATACAGGCAGATAACACTGTCCATTGCCATGGATAACCAAAAGCCATTAGTAAAAGGTTGGCTTGAATAACCTATAACTAAACTGACAAAAAATAGTTTTTCAATTAACGCCACCCAAAACACTGGGATAATCCAGTGATTACGAAATATCGCAATAAAAAAGCTGCACCCCATCATCAATACTAAAAAGCCCCAATGCTGGATAAATATCGTGTCGCTAACAATATACGGTAATTGGTTTAGCTGCGCTAAAGCCCACTGCGGCGCTAATGTATATAACCCTCCCAAAGAGGTACCCAAGCCGGCAATGAATAATGCAAGCGTTTGGGTTCGTTTAAAAAACTCAGTCATGAGAAAGTCCTATTTATAAATCGTTTTATGCTGCGCTCACAATTAGATCTTATTGCACTTAATAGAATTGGTATAAAACCATAAACCGTAAGTGATTGTTAAGGTTATAACGTAATAATGGCGTTGTTATCTTAATCTATCGAGGTTTATATGCGTACTCAAGTTCATTTCCCGTTACTCCATCGTCTGTTGCATTGGGGATTAGCCTTGACCATGATGGTGATGTTACTCACTGTGTTGTTACGCTTAGGGTGGATGGAGAAAAATCATATGGCGGCGGTGATTACACAGGGCTTAGCCAAAATTGATGTGCTGATCACCGACAAGCAAGCCGTTAGCATTGCAAAAGGGATCCGTGGTGTGATGTTTAAATGGCATATTTACTTTGGCTATGCGGTAAGCGTATTTGTTGTTGCTCGTTTTGCATACATGGCTAAATTTGGCCTGCATTATCCATCGGCATTCAGTGCTCAGGCGACCACGAAGCAAAAATTTCAAGCATGGGTGTATTGGTTATTTTATGCCGGCGTCGCCATGTCAGTGAGCACTGGGTTATTACTTGAATTTGGTCCAGAGGCCATAGAGCAACAAGTCGAAACTATTCATAAACTCGCATTGTGGTATTTTATCCCATTTATCAGTTTGCATTTAGCAGGTATTTTGCTGGCAGAAGCCAGTCATGATAAAGGTTTAGTCTCTAAAATGATTGGTGGTTAATCAATCTGATGTGATGGTCTGCTCCCATTGCTTCTCCCATTGCTGCATCGATGTGCCTGATTGAAGTGGTGACAAACAATCAAAATGGCAGAAGACCAACATGGTGATTACAACAA
Organism: Shewanella sp. MF05956; assembly: GCF_059758055.1. Taxonomy (NCBI): domain Bacteria; kingdom Pseudomonadati; phylum Pseudomonadota; class Gammaproteobacteria; order Alteromonadales; family Shewanellaceae; genus Shewanella; species Shewanella sp. MF05956. Next base: position 57,908 of record NZ_JCAYNV010000002.1, on the reverse strand, counting down.
TAGGGTTAGAGAGGTTAAATAGCTCACGACACAATGTCTTGAGCTATTTTTGTGAGTGCAGTTTATTGCTTAAGTAAACCTTAAGATTGGTCATCTAGTGTGTTATTCATCTAGTCATTAGGCGAAAATATAATGCCAAAGAAGTTATTTTCACTCTCCTCAAACATCACCGCGACTTTACTGAGCCTTGCACTTGGTATCAGTACCGCGGTAATTGCAGCTCCTTCATTAGATCACACTGTGTTAGATGCTAAAGCTAAACCTGTCAGCCTACAGCAATATGCAGGTAAAGTGGTATACGTCGATTTTTGGGCGTCATGGTGTGGGCCGTGTCGTAAGTCATTCCCCTGGATGAATGCCATGCAAGCTAAATATCAGCAACAGGGATTAGAGGTTGTGGCCATTAACCTTGATGTTGACACTGCATTAGCTCATGAGTTTTTATCTAAAATACCTGCCACATTTAATCTGACGTTTAATCCTGAAGGTGATGTTGCCAAAGCATTTGATTTACAAGGAATGCCCAGCAGCTTTTTGTTTAATCGCCAAGGCGAATTAGTGCAAACGCATATGGGCTTTTTTGAAGAGAACATTTCTGCCTACGAGCAAGAAATCCAAACATTATTACAGGAGTAAACTCATGACTAACGTGTTTAAACCCTTTTGCAAAACGGTCGTGGCGTTAGCCATTGCCAGCAGTCTTGTGGGATGCTCAAGTTTAGGTGTTCAACCTTGGGAAAAAGATCAATTTGCCCGTAAAGACATGGCATTAAACAGCGAGAAACTTGATTTATCTTTAGATGATCATATTTATTTCAGTAAAGAAGGTACCAGCGGTGGTCGTTCATTGGCGGGCGGAGGTTGTGGATGCAACTAACATCAAAACAGAGCATTGCCAGCGCCTTAGCCATTGCAAGTTGTAGTTTAATTGGCCAAGCCAATGCAGCCGAAACTGTACCAGCTAATGATGACTGGAAAGTGGATGCTGCCATTATGTATTACGGCGAGCAAGAGCGTGTACAAGCTGTAGAGGCCATTGGTAATGTGCAAAAAGCGTTTGGTGACACCTCGTTACTAGACATGAAAGTGGTAGTCGACAGTTTAACGGGCTCATCTGCATCGGGCGCTGTGGCTCAAGGTGAAAGCCAAACGTTTACACGTCCATCTGGTAAAGGCGAGTACACCGTTGGCGCAGGTGATACTCCACTTGATGATACTTTCCACGATACGCGAGTGCAGTTAAGTGCTAACTGGCAAGAAGTGTTTAATCAAGATTGGACTGGTAACGTCGGCGTATATGGCTCAAAAGAGTTTGACTACTTGTCAATGGGATTAAACGCTGGCCTTGAACGTAGCTTTAATAAAAACAATACCACCCTGGCGTTATCGGGTGCTTTTACACAAGATGTGGTCGATCCTGTAGGAGGCCGCCCTGTTGCCTTTAGTGAGATGGTTTATCGGGCTAACTACAACAGTGACGCAGAGTACCAAGCGGCGTTTGATCAAACTCGTTTAAGTGGCGATGATACCAAGCAAACATCGGATGTCATGTTGGGTGTCACTCAAATTCTTAATCGCAATTGGTTAATGCAAGCAAACTATGGCCTGTCTAGTGTGTCTGGCTATATGAACGACCCGTATAAAATTTTGAGTGAAGTCGATAGCAATGGGATTACTCAAGGGTATCGCTACGAGAATAGACCTGATTCACGTTTAAAGCACAGCGTGTATGTGATGACAAAAGGTGCATTAGATTCTGGCGTGGTTGATTTTTCTTATCGCTATAGTACCGATGATTGGGACATTACCTCGCACACCTTGGAAACGCATTATCGCTATTACTTTAGTCCGAGTTTTTATGGGCAGTTACACTTACGTTATTACCAACAACAAGCGGCTGAGTTTTATCAACCTTTCTTAATGATGGGCGATACCCTACCAGACTATGCCAGCGCCGATTATCGCATTGGCGATATGACAGCTTATACCATTGGGCTTAAGTTTGGGCAGCGTTTATCTGGCGGTCATGAGATGACTTATCGTCTTGAGTATTATCAGCAAAATCCTGAAAACAACGGCACTGAAATTCCGGGGCAGTTACAAAACTATGATTTGTTCCCATCAGTAAAAGCGATTGTTGCTCAAGTGAGTTATTCATTTTAAGTATGCTTTAACTCAAAGCTGACAGACTTGGCCATTATTGCAAGAGTGATAATGGTCAAGTCTATAACCAATCAACTTGAAGATGCTCGATTTCAACAACAATTAACACGTGTTTAGGCAAGGCATTGTTTACTGGTAACGGCAATCTAAGATAGAAGTATATTCAAGATACTGAATCTATTATCAATTACTGGCTATTGGTATTAAGATAGTGTTATGCAGCCAACAGAGAGTGCTATGCCAGCCAATTTATCACGTTCTGAAACTAACACAGTCAGTGACATCAGCTTACAGCCGCGTAAATGGGGTTTTTTAGGCTCATTTAAGGCAATGGCAAGTCCTTGTGAAGTGCTGATGGCCGTTAATGATGAGCGCGTAGCCATGCAAATGCTACAGATGGCTTACCAGGAAGCTAAACGGATTGAGCAAAAGTTCAGCCGTTTTATTGAAGACAATCTCATTTGGCAGATAAATCATGCTCACGGTACTGAGATCCCCGTTGATGCAGAGACCTTGCATTTATTGCATTTTGCCCAGCAATGTTATCAATTGAGTGACGGTGCATTTGATATCAGTGCGTGCCCACTTATGGTGTTGTGGCGTTTTGATGGCCAGCAAAAAATCCCTCATCAACATGATATTAAGCAAACCTTACAACATGTCGGCTTAAACAATATCACTATCACGCAAACCCATATTCATATGCCAGTCGGGATGAGTATCGATTTTGGTGGTATCGGTAAAGAGTATGCGGTAGACAAAGCGGCTCAAATGATTGCTCAGCGCTGGCCTAATTATTCAGTGCTGGTTAATTTTGGCGGTGATATTGCCTGTCCGATCACCAAAAGCGATGGCTGGCAGGTGGGAATTGAAAACCCGCAAAAATTAGATAATGCCGCAGCACTCTTAACCATTCGTCAAGGTGCGCTAGCTACCAGCGGTACGACTCGCCGTTATATTGAGGTGGATGGAAAACGTTATGGCCACATTATTAATCCCACAACGGGTTATCCTATTGAGCAGGCGCCTTTGTCTGTCACCGTGCTTGCACCTAATTGTGTGATGGCGGGAATGTTAGCCACCATGGCGATGTTAAAAGGATCAGAGGCTGAAGCCTTTTTACAACAGCAAGGTGTCGACTTTAAGGTGTTTAGAGGGTAAAAAATATGCGTGTATTACTGATTGAAGATAATAAATTACTCGCCCAAGGCGTGGTAATGAGTTTGGCTAAGGAAGGCATTCAAGTTGATCATTTATCATCGTTTAAGCAAGCGCAAGCTGCACTCAACAACGAAGATTTTAGCGCGATTATTCTTGATTTAGGCTTACCCGATGGTGATGGTGCCGAGTTGTTAAAACAATGGCGCCGAAGTGGTGTCTCTTTACCGATTATCGTGCTCACAGCGAATACTGACTTTGACACTCGCTTGGCTTGTTTAGATATTGGTGCAGATGATTACCTCAGTAAACCTTTTGATGTTAGAGAATTAATTGCGCGACTACGAGCCATTATTCGGCGCCAACATGGTTTAGACAATAACCAATTTAGCTACGGCGCACTCGACATAGATTTTACTCGTTGTGAAGTGCATTTTCGGGGTGAATTAGTGTCATTGTCACGCCGTGAGTATCAGTTAATACTTGAGTTTGCTCAATCAGCCGGGCGTGTATTAACCCGCAGTCAACTCGAACAATTAACTTATGGTTGGGACGAGGTCGGCAGTAATTCGATTGAGGTGCACATACATCATTTACGGAAAAAAATGGCCACTGAATTAATTAAAACGGTACGGGGCATCGGCTACATCTTGACTGAGACGCTTTAGGGTGGTGCTATCGACTATCGACTATCGACTATCGACTATCGACTATCGACTATCGACTATCGACTATCGACTATCGACTATCGACTATCGACTATCGATTGTGCATAAGTGACTAGTCAACCTTCGTGACTATTTTTAAAGGATGTTATGTTCTCATTACGATTATTATTCAGCGTGTTAATGCTACTTGGCATTGTACTTACAGTAACGTTTTCGAGTGTATTAAGTTCTCGCGATGCCATGCATGAAGTTGAAGAGCTATTTGATGCGCAAATGGTGCAAACGGCAAAAATGCTTGAGCAGTTTTATGTTAATCAACTCACGGAAAAACAGCTTACCCAGTTGGTGACACGACCTATATTATTTCATGTTGATGATTCCAATATCGAAACCTTTGCTGAACAAGCCAACCCGATATCCCTATCTTATGAACACAAATTGTCTTTTCAACTCTTGTCGACTACCGGGCAATTACTCGCCTATTCAGACAGTTCTGGTGAGCAAACGTTAACCCAGTTCACTCAAGGTTATGATACGCGCAACATCAATGGCAATTTATGGCATGTGTATAGCTATTTTTCAGCGGCTCATCAAGTGTGGATTGTTACGGCACAACGGCATGATGTGCGCCAGGAATTAGTGTCGTTAATTGTGAGTAATACCTGGCGAACCCCATTGATTATCACTCCAATAATGATGTTTTTTATGTTGTTGTTTATTTATTTTCTGTTTAAACCGCTTAAGTTATTAGAGCGTCATTTAGATAAGCGACCTGCTCAAGATCTCACGCCAATTAACTTCACATTACCAACGGAGTTAGCGTCTGTGCAAAAAGCGCTTAACAGTTATTTGTTGCGTATTGCCGATACCATAGTGCGTGAGCGTCGATTTAGTGCCGATGCCGCTCACGAGCTCAAAACCCCATTAGCGATTATTAAGTTACACAGCGATGGCTTAAATGATGTGTTGTCAGCTCAGCATCAAGACGTTCAGCAAATGACATTGCCTTACATTGATGCCATTGGTGAAGGGGTTAATAGGATAAATCATACGGTTGAGCAGTTGCTGCTGTTATCGCGAGTTGATGCCATTGAAGCGCTTAATCGTTCAGACTGTAACCTGCAAAATAGTATTGATAATGTGGTCAATCAGTTATTACATGTCATAGCTGATTATGAATGGCATATTGATATTCCCGCCGGAATGACCATTAACGCAGACCCATTTTATCTTGAATTAGTATTAAAAAATATTATTGAGAACGCTTGTAAATACAGCCCAGTAGAGTCGTTAATTACGATTCGAGCGACTCCACATGGTGTGCAAACGTTGATAGAGGTAATCGATCAAGGACGTGGCATGTCTAGTGATGAAATCAGCTTAGCGAAAAACCGCTTTTATCGCGTGGATGAAAATACCTCGCAAGGAGCAGGGCTTGGCTTATCCATTTGCCAGCATATTATTAGTTTACATCACGGCGAGTTACATTTTACTCAAGTTGAGCCACACGGGCTCAAGGTCAGTATTATCGTGTAGCCTACATTTTGAATGTCATTGAAACATTGAATACAAAAAAGATGAGCGCCCTATAGCAACTCATCTTTTTCGTTTTATTACTGTCTTTCTCGTGATGGTTTAATGTCTCGTGAATGACTCGATTGGCGTGCTGAGTTGTCACGTTGTTGACTCATTGCTCGCGACGCTTGTTGCACGGCTTGCGTTCGCTGCTCACGAACAGGCTCAACGCGAGCATTACGCTGTGCTTGTTGTACTTGCTGAGCACGTGGTTGGTTAATAGCATTAGCCACAGGTTTAACTTCATTTCTGGCCTTGGTATTGACTACGTCACGTTGGCGGCTCACCGGTTCTCTGTCGCGGCTGTAAGTTGATTTCATTGGCTCACTTTTACGTTCAAACGATTTTACCTGCGATGTAGGTTGACGTTGCTGGCTAAGTTCACGTTTTAGCTGCGTACTTCTATGTTCAGCAGCTTCATTACGGCTCACATTTTTCACGCGAGTGTGCTCATTACGTTTGTCTTGCTTCACATTTTGGTTAATGTGCTTACGTTGCTCGCTCACCTTAATTGAATCATTTCGCGACGTAACACGGCGCGGCTCATTAGCGAGTTGACGCTTTGGCTCGTGCGAGTAACTCACTGGCTTATTTCGTTTTTCATAGTGACCGTTATAGCGTTTGCTGATCACCTGGCTGCGATAAGCCACACCTTTACGGTGCTTAGGTTTGTGCTGCCAATGTTGTGCGCCATGGCTGTAGCTTATTCTACGTGGTGTGTAGTAACGGTAGTTTTTATGTACTGGTACGGCTATTACACGGCGGTCATGCCAATGGAAACCACTGAAGAAAAAGTTAAAGCTAATGCGTACACCGCTGTCCCAAAAAATGGCATGATGGTTAGGGCGATAGTTGACGTAGGCTGGCGCATGCCAATATACCGGTGGGTAACGGTTCCAGCGCCAATTGCCATACACAATACGGCTGTCGTAATACGGTACATAGACAATTTCAGGACGCACAGACTCAATAATAATGCGGCGTTCAACACGCGATACCTTTACCTGTTCAAGATCTGCCAGGTTATTGGCTTCATCTGCTTGTTGTCTTAATGCTTGGATGGTATCGAGCATTCGGCCTTCGTCTTGTAAAAAGGCATCGCCAAGGTTTTGCGTCCAAACCAAATCATTATTTAAACGCTCGAGTACATTAGGAAAAGCCACTAACGCTTTAACGCTTGGGTCCCAATCTTGAGACTCGACTTCGGCCATAATTTGATTGGTGTCGCGATTACCTTGATTGGCTAACCAGCGCTTAGCTTGCACAATCTCAAGCGGGTAGGTTGAGGCAATCAAAATATGGGTGAGTAAACTGTCTGGATATAGCGCAATAGGCGCGAGCATTTGCGCAAGTTCAGCGTCACTCACCACATCATCAGCTGCATTGTATGAATATGATTCAGTTGGCTGCGCGGCTTGCACACTCGCTAATGGCATACAAACCAAAGCTAACGCCAGTAGCGCTTTAGCGGGTGTTTGAATGGCTTTTTTCATGTTATCTCCAGTGTCATTGATGACTGTTATGTTCATCATAGCGAGCTGAAGATGAACATAAGCTGAAAGTTAACTAAAGGGAATAAAAGAGTGCGATGATTTTTATCTAGGCTGCAGCACTTTATTAATGGGTAAACTCGAACTCAAATTTGGCACCGCCTAAAGACGTCGACTCAGCTACCGTTAATGTGCCGTGGTAGCTGTCAACTAAGTCGCGCACAATAGCGAGGCCGATGCCGTGACCTTGTTCGTAAGTGTCGGCGCGCATACCACGTTCAAATATTTGCTGTTGCTTGTCTTTAGGCACTCCAGCACCATCATCTTCAATACTGATCAGTAAGCTGTTGGCTAATTGCTTAACGCTCAATAACACATGGCTATTGGCTGCTTTGCAGGCATTGTCTAATACGTTTCCGAGCATTTCAGTTAAGTCAGACTCATCACCTTTAAAGCGGGCTTCAGCATCACCTTGATAATCAATGCTCAACGCTTGATGTTGGTATATTTTACTTAAGGTACGCACCAAACGAGTGGCAATATCATCAACACTCACCCCAAGATGCCAGCCCGTTCCCGCAGCACTTTGCGCTCGCTTTAACTGATACGCCACAATTTGATTAATACGATTAATTTGCTCTAGCGAAGCGTCATTTAAATTCGCCTGAGTTTGCATTACGGCGAGAGGCGTTTTTAAACTGTGGGCTAAATCGGCCAGGGCGTTACGGTAACGTTTTCGCTGATTTTGTTCTGTTTGCAATAAGGTATTGAGCTGTTTTGCTACTTTTTGCAGTTCAATGGGATATTGAGTACTCAGCTGCATCGACTTACCTTGTTCCACTGCACTGAGTTCTTGACTGAATTGGCCTAAGGGTTTGAGGGTCCATAATAACCAACTTAATTGCACGCTAAATAACAGCGCCATTAATATCAATAACCAGGTCCACAATGTTTTTGAAAACTGGCTAATTTGTTGTTGGTATTCTTGTTGGTTTTTAATGATGTGCAGCGTCATGGTAAATGGTTGTTCGCTGGTGGCAAAGCTGACACTGAAACTGTAGATCAATTGCGGTTTATCGTTAATGAGAATGCTGGCGTAACTGTTTCGACCCGTTGCAGGCTTTGGTAAGTTAATGGGGGTATTTAAGCCTAAAAACGAATTTGAGGTCCACAGTAATTGATTGTCTTTGGTGGTGATCAGTGCATAGAGACCAGAGCCAATGACATTGAATTGGTTTTCGAGCAGGTGCTCAGGCATAAGTAATTCATCATTTTCCACTTCGGCCATGGCTAATACGGAATAAACATAGGCTTTTAACTGGTTTTTTGCCGCCACGTTAATTTGGGTTTCAAAGGCGTTGTTAACGGTAATGCCAATAATGGGCAGCAATACTAAAATAAGCAGTAATGCACTGACCACAATGCGAACTTTAAGTGAGCCCAATAACTTATTCATGTTGCCCTAATTGGCGTAAACGATAACCCTGGCCGCGCAGTGTTTCGATAAGCTGGTATTGATTGTCTGGGTCGAGCTTTTTACGCAAGCGACGAATAAACACTTCAATAACGTTAGAGTCGAGATCAAAATCTTGATCGTAAATATGTTCAATCAAACTGCTTTTAGAATGTACCGAACCAGGGTGCAGCATAAGGTATTCAAATAACTTGTATTCCGAACCACTTAAATTAACCACCTGCTGATGCATTTTAATTTCAAGGCTGCGAGTATTAATACTAAAAGGCCCATTTTGAATGACAGGGCTGGCTTTACCGGCTGAGCGGCGGATCAAAGCATTAATTCTTGCGACTAACTCTTCAAGCTGAAACGGCTTACTTAAATAGTCATCCGCACCGGCATCAAGGCCAATCACTTTGTCTTGCCAGCTATCACGGGCAGTTAAAATGATAATGGGGTAACTGATATTTTGCTCGCGCAATTGGCTAATGAGCGACAGTCCATCGAGTTTGGGTAATCCGACATCAATAATCGCCACATCGTACTGGTATTCCTGGGCCTGGAATAATCCTTCTTCGCCATCTGAGGCGACATCGACCGTGTACTGCGCCTCAATAAGGTATTGCTTAATGTTAGCTTGCAGGGCTAAGTCATCTTCGACCAGTAATAATCTCATGAGTTAGTTCCTTGATACTGAACCATTCGTGGCGTCGACAGACACATAAAAGATGACGCCATCGTTGGTGAGGAGTTTCACGCGATAACCAGGATGACCATTTACACTGCTAGATTGTACTTTTAACACCTTGCCTGAATAGCTGCGCTTAGCAATTTTTATGGCTTGCTGTGCACTGTTGACCACAAGGTTATTGCCTTGACGGTTATCTTTAGGGCCAGGTACAAGTGCAAAGGGGGCGGCAGAATTTAATGATAAAACAAGCGAAGCGCCAGCAAAGCTGGGTGATGAAATCACTAACATTAAGCCTAAAAGAATGGCCTTGAGCTTGAACATACGCTGCATAGTGTTAATCCTATTTACCTCATTGTTCTTAGTGTAAAAGATCCTTTTCTATATAGAAACATCTACTTAAAAAATTGCGCTAGCAGTTGATGTTAATACGTGTTGTTGGGCAAGTATACCGATATGCAGATGAACACTAACTGAATGACACTCAGAATATCGAGATGGCGATAACTATTTGCTAATGTTCAGGTTGTGTTCATTTTGGGTGGGTTTTAATGACCGCAACATTTAAGGTTGTGAGGAATCACCATGAACCAGCATTCAAATAACATAAACAACACTACATCATCGTTTAATACGGTTAAATTAGGATTAAGCTTATGTGTTGCATGTGCCTTAGGATTGAGTTCTGCCAGCGTATACAGTGCTGAAGTGCCAGCGGCCCAAATAAGTACAAAACAAGTGAGCGGTGCGATAAGCCAGGCAAGGCAATTAGAGATTCCGGCCACTACTGACAATAATGCAGAAACACGAGTGGCGCAGCTACATCAACAAGCCACGTTATTAACGGGTAATGCGCAAACCAGCCTTAAAGTCACCCGCGAACAACGTATGGCGGTACATCAAAAAGCCGCAGCGACTAAAGCCAGTCAGCAGCAACGTGCCTTGGCTCAGCAAAACCAGGTGATTTATTATGACTTTTCATTTTATGGCGCACAGTCGCGATTATTTGAAGATTACGATTACGACGGTTTTTATCAGACCTTTAGCGTGACCTTTGATGCCGATATCAACAGCAGTGGTGGTGATGTGCAAGCTGATGTATTTGCAGAATTATATTTAAGTCAAAATGGTGGCCCTTGGATCCATTATTACTCAACTGACGTATTCACCCTTAATGCCGATTCAAGCTTTGACGATTACGAAGTGCTAACGACGTTAGCGAACGGTTATCAAACCGATCATTATGACGTGTTAATCGATCTTTATGAGCTCGGTTATGCCGACCCTGTTGCCACGATTAGCAGTGATGATGTGGATGCATTGTATGCCCTGCCACTTGAAAGTAGCGACAGAGATGCGGTGTATGTTGAAGAAGTCTATATCGAAGAGGTTCATGCTGGCGCATTGTCATGGTTAAGTTTTAGCTTGCTCGGCGCTTTTGCCTGGTTCCGTCGCAGTTTTATGAACAAAAAATAACGTAATGATTGGTTGTGCATCAGGTAAACTTGAACTTTATGATGTAGCCATTTTTCGTTTTCATCAATCTTTCGTTTTCATCAAGAGTTTTTATTATTATCAAAAATGAGTCGTCAACCTTTGCTTGGGATAACCTTTTATCTCATCTTTTCCCCGGGCAAGGTCTTTAGGAGAGAGTATGTTAGTTAAGTTAAACACATCGTTGTTATGCAGTTCTTTAGTGGGTACAGCATTGTTGCTGTCAGGTTGTCAATTACCTAACCCTTACACCGGCGAGTCTGAAAATGCTAAAGCAACGAATGGCGCAATTATTGGTGCTATTGGCGGCGCTGCCATTGGTGTGGCCTCTGCAAGCAAAAAAGATCGCGGTAAAGGCGCACTGATTGGTGCTGCATCGGGTGCTGCTGTAGGCGGTGGTATTGGTTATTACATGGACGTACAAGAAGCGAAATTGCGTAAGCAGTTACAGTCTACTGGCGTCAGCGTGACTCGTAGTGGTGATAACATTATCCTTAACATGCCAAACGAAGTGACATTTGCCGTTGATCAAACGGTGTTAAGTGAACGCGCTAAGTCAGTATTAAACAGCGTAGTACTTGTGGCAAAAGAATATGACGACACGCGCTTAAACGTGATTGGTTATACCGACAGCTCAGGCTCTGACTCTTACAACTTACGCTTATCGCAAGTGCGAGCCAGTGAAGTGGCTCAATACATCACGAGCCAAAACGTAAATGGTTCACGCGTGTCATCAACCGGTATGGGCGAAGAAAGCCCTATTGCGAGCAATAATACTGCCGATGGCCGTGCGCAGAATCGTCGTGTTGAAATTGTATTAACACCGATTGGTAAGTAACTTTCTCACATCGTTGAGTAACGAATGAGTAAGTTAATTTACGACTTAAATGAAAGCCATCGAAAGATGGCTTTTTTGTTATCTATTTATCGCAGTTAAAGTTTTTTCTGAAAGAAATAAAAATGTTGAAGCTAATATTTCTTATATGTACCAGGGTAAACCGCATTGTAGAGCGATTTAAAGAAAATCAAAGCTATCCCAAATAAGCTGAATAAAAAGAATAAATACCCACGGCTATTGAAATCCCGTATTTTTGATTTCATGTCTCGATAACTGAGTAATGTGCTTTGATCCAATACCAGCAGATGAATAAGTCCATCTTGATGCCAAATCGATATTTGTGAGCCAGGCGTTAATGTTGCGGCAATCTTATTGCATGTTGAGGCGGGTAAGTTTGGGGCTAAAAATATTTCAGGATAAATTGAAACCACGACATCATAATACTCATCAATTTTACCTGTCTCCTCATCTTCCACTGTATCTTTACGACATGTTGCTTGATCGAGCACAGCAGTGTATTGATGAAGTTTACTGAAGTCGGTTACCCAATACTTTGATGCAATAAACGTAAAAGCAATGATATTGGATAATACATACAGCACCAGAAAAGTGATGCGCAATATTTTGTGGGTTTGAGTAAACTCGATAATCAGCTCTCGATGATCCCAGAAGCTGACATGATCGATCACGCTACTTTTTTCAACTTTGAGTTGGCCATTTTGTTTGCGGCGAGCTATTTCATCACATAATTGCTGATATCTTCCAGGAAATACTTGTTGATTAATCCGATATCGAGCATGTAACAGTTCAGCATTTTTGTATTTACGGTAATTAATTTTCTTCAAGCTAGTTCCTTTAGCGAATGCATATTTTCCTTGGCCTTGTATAGCGGATTATTTTAACGATATTTTGGTCACAGTCGAAGTGACACTTCCTTGTTTTAATCGAGTATGAATCACATCACCTTTATTCAATAGTTCGGCATTTTCGACAACCTGTTTGTTTGAGCTAGTGATTGAATAGCCTCGGCTCAATGTGGCCAGTGGGCTAACAGTATCAAGCTTATGGGCTGCTTGAGCTACGCGCAATGAGGCTTGCTTAAAGTAGTCGGTGCTGGCGTCGTTAAATCGCTCCGTGAGGTACTGCAAGCGTTGTGTTTCAAGCGTTAAGGTGTTGACTGGCGATCGCTGTTGTAAGCGATTGTTCAGTTGCTGGTGGCGCAACGTTAAACGGCTGAGTTTGTGTTGTAAGGCATGCTCTAAGCGCATCTGCATTTCATCAAAGCGCTGTTCAAATTGTTGCAGTTTTCGCTGTGGCTCATGGCGTTGAAGCTGGTGGGTTAATTGGGTTAAGCGACCATTTTGTTGCAACTGATAATGCTTCATGCTTTGTTGTAATCGGGCTAACAGTAATATCAGCTTTTCAGCTTTGTTACCTTTGTCTTTAGACAATAGCTCGGCGCCAGCTGATGGCGTCGGTGCACGCACATCGGCAACATAATCGCTTATAGTGGTGTCTATTTCATGGCCGACAGCACTAATTACCGGTAGGGCACTATTGTAAATTGCATGAGCTAGGTGCTCACTGTTAAAACACCATAAATCTTCTAACGAGCCGCCGCCACGAGTCAGTAGTAATACATCCACTTCAAGACGTTGGTTTGCCGTAGCAATGGCTTGGCAAATTAATTGGCTCGCGGCTGCACCTTGCACTTGGGTTGGATAAACAATCACTTCGATAGATGGGTCGCGTCTGGCTAATACGTGCAATATGTCTCGAAGCGCTGCGCCAGTGGCAGAGGTAATCACGCCAATGCGTTGAATATTGCTTGGAATAGGGCGCTTTGTTTCTGTGGCAAATAAACCTTCTGCAGCTAATTTAAGCTTTAATGCTTCAAATTCTTGTGCTAACAAGCCGTCGCCAGCAGGTAACATTGACTCGAGTAGCAATTGATAGTCGCCACGAGGCTCGTAAACGCTGATAGCGCCTTTAACTAAGACTTGTTGACCATTGACAGGTTTAAAGCGTACCGATTGATTACGGCCTTTAAACATCGCACAGCGAATTTGTGATTGGCTGTCTTTTAAAGTGAGATACCAATGGCCAGAACTTGGCGAGGAAAAGTTTGAAATTTCACCATTTAACCAGATTTTACCTATTTGACCTTCAAGAATATGCCTCACTTCGCCGTTTAATTGCGAAACGGTGTAAACATTGTTTTTTGTGGCACTCATGAATGTTCTCATTCTAACGGTAATAAAAATCTATTTTCCATTTACCAACTGCAATATGCAAGGTATAATCTCGCCGCAATATTTCACCTCAAATCCTACTTACTAGGGAGATGTTGCCATGCTACGTTTACTGAAAGATGCACTAACCTTTGATGATGTGTTGTTGGTTCCTGCCCACTCGACCGTACTCCCTAATACCGCTGTTCTCAAAACCCGTTTAACGACTAAAATCGAACTGAATATCCCATTAGTGTCTGCTGCTATGGATACAGTAACCGAGTCTCGTCTTGCAATTGCAATGGCGCAAGAAGGCGGTTTAGGTTTTATTCATAAAAACATGAGTATTGAGCAACAAGCCGAAGAAGTCCGCAAAGTTAAAAGCTATGAAGCAGGGATTGTTCAAGACCCTGTTACCGTCACTCCCGCGACAAGTTTAACTGACCTACGTGAATTAACTGAGCGAAATGGTTTTGCTGGTTACCCTGTGGTGAATGATGCACACGAACTTGTGGGTATTATTACAGGCCGCGACGTACGTTTTGTTACCGACTGGAGCAAAACTGTTGCCGACATGATGACGCCAAAAGATCGCCTTGTGACAGTAACCGAAGGCACCAAGTTAGATGAAGTGCAAAAGTTAATGCATTCTCATCGTATTGAAAAAGTCCTTGTGGTTGACAATAATTTTAAACTTAAAGGCCTTGTCACTGTAAAAGATTTCGAAAAAGCTGAGCGTAAGCCAAACGCCTGTAAAGACGAGTTAGGTCGTTTACGTGTTGGTGCCGCAGTTGGTGCTGGTCCTGGTAACGAAGAGCGTGTTGACGCCCTTGTTAAAGCCGGTGTTGACGTACTGTTGATCGACTCATCACATGGTCACTCAGAAGGTGTATTACAACGCATTCGTGACACCCGCGCTAAATACCCAGATTTACAAATTGTTGGCGGTAACGTTGCTACGGCTTCTGGCGCGCTAGCGTTAGTTGAAGCCGGTGTTAACGCGGTTAAAGTAGGGATCGGCCCTGGCTCAATCTGTACTACTCGTATTGTTACCGGCGTAGGTGTACCACAAATTACAGCCGTGTCTGATGCTGCTGAAGCGGTATTAGCGTTAGGTATCCCTGTGATTGCCGATGGTGGTATTCGTTATTCTGGTGACTTAGCTAAAGCATTAGCCGCAGGTGCATCATGCATTATGGCGGGTTCAATGTTTGCCGGTACTGAAGAAGCTCCTGGTGAGACTGAGCTTTATCAAGGCCGTGCGTATAAGTCATACCGTGGTATGGGTTCTCTTGGCGCAATGGGCCAAACTCAAGGTTCATCAGATCGTTATTTCCAAAGTGACAACGCCGCAGACAAATTAGTGCCTGAAGGCGTTGAAGGTCGCGTACCTTACAAAGGTAAGTTGAAAGAAATTATTCACCAGCACATGGGCGGTTTACGCTCATGCATGGGCTTAACCGGTTGTGCCACCATTAAAGATTTAAATGAAAAAGCACAGTTTGTAAGAGTCACTTCAGCTGGAATGGGTGAGTCACACGTACATGACGTGACCATTACCAAAGAAGCACCAAACTATCGTTCATAATTACGGCAAGGGCGACGTTTGTCGCCCTTTTGTTACTCGCATTATGGCCAATGTATTGGCCATGGCATTTAATCAATTTGTAAAGGTTACCCATGATTAATATTCATGATCATAAGATTTTGATCCTCGATTTTGGTTCTCAGTACACTCAACTTATTGCCCGTCGTATTCGTGAAATTGGCGTGTATTGTGAGTTATGGGCTTGGGATGTGAGCGAAGCTCAAATTCGTGAATTTGCACCGAACGGCATTATTTTAGCCGGCGGTCCTGAAAGCGTAACCGCTGATAATTCACCACGTGCACCTGAATACGTATTTAATGCTGGCGTGCCAGTGTTAGGCATTTGTTATGGCATGCAAACCATGTCAGAACAACTTGGCGGTAAAGTGATTCAAGGCGTTGGCGAAGGCGAGTTTGGCTATGCTCAAATCGAACTTCAAACCACGTCAGCATTGTTTAAAAGCATTGAAGATGCCGTAAGTGCAGATGGCAAGCCATTGCTTGATGTATGGATGAGCCACGGTGACAAGGTGTCTGTGATCCCAGAAGGCTTTGTGACCGTTGCTAAAACGGCCACCTGTCCGTTTGCCGCCATGGTCAACGAAGAAAAACGCTTTTACGGTGTACAATTTCACCCAGAAGTGACGCACACTCGCCAAGGTCAGCGTATGCTTGAGCATTTTGCGTTAGACATTTGTGAATGTGAAGCAAACTGGAAACCGTCATCAATTATTGAAGATGCGATTGAGCGTTTAAAGCAACAAATTGGTGATGACGAAGTAATTCTGGGTCTGTCTGGCGGTGTTGATTCATCGGTAGTGGCGATGCTATTGCACCGCGCCATTGGCGATAAGTTAACGTGTGTTTTTGTGGATAACGGCTTGTTGCGTTTAAACGAAGCAGAGCAAGTACTCGAAATGTTTGGCGATCACTTTGGACTCAATATTGTTCATGTCGATGCTGAAAATCGTTTCTTAGATGCGATGGCTGGCGAAGCTGAGCCTGAAGCTAAGCGCAAAATCATTGGTCGTGTATTTGTTGAAATCTTCGACGAAGAATCTAAAAAATGTGCAAATGCGAAATGGCTAGCTCAAGGAACTATTTATCCAGACGTTATTGAGTCTGCTGGTAGCGCCACAGGTAAAGCACATGTGATTAAGTCGCACCATAATGTGGGCGGTTTACCTGCTGATATGAAAATGGGCTTAGTTGAACCACTACGTGAATTATTTAAAGACGAAGTCCGTAAGATTGGTTTAGAACTAGGTCTGCCTTATAACATGCTTTATCGTCACCCGTTCCCAGGGCCAGGCCTTGGCGTGCGTGTACTTGGCGAAGTGAAAAAAGAGTACTGCGACCTGTTACGCCGTGCAGATGCTATTTTCATTGAAGAGCTGCATAAAGCCGATTTATACAATAAAGTCAGCCAGGCATTTACGGTGTTTTTACCGGTACGCTCGGTTGGTGTAATGGGTGATGGTCGTAAATATGATTGGGTTGTGTCGCTACGAGCTGTAGAAACAATCGACTTTATGACAGCGCATTGGGCCCATTTACCATACGACTTCTTAGGTCGCGTTTCAAACCGCATTATCAATGAAGTTGATGGTATATCTCGTGTGGTTTACGATATTTCAGGTAAGCCACCTGCCACTATCGAATGGGAATAACCCAACGGGGTTAATCTTGTGTAGAAGTTAAATAAAAAAGACGCTGCGGCGTCTTTTTTATTTGTTAGAATAGTCGAGTAGATCCCATGACTTAGGCTAATCGCGTGACAGATATTCCCAAGGCAGAGTGTGCCACTCAACTTGATCCCAATCTCTCTTCCTGTTCAGCTTCGCATGCGAATGCTAATCCAGAGGTTATCGATACACCTGTGAATGAAGCTCAACAGATTATTGATCGCCAATGGATGCGTTTGGCTATGCAGCTAGCTGAGCAAGCCGAGTTAAAAGGTGAAGTGCCTGTTGGGGCCGTGTTAGTTAAAGATGATGTCATGATTGCCAGTGGGTTTAATTTAAGCATTATCAATAACGACCCCACCGCCCACGCCGAAATGGAATGTATTCGCCAGGCAGGTAAGGTGCTTAATAATTACCGAATGTTAGACACGACTTTGTATGTGACACTTGAACCTTGCGCGATGTGCGCGGGCGCAATGGTCCACGGACGCATTAAGCGCGTGGTTTATGGCGCGGATGATTTAAAAACCGGTGCTGCGGGTAGCGTGATTGATTTACTGCAACATCCTGCGTTTAATCATCAATTAGCCGTGAGTGCAGGGGTGTTAGCCGATGAGTGTGCAGAGCAGTTAAGTGCATTTTTTAAGCGCAGGCGAGCCGAAAAAAAAGCCCTCAAACTGTTCGCTAAAAAGCAACAGGTTGAAGACTGATTTGTTTGAGCAGTTAATCGTTGATTAACTATCTGTTTGAACTAATAAAAAATGTGCGCGTTGACGGTTTTGAATGCGGTTTTTATGTACTTTTAGCATGACACGACGGCGTGACATGGTGTTGCTTATCGCTCTTCTTCTCATACCGATACCCTTTAAATCATGTTGCTGAATTAAATTGCTTAACAACGCCGCAAGTGAGCGCTGTTGATAAGCCATAGTATTTTTTCACACTTAACAATGCAATCGTTATGGCTGCTGAGCCGACACATTGGTATTAATTTGTACTTCTTCGGCAATCACTTCCATGCTGTCGCTTTCGTCGATCACTTCCATCTGTTTGGTTTGATTATCAACCCACACTAAAGTGTCGTAATAACGGCGAATACTGTCAACATAATGAACCGCTTCACTGCCTCTGGCATAACCATAACGGGTTTGTTTGTAATACTTTGACTGCTGTAACAGGGGTAAAACCTTTTTTACATCACGCCAGGCATTAGGATCTTTATCCATCGACTCGGTTAAGCGGCGAGCATCTTCAACATGACCTAATCCGATATTGTAAGCTGCTAATGCAAACCAAATTCTTTGTGATTCAGAAATGGTATCGGGTAAACGTTCCATCATATCTTTTAAATAAAATGCGCCGCCACGAATACTTTGTTCAGCATCCAAGCGGTTTTCAACGCCTACATAGGTTGCTGTAGGGCGGGTGAGCATCATCATCCCCCGTACACCGGTTCGCGAACGAGCCGTAGGGTTCCAATGTGATTCCTGGTAGCTCGCTGCGGCCAGTTTACGCCAATCTAATTCACCCGCGTGTTCTTCAAACATGCTGCGATACTCGGGCAAAATATTGTCAATCGCGCGGATAAATGCACGAGTATCAACATAATCAAAGCGTTTTACATGGCCAAAATATTTTTCGTTGAGGTGCTCTAACGTACCTGCTCGTTTTTCATTGTGCCAAAAAGCCAGCAGTTGACTCATTAAACGGTCACTGTCTTTTGGCGGTAATAACCAAACAACTTCGAGTTTTTCTTCCAAAATCATGCCTGCGCGTAACTCGGGTAAAAAACGTTGGTTGATTAATAAGCTATTTGAGTCTGAAATGGTGTAGTTCAATTCACCTTTGGCAACCAATGCAAACAACTCTTCGTTATCTTTGTCATTAACCTGGTTCCACATTAACTCTGGGTGATCTTTTTGTAATTGGGTTAAGGTATTTACCGATGATGAGTTCGCCATAACGGTAATTTCACCAGACAAGGTGCCAATGTCTTTGGGTTCTGGCGTGCCTTCTTTATAGACCAGAACCTGGTTGACTTTATATAGCGTAGGGCCAAGCTTAAACTGTTTACTGCGATTAGGGGTTTTGGCAATGCCTGCCGCAATAATATCGATATCATTATCTTTTAACGCTTTAAACAGTGCCTTACGATCGGTAAAAGGGATCATTTCTAACGGAACCGCTAGGTAATCGGCAAAACGTTGAGCCATTTCAAAATCAAAGCCGGTTTCACCTAACTCAGAATTGAGATATATCTGTGGTCCATAAAGCGTACCGACCTTAAGGACCGTACGTTTTTGCGCTGGCGCAGCAATATCCACCTGTTGAATATCAACTGGCTGACAGGCGCTGAGTATTGCGCAGAGTAAAATGACAAATAAGGTTTTAATCATATTTATTAACTGGTTATCTTAAGTTGTTCGTAAAACTCACGAGAGTAATAAGAGAAAAACGAGTGTAAATAGCCTTTAAATATGCAGGGGGATAGCGTTTTTTTTTGCGATACTTTATCAGGTGTTTTCCTAAACGCCTAGGCTTGTATGAATAAGCAGCAATATTTGATTGTTTTGTATTCAGATGTAAAGTCGTCATGCTATTCACTTTAGCATTATTATCATGGGATATTTTTCCTATCAGGAAACACTGTTTTCACCCGTGCTTGAAGGTGATTTGTATGGTGCAATTCCCTATAATGGCGCCAATTCTGACCCTCCTATATAAATTATAAGGTGAATAGACGTGATGGAAATCATTCGCGGAGCCCCAGCACTATCTGCATTTAGAGTTCAAAAACTCATGGAGGCTTGTGAAAACGCATCGCTTCCAGTGTCGCAAATTTATGCCGAATATGTGCATTTAGCCAATTTGACTGAACCACTCGATGAGAATGAACGTCTACAACTCGAAACTATTCTTACCTACGGCCCAGCGATTGAATCGCACGCTCCACAAGGTGCATTACTGTTTGTTACTCCTCGTCCTGGCACGATTTCTCCTTGGTCATCTAAAGCAACCGACATCGCTCAAAATTGTGGTTTAAATAAGGTAAAGCGTTTAGAGCGCGGTATTGCCTATTATGTTGAGTCAGTCACCTTAACAGCCGAGCAGCAAACACAATTACAAAGCTTATTGCACGACCGCATGGTTGAAGTCATGTTGCCAAGCTTTGATGACGCTCAAGTGTTATTTGCTCGCACAGAACCGGCTAAATTTAACAGCGTAAACATTTTGGCCGAAGGGCGCCGTGCGTTAGAAGTGGCGAATACGAAGTTAGGCTTAGCATTAGCAGATGATGAAATCGACTATTTAGTTGAAAACTTTGTTCGCTTAAATCGTAATCCCAACGACATCGAATTAATGATGTTTGCTCAAGCAAACTCAGAACATTGCCGTCATAAAATTTTTAACGCGGATTGGACAATCGATGGCGAAGTGCAGCCTAAATCATTGTTCAAAATGATTAAGAACACCTTTGAAGTGACGCCAGATTTTGTATTATCAGCTTATAAAGATAATGCTGCAGTAATGACAGGTTCGGTTGCAGGGCGTTTCTTTCCCGATCCTGATGGCGTTTACAATTACCATACAGAACCTATGCACGTGTTGATGAAAGTGGAAACCCACAATCACCCAACGGCAATCAGCCCATATCCAGGTGCAGCAACAGGTTCTGGCGGTGAAATTCGTGACGAAGGTGCGACGGGTCGTGGTTCTAAACCCAAAGCAGGTTTAAATGGTTTTACTGTGTCCAACCTTAAAATCCCGGGTTTTGTACAGCCATGGGAAGGTAATTACGGCAAACCTGATCGTATTGTCACCCCATTAGAAATTATGCTTGAAGGCCCATTAGGCGGCGCGGCATTTAATAACGAGTTTGGTCGTCCTGCTATTACCGGGTATTTCCGTACCTATGAGCAAGAAGTCTCGAGCCATAATGGTGTTGAAGTAAGGGGTTACCATAAGCCGATTATGATTGCGGGTGGTTTAGGTAACATCCGTGAAGAGCACGTGCAAAAAGGTGAAATCACTGTTGGCGCTAAGCTTATTGTGTTGGGCGGCCCAGCAATGAATATCGGATTGGGCGGCGGCGCAGCCTCTTCTATGGCATCTGGTCAATCGAGTGAAGATTTAGATTTTGCTTCTGTGCAACGTGAAAACCCTGAAATGGAACGTCGCTGCCAGGAAGTGATTGATCGCTGTTGGCAATTAGGCGACACCAACCCCATTCAATTTATTCATGACGTGGGTGCAGGCGGTTTATCAAACGCTTTCCCTGAATTGGTTAATGATGGTAATCGTGGCGGCGTGTTCAATTTACGTAACGTGCCTTCGGACGAACCTGGCATGAGCCCACTTGAAATTTGGTGTAACGAATCTCAAGAACGTTATGTGTTATCGGTTGCCCCAGAAAACCTGCAACAGTTTGCTGATATTTGTGCTCGTGAGCGTGCGCCATTTGCGGTTGTAGGTGAAGCCACAGAAGAGATGCATTTAACGCTTGCTGACAGTCACTTCAATAACAAGCCAATTGATTTACCGCTTGAAGTATTATTAGGTAAAGCGCCTAAAATGAGTCGTGATGTGGTGTCTGCTAAGGCAGTGTCACCCGCGTTGGATCAAACTAAAATTGAGCTAACTGAGGCAGTTAAACGCATTCTGACGTTACCAACCGTTGCTGACAAAACCTTTTTAATCACCATTGGCGATCGCTCTGTAACCGGTTTAGTTAATCGTGACCAAATGGTCGGTCCTTGGCAGGTACCTGTTGCAGATTGTGCAGTCACGGCATCAAGTTATGACAGCTACACCGGCGAAGCGATGTCGATGGGCGAGCGCACTCCGTTAGCGCTACTCGATTTTGATGCATCGGCTCGTATGGCTGTTGCTGAGTCGATTATGAACATTGCCGGTACCGATATTGGTTCGTTCAAAAGAATTAAATTATCGGCCAACTGGATGTCGCCAGCCGGTCACCCAGGTGAAGATGCCGGGCTTTATGAAGCCGTTAAAGCCATTGGGGAAGACTTATGTCCAGCCCTTGGCATTACCATTCCTGTTGGTAAAGACTCCATGTCGATGAAAACCGCATGGCAAGACAATGGCGTCAGTAAAACCGTGACATCGCCGATGTCGTTAGTCATCACAGCCTTTGGTATTGTGCAAGATATTCGTAAAACCGTCACACCAGAGCTTCGCTCAGATAAAGGTGATAGCGCATTATTGATGCTTGATTTGAGCAACGGTCAAAACCGTTTAGGTGGTTCATGTTTAGCGCAGGTTTACAGCGAGCTTGGCGATATTGCGCCAACACTGGATAACACGGCTAACCTAGCTGGCTTCTTTGAGGTTATGCAAAAGCTAGTATCAGACCAGGCGGTTATTGCTTATCACGATCGCAGTGACGGTGGGTTATTTACCACCCTAGTTGAAATGGCATTTGCCGGTAACACAGGGTTAACTATCGATTTAGCAGGCTTAAACGGCACTGATTTAGAGCGTTTGTTTAACGAAGAATTAGGCGCTGTAATCCAAGTTAGTGCAGCTCAAGCCGCTGACATTGCTAAGCAGTTTGAAGCTAAAGGTGTGAGCTGTCATCACATTGGTGGCTTACAAGCTGCAGATAAGATCAGCATTACTGATGGCAAACGCGTTATCTTTGCCGACACCCGCACTGCATTACGCACTTTGTGGTCTGAAACCACCTACCGCATGCAAGCGTTACGTGATAATCCAGAATGCGCTAAGCAAGAGTTTGACCTTAAACAGCAAGCTGATGCACCGGGCTTAACCGTCAAATTAGGCTTTAACCCGAGTGAAGATGTTGCCGCACCTTATATTTTAAAAGGCGCCGCGCCAAAAATGGCTATTTTACGTGAGCAGGGTGTTAACTCGCACATTGAAATGGCCGCAGCATTTGACCGCGCAGGCTTTGAAAGCCGTGACGTACACATGTCTGATATCTTATCGGGTCGTATCAGCTTAGAAGAATTCCAGGGCCTAGTGGCTTGTGGTGGTTTCTCTTATGGTGACGTACTTGGCGCCGGTGAAGGTTGGGCTAAGTCGATTTTATTTAACAGCCGTGCTCGTGACGAATTCAGCCGCTTCTTTGAACGTGATTCAAGCATTGCGCTTGGTGTGTGTAACGGTTGCCAGATGTTATCTAACTTAAAAGAAATCATCCCTGGCAGTGAACATTGGCCACATTTTGTGCGCAACCGTTCTGAGCGTTTTGAAGCACGCTTTAGTTTGGTTGAAGTACAACAAACACCGTCGGTATTCTTCGAGGGTATGGTCGGTTCACGCATGCCAATCGCGGTATCTCACGGTGAGGGTTTAGCAGAGTTTGCCAATGCCCAAGCGCTTGCCGCTGCCCAAGCGTCTGGCACAATTGCACTGCGTTATGTTGATGGTCACGGTAACATTGCAACACAGTACCCAGAAAATCCTAACGGTTCACCAGACGGTTTAACGGGTATTTGTACCATTGACGGTCGTGTCACCATCATGATGCCGCATCCAGAACGTGTATTTAGAACCGTTGCTAACTCATGGCACCCAGATGGTTGGGGCGAAGACAGTCCATGGATGCGCATGTTCCGTAACGCGCGAGTTAAGATTGGCTAAGGTTGAAGGCCAGCCCTTAAATCGGTTGGCTATCAGCTACAGTTTATAAATGACTGCTGTAAGCAACCGTTTGTAAATAAAAGCCTTCAAAAACAAATGGCGACTCAATTGAGTCGCCATTTTTATTGGTTTAATTTTGTATTTAATCAATAAGTAAATCAATAAGCCAAACAAAAAGCCCCACGGCATTAGGCTGTGGGGCTTAATTAGATGGTCCGCCTCACCCCTAAGCTAAACTTAGGGTAGGCTAATCAAAGAGGCGAAGCATCATGTCTACTATTAAAGTAATTGGGATCGATTTAGGCAAATCTTCTTTTCATCTTGTTGGGCACGATCACACTGGTCGTGAACAATTACGTAAGCATTTAAGTCGTCCAAAGCTCATTCAATTTCTGTCACAAACACCTAAAACGACAATTGCAATGGAGTCATGCGGTGGCTCCCACTGGTTGGCAAGAAAATGCCAATCACTCGGTCATGAGGTTAAACTCATCCCTCCCCAATATGTTAAACCTTACGTTAAAACAAATAAAAATGATTATATTGATGCCGATGCGATAGCTGAAGCATGCACAAGGCCGTCGATGCGCTTTGTTGGTGTAAAAACAGAAACCTCACAAGTCATTAGTGTTATTCAGCGTGTTCGGTCTAGTTATATCAAAGAGCGGACAGCATGTATGTCACGCATTGGTGCAATCTTACTTGAGTTTGGCATGAGTTTTCCTAGAGGGCATGCCAAAATGAAAGTGCTATTTCAATGGATTGCCGATAACGGCGAACCGCTTCCAGTCATGTTGATGCAAGAATTGATAGAGCACCATGAGTACTATTTACTGCTGAGTGAACGCATAGCAGGTCAAGATAAAAAGCTTAAACAGCTTGTTGAGCAAGACGTGCGAGCGCAGTTATTAAAAACGATACCTGGGGTGGGAGATTTAACAGCGGCTCAGTGTTTAGCCGATATCTCTGATGTCACTCATTTTAAAAATGGCCGTCAAATGGCCGCATGGATAGGGTTAGTCCCTCATCAATATTCAACGGGAGGTAAATCGACCTTGCTGGGTATCAGTAAGCGTGGAAATAAGGCATTAAGAACGTTATTTATTCATGGTGCACGAGCGATGTTATCAAGGCCAGAAAAAGCGCTGGCGGTATTTGGCGAATGGATACTTGAACTCAGAGCGAGGAAGCCATTCAATGTAGCCGTAGTTGCTTTGGCAAATAAGTTAGTGCGAATAGCGTGGTCAGTGTTATCGACCAAGCAAGCATTTGAAATAAGAGTTTAACCCGAGTTTGCAGATGATAGATAAGATGGCAGAACGGTCAGACCACTAGATTGAAGACCTGACACAAAAAACAGCAACAAAGTATGCTTTGGGCTTTTTGAGGACAATCTAGCGCGGAACTCATCGTGGAGCGGGTGGTAAAGCACCTAATGAAGACTCCGAATACATTAGCGCAAACCAACCTCGTTATCGAAAATATCATTTGCAATAACGAGGCGGACCATACATTTTTGTTACTATGGCATTAAAACCATGATGGGTCTTTATCGAATTGCGCTAACAAAAACAATCTACCGCATCACGTTTTGCCGCGTAAACGGAATCAATTAGATATGTAAGTTTACGTTATTTATCTTCTTTCTTAGTAAACATTTCAGAAAAGGCAAGTTTGTATAGGTTTACAATATTTTCAAATAATAGCGTCATAACAAGATCTCGGAACATTTAGGGGAGGGGATTAAGACTACGACGCAATAAATGTAGTAATTCGTGTTCTTAATTGTGCACAAATTATACTGTGAGTGTGAATTTTGCTCAAATGAGAAAAAGTGATGTCAGGGATTAGATTTATTAATGGGTTGATTTTTTGTTATTACTTTATTCTTAACGAGCCTTTTCTATCATATTGTTAATATTAAGTATTATTTTTTAGGTGTTTTAATTTGTTAAAGTTTTACTTATCTGCTACAAAAAAGCAACCAAGTGTTACTGCGATTAATCAACCCTTTCTGGTTAAGCGATATTCCTTCATGTTTTGAGTCTTAAATGATGCCCGCCTAGCAATTGGGCTGGTATTGTCAATACCTCTAGCGAGAGGGTAAGTACGAATTTGGTGGTCTTGGTGGTTTTTAACGCAAAAGTTGATTTGCTTTGCGTCACAAAGTTGACTTTTTTGTGCGATGTAGCGCAAGTGTTAAATTCGTAACTCGCTGAATAATATATACTAATAAATATCCATGCGAAAAATCTAATGTTGGTCACATAATTGATTAAAAAATATGATCTACCAACACTTTATACCGTAAGATATAGGGCGTTTAAGATAGAATTTAAAAATGTAAGTTAATGGTTAATTGTCACTTTCCAACGGCAAACGTGGCAGCGCCATTGTCTTTAAATTATCGTTTTCAGGTATAACATCACACAGTGGTAATTAGGCTATTGCCGTGTTGTATTTGGTCGTACTGAAAGAAGTAAGGAATTGCCAATGATTATTGAAGAGGTTGTTGAGCTTTCGCGTTATCAATTCGCGTTTACAGCTATGTACCACTTTCTATTTGTTCCACTCACCCTCGGTTTAGCCTTTATTCTTGCGATTATGGAATCACTGTATGTGATGACAAATAATCAGATATATAAAGATATGACTAAATTCTGGGGTAAACTTTTCGGGATTAACTTTGCCTTAGGTGTTGCTACGGGTTTAGCGATGGAATTCCAGTTTGGTACTAACTGGTCATACTATTCTCATTATGTCGGTGATATTTTCGGTGCGCCTCTGGCCATTGAAGCTTTGATGGCTTTCTTCCTTGAATCGACCTTAGTGGGTATGTTCTTTTTTGGTTGGGATCGTTTTAGCAAACGTCAACATCTTGCCGTGACCTGGTTAGTGGCCATAGGCTCTAACATGTCGGCATTATGGATTTTGATTGCCAACGGTTGGATGCAAAACCCTGTGGGTTCGGTGTTTAACTATGAAACCATGCGTATGGAAATGGTCGACTTTGCGGCTTTGGTATTCAACCCTGTAGCGCAAGTTAAGTTTGTTCATACTGTTGCTTCTGGTTATGTAGCCGGCGCCATGTTTGTACTTGCGATTAGCGCGTATTACATATTAAAAGGCCGTGACTTACCGTTTGCGCGTCGCTCATTTGCGATTGCTGCCAGTTTCGGTTTAGCTTCAATCCTATCGGTTATTGTTCTGGGTGATGAATCTGGCTACGAAGTCGGTGAAGTTCAGCGTGTTAAATTAGCGGCTATTGAAGCTGAGTGGCACACAGAGCCTGCTCCAGCAGCCTTTACTGCGGTTGGTTTTCCTAATCAAGAAACCATGCACACTGATTACGCCGTTAAAATACCGTATTTAATGGGGATTATTGCCACTCGTTCTTTAGATGAAGAAGTGACTGGCCTTAAAGATCTTATTAAAGAGCATGAAGTGCGTATTCGTACCGGTATGGTGGCATATGGACTGCTTGAAAAATTGCGTGCTGGTGATGAAACGCCAGAAGTAAGAGCACAATTTGAAGCCGTTAAAGACGACTTAGGCTATGGCTTCTTGCTTAAGCGTTATACCGATAAAGTGGTTGATGCGACTGAAGAGCAAATTATCGCAGCATCGTATGACTCTATTCCAACGGTAGCACCTATGTTCTGGACCTTCCGCATTATGGTTGGCGCCGGGGTGATTATGTTGTTTGTGTTTGCCGCTGCATTTTGGCAAAGCACTCGTCATAAAATCGCTGAGAAAAAATGGGTACTGCGCGCAGCACTTTACAGCTTACCGCTTCCTTGGGTTGCCATTGAATGTGGTTGGTTTGTGTCAGAGTTTGGCCGTCAACCGTGGACCATCTCAGAAGTATTACCCACCTTTATGTCAGCATCGAGTTTAACGCCGGCCGATTTATGGTTCAGTATTATTTCGATTACGGTTTTCTACACTATTCTGTTGGTGATAGAGGCTTATTTGATGTTTAAATTTGCACGTCTCGGCCCAAGCAGTTTAAAAACCGGTCGTTACCATTTTGAAAACCAAGATGCTTAAGCGGAGGACCTGATTATGTTTGATTATGAAGTATTAAGATTTATCTGGTGGGCACTAATTGGTGTGCTACTTATTGGTTTTGCTGTTGCTGATGGTTTTGACATGGGCGTGGGTATGCTATTACCCATTATTGGTAAAGACGATACTGAACGCCGTATTATGATTAACACTATCGCACCGCACTGGGACGGCAACCAAGTATGGTTGGTTACCGCTGCTGGTGCATTGTTTGCTGCCTGGCCTATGGTGTATGCGGTATCGTTTTCGGGCTTTTATGTGGCGATGATGCTCGTGTTATTTGCATTGTATTTACGCCCAGTTGGATTTGATTACCGCTCTAAAATTGAAGACCCAAGATGGCGTAAATCATGGGACTATGCATTATTTGTCGGCAGTTTTGTACCACCATTAATCATTGGTGTAGCATTTGGCAACTTGCTTCAAGGTGTTCCATTTAACTTTGATGAATACTTGCGTGCGACTTACCATGGTGGATTTTTGGGTTTATTAAATCCGTTTGGTTTATTAGTCGGTCTAGTCAGTGTCACTATGTTTGTTATGCAGGGTGCTTCATGGTTACAAATGAAGACCGAAGGCGAGTTAAGGGTACGCAGTGTTAAGGTATCGCAAATTTGTGGCGGTTTATTATTTGTATTCTTTGGTGCAGCAGGCGTTTGGTTAGCTAATGGTATTGATGGTTTTGTTATTACCTCGCCACTCGATCTTGCTGGTCCGTCAAATCCAGCCGTTAAAACAGTTGCGATTGAAGCGGGTGCTTGGTTAACTAACTATGACAAATACCCTATTACTATGCTGTTTCCAGCATTAGGGTTATTAATGCCAATATTAGTGGTTTTAGCCAGTCGCTTAAATCGTTGTGGTTTTGCATTCTTATTTAGTTCACTTGCTGTAGCTGGCGTTATTCTGACTTGTGGTGCTGCAATGTTCCCATTTGTTATGCCTTCGTCATTAGAGCCTAATATTAGCTTGACCATGTGGGATGCTACCGCGAGTAAAATGACCTTAACAGTGATGACCTTTGTTGCCGCTATCTTTGTACCAACAATACTGTGTTATACAGCTTGGACTTATTACAAGATGTTTGGCCGTTTAAATCGTGAGTTTATTGAAAACAATAAAACGTCACTTTACTAAATTAAGGAGCAACATCTATGTGGTATTTTGCGTGGATTTTAGGTGTGTTACTGGCGTGTTCATTCGGTATTATTAACGCCTTATGGCTTGAGAATACAGAGAATATGGACCGTCAAAGCGAAGATTAATCTTCTGCTATTAACCCATAAAAAAACCGCTTTAGAAATAAAGCGGTTTTTTATTGGCTGCTACTTTGCGTTTACGCCGCTAACTCGTTACAGCTAACTCGTTACAGCTAACTTGTGACTGTTAACTCGTAACGGCTTGCCCTTGTCGAATTGCTCTTCGCGGTTTCATCAACAGTAAATACATCACCGGTACCCATATTAACGACAACATGGTCGCCAGTAATGTGCCGCCGGCAATGGCGATGGCAAAAGGTGGCCAAAACCCGCCGCCAGCAATAATTAACGGTAAAAAACCGCCGATAGTGGTAATGGTGGTTGAACCAATATGACGCCCGCAGCTGCTGACAGTATCGATTATTAACGCCAAATTACCTTGTTTAGCGTCAGGCACATCCTCGAGCTCTGCCAAAATGACAATGGCGGCGTTAATCGCTAATCCCATCAATCCCAATAAACCGATAATCACGGTGAAACCAAATGGGTAACCAAACACAAATACCGCTAGCAAACCTAAACCAGCAGATTGAAAGGCGCTGAGTAAAATAATGGCCGTTAATCTAAATGAATTGAACGACAGCACCACTGTTGCTAACAGTAAGGTGAATACCAACACAATGTTAGACAATAAGTTGCCTACCGCTTCATTACGCTTGGCACTTTCGCCACCGATTTCGACATGATAACCCGCAGGAATAACCAATTTGGCCACTTCACCTTTTGCGTCATTTAATACCTGTGCCGGCAATACACCGCTAGTGATGTAGGCTTCAATCGTGTTAACCCGCTCACCATTACGACGCGGTATAGCGCCGCGGCTCACATTAACCTCATTATAAGATAATGCAGAGAGGGGAATGCCAGAGCCTGAAGGTGATACTAGGTTTATTTCGGCTAAACGAGTTGTTTGCTCGCGACTGGTATCGCCTAAACGAACTCGCACAGGTAACGATTCTGTTTGCTCTAAAATACTGCCACCAATAATCCCGGTGGTGGCCATTTGAATTTGGCTGGCTATGTCACTTAAACTTAAGCCGCTCATTAAACTCGCGTCTTCATTCACTTGTAACCACACTTTTGGCGCACCTGAACTCAAGGTTGCCCGGGTATGAATCACATCGGGTGTGGCATTTAAAATACCTCTCACTTGTTCGCCCAGTGTTTTTAGTGTGTCTAAATTAGGGCCATAAATTCGTAACTCTACAGGAGCGTTAAACGGCGGGCCTTGTTCTAACTTTCGCACCAGTATTTGCGCTTGCGGGTATTCTCTATCAAGCTCTTTTTGCAATTGTAAAATTAATCGATTGGCAGCAACAAAATCGGTGACTTTTATCATCGCTTGGGCGTAATTCGTTGCCCCTTGCTGGCGCTGAGTTAAGTTGTAGTAAAACGACGGCGTGTTACCGCCGACTACCCAGGTTGCCGCAAGAATGTCATCTATCTTTTGTAGCTTGGCATCAATGAGTTTCACCTGGGCCAAGGTATGTTCAATACTGACATGTGGTGCTAAGTGAACTTCTAGCTGAAACATATCCCTGTCTGATGGCGGGAAAAATTGCTCAGTCATTTTTCCCGCAGCAAAAAAGCCTGCCACAGGCAAAATACCAATAACCACAGCAGTCAGTATCGGGCGGTGCAAAGCAAAGCGTAAGCTCGCGGTAAAGGCCTGGCTAATTTTTGGAAATGCCATACCTTGTTGATACCAGGCTGTAGGTTTTTCACTGCGACTAAAGCGACCTGCAAGGCCAGCAATAATAGTGTGTGAAATAATATACGAACCCAAAAGGGCGAACATCACCGAAATCGCAATCCCACCGACAAATTCACCCGCAGCACCAGGCATTAACACAATTGGCGCAAATGCTAGCATGGTGGTGATAGTTGATCCCGCTAGTGGCAGCCATAAATGATGTAGAGTTTTTGATACCGCTTCGAGCTTGCTCATGCCTTGCTGGCGACGCTGAGCAATGGCATCGACAATGACAATCGCGTTATCAACCATAATACCCAGTGCAACCACTAGCCCTGTCACCGACATTTGATGAATGGGTAATCCCGTGTATTTCATGCACGTGAGTGTGAACAAGGCTGTTAACGGCAGTGATATCGCCACAATAACGGCATTGCGTAGGCCCAGCGTGAGCATTAACACCACAAGGATGATAATAAAACCCTGTAATAAGTTAATCACCAAATCGCCGAGCCGGTCTTGAGTGTAACTTTGTTGATCGAACAACCACTGCACTTCAATGTTAGCCGGTAAATTCACCGAAAATGCCTCAATGGTTTGGCTAACTTGTTGTTGCCATAAATCCACTCGATTATTGTTAAGCATGCGGGCAGAAACCAAAATGCCTTGCTGACTATCAATAAGAGCAATGCTACTCGCAGGTGTTTTTGCCTGGCGAGTAATGGTCGCCACATCACCTAAGCGGATAATCTGGCCATATTCATCAACTTTTAAAGGGACCTGACGAATACGGTTTTGTGAGTCGAGTTCACCCGAGACTTCAACTAAAGCTCTAAACTGGCTGTTATTGATTTCTCCAGCGGATATTTTACTGTCGGCATTAGACAAAATCGCTGCAATACTGGCAGGGGTAAGATGCAGCTGACTGATTTTATTGCCGTCAAGCTCAACCAATATCTCTTCTTCTGGGGCGCCATACAGTTTGGCAAAGTCAGTGCCATTCAATAGGCGTAAACGGCTTTGTAGTTCTTTAGCATAGCGATTTAAAATATCAGCTCGAACAGGTGAATCATCTGCCCACACCACACCTAAAATCGCGGTGCTGGCATAACCTAATTGATCATCTAACACACCATTTTGTGCCGCTTCAGGTAATAAAAACTTGCTGTCTGCGATTAAGTCTCGTGCACGGGACCACACCGGGTCGGTTTCAATAACCGTATCTTTTAATTCCAGTTGAATAACCGAAATGCCCGGGCGCGATGTCGACTGCACCAGCTTTAAATCTTCCAGGCGGCGTAATTGGTTTTCAAGCACTTCAGTGACTAAGGCTTCTACGCGCTCGGCAGAAGCGCCAGGGTATTGAGTGATAACCGAGGCAAATCGATTCGTGATGTGGGGATCTTCTGTGCGCGGCAAACTGGATATGGCGCCCAATCCTGCAACAATTAATAGCGCGATAAATAAGCTGGTTAAGCGACCATTTTCAAGAAACGCCTTAATCATAGCGCCTCCAACGATTGCGCTTTAGCCAGGGTCACTTTTTGGCCTACCACTATTTTGTGCAAGCCGTCTGTCACAATCAGTTCATTGGCTTGTATGGCACCTTTGATATAAGCCTGTTGTTCATTTGTATAAATAATTTCAACATCTCTGCGCTCAATTTGATAAAGCGGTTGTTCATCTTGTACCAAAACATACACATTCCATAAACCGCGGACGCCGTCGGTTAATGCCGACATTGGCACCCAATAGCCTTCGGTTAAACTGTCTTGTTGATACACCAGATAAGCGATTTCACCGTTAATCACTCTAGCAGAATCGGGCAATTGAATTCTGAGTTGTACCGTACGGCTAATGGTGTTGACTTCAGCACTTATCCCAGCAATTTTGGCGGTAAAAGTTTGTTTGCCTACACGCACGTCGACACCTTGTTGCGCTGTTAATTGCTGCGCGATATCAACCGGCACACCAATATAAGCCACAGGTTGGCTGTTACCGACTAAATTAAACACCGCACTGCCAAGGGCAATCACCTCACCAAGATTATGATAACGTTGGCTAATGACGCCATCAAATGGCGCGAGTAAGGTTGATTTCTCAAGCTTTAACTTAGCGGCGCTCAAGCTGGCTTCAATGCGCTTTTGATTGGCTTGAAGGCTAATCACCTGTTGCTGGGTTTCATCGAGTTGTTGCGCCGACACATAGTTTTGCGTTTTCAATTTTTCAGTACGCACCAGGGTGCTTTTGGCTAAATCAATATCGGCTTGAGTTTGTAATAGGCTTGCTTCTAGTTGTTGTTTTTCTGCAACTAATAAGTCGGTGTCTAATTGGGCTAACACCTGGCCTTTTGTGACCACATCACCACTGTCTACCACAATATTATTGAGTTTACCCGCTAACTCAAATCCTATGCCTGTGGTGTTTGCTGAGCGGATGGTACCGGTATAGGTTTGCATTTGTTGGTAACGATCATTAAGCACTAAGCTTTGCGCTAATACCGACTGATACTCAACGGTTTGCGAATGCTCTTTAACCTCAGAGCCACAACCACTTAATAGCATTATGCTCAACCCTAATGCACAGTAGCGAAGATGTTGGGTGAATGACCTGACAGCAAACATAATTATTCCCTTAAAGCGATATGTGGTTTGGCAATGACTCATCGTTAACAATATGGAATGGCAGAAGCCTGCACGACATACCGTAAGATGTAACTTAATTGTTAACTCGACTTGGTAGTCTAATTTTATAAAACTAGACTGTCCAGTCTATTTTTGGTTATGATGATTTAATTGTACAGATACAACCCTTCAATTTTTACGCTCGTTTAAGCCTATGGAAAACACATGACAAAAGAGACGTCAGCCACAAACAATGACGAACAAGTTAACTTGAGCCGCAGTGAACAAAAGCGCAATCAAGTGCTTGAGTCGGCAATGGAGTTGTTTTGCCACAAAGGTTTTCCGTTAACCAGTATGGACGAGGTTGCCAAACATGCGGGTGTATCAAAGCAGACGGTATACTCGCACTTTGGCTCTAAAGATGATTTGTTCGTTGCCGCAATAGACTCTAAGTGTGTAGTACATCAACTCACTGACGATGCCTTAATTGATGCAACCGATCCGCAGCGAGTGATATTGCTATTTGC
Organism: Shewanella sp. MF05956; assembly: GCF_059758055.1. Taxonomy (NCBI): domain Bacteria; kingdom Pseudomonadati; phylum Pseudomonadota; class Gammaproteobacteria; order Alteromonadales; family Shewanellaceae; genus Shewanella; species Shewanella sp. MF05956. The sequence continues at coordinate 24,076 of NZ_JCAYNV010000002.1, read as the reverse complement.
CAAACAGTTTGGTGAATTGATAGTCAGTAAAGACACCATGACTGTATTTAAAACTTGCGTCGCACAAGCAGAGACTCACCCAGAAGTGTCCAAACTGTTTTACGATGCAGGGCCAAAACATATTTTGGGATTAATTCGCGAATATTTAACCAAGGTTAACCAACACGGTGAGTATTATTTCGCTAACCCTCACGACAGTGCGGTAAGGTTATGTTTAATGTTATTTGGTGAGCTAAAATTACGCTTAGAATTAGCATTAGAGACTGATCACTTGTTAGTAAGTAGACAACAATACTTACAAGATACCGCTGAGATGTTTTTGCGGGCTCACAAAGTTGCGATAAAATAATACCTAGGATTTGAACTGAAGCGCGACTAAATCAGTATTGGTTCAGATAGTTTACGCTACTCATCATTTTATTTTGAAAGGATGCACATCGTTATGACATCTTATAAAGCTGTTATCGCTAAGCCCAATACTCTGAGCTTATTGATTAAATCGTTATTGTTAATCCCAGGGTTATTACTCAGCCAACAGGCCTTAGCCGCGCCAGACCGTTCACCATTTTCATTAACGGTTGCGCGTACGTCCGCAGCTACTGCCGATGTTGGTGCTAATGAGCTTCAGCGTGACGCCTGGAAAACCAGTTTTTCAGCCTCAATGCCATTAAATCGTCAATGGTCACTGGGGGCGAATGTCGGTTACGACAACCTCGATTACGATTGGCGCATTAATCAGGCCACGCCATTACGCTCTAACGAGCAAGACTGGTCAACGGTTCATCAATACAGCGCAGGGTTATCAATCACATATCGTCTAGATAATCACTGGATGTTTTTAGTGGCACCGCAATTAAAATATGCTTATGCCGATACTGCCTCATCATCTAATGCCCAAAGCTATGGTGTTGTAGCATCCAGTATGTACCGTTTTGACTCAGGTAATATGTTGGGTTTTGGTGTGGCGTATTTAAATGATATTTCCGAAGTGCGCACCGTGCCGTATTTAGCCGTTCGCTGGCAAATCAACGACAAGTTAGTGCTAGCTAACCCGTTTCAAGCCGGTTTTAGTGGCCCAGCAGGCCTAGAACTGAGCTATCAGTATCGCCCAGATATTGATTTTGGTATCGGTAGTTCAAAACGGACAGAGCGCTTTTTGATAGCAGATGACGATCAAACCATTGAGATCGACGAATGGGTTGCTTTTGTCCGCGCAGGCTGGAAAGCCACCGACAATGTGAGTGTAAACGCCTATGCCGGTTACTACTTTGGCGGCGAAATGGAACTGAGCGAGCCTGATGTCACCGAAGACATAGAAGACCAGGCCGCATTTGGCTTGGTGTTTAAGTTAACGTTTTAAATTGATAGATAGATAGAACGTTTTAAAGCAAAAAATGCCGCTGATATCAGCGGCATTTTTGTCGGAACAATTAAATTAATATTCTATTAGTAAAATTTTCATTAACAATAAATTCGAAAATAAGTAAATTATCATAAATTTAAGAAATAAATATCAACTATCTTGAAAAGGTCTTTCATATAACAGCTATGCTGGCGCAAAATGTGCATAATTTTTAAATTGTTTAATAATTGGCATCTAGCTTTCATAACAATGAGTATAAAACGATGACAACAAAAAATTTATCGCCATATGAATTACAAAAGCAACAGCATTTTTGGAAAACTGGTGTTGCACAAGTCAATTTAGGAACAGAACAATTTGAATTACTTAGTAACCTAGCAATTGACTGTAAAAAAGGAGCAATCGCCTCCATAGGGTCATGCTTTGCTCAACATGTAGGTAAGTGGTTAATAAACAATAATTATCCTTTTATTCAAAGCAAATTAGATTCTACCCAAGTATCTAGTTTTGCTTTAGGAAACATCTATACACCACGGTGCTTTTTGCAGTGGCTAAAGTTAGATAATAATGAAAATCATCAACATGATATATATTACTGCCAGAAAACTGACACCTATCTTGATTTACTCAGGCCAAATGTCTATCCACAAGGTTTTACATCGAAAAGCGAGTTAGAGTATTCTCGTCTTGAAGCAAAGGAAGAGTTGATTAGTACCTTGTCTTCAACAAACACTCTTATTTTTACTTTAGGGTTAACCGAAGCTTGGAAAGATGGTAATAACATATACTACCCAAGTTGCCCTGGAATTATTGCGGGAAAATTTGATAAAGAAATTTATAAGCTGCATGAATTTAATTATAATGAAATATTGTCAGATTTGTTAAAAATCCATCAATGTTTGAAAGAACTCAATCCTAACCTTAATATTATACTTACCGTATCACCTGTGCCGCTAACGGCGACGGCTACAGATAAACACATCCTTGTCGCGAGTCAATATTCAAAAGCGGTGTTGCGGGCAGTTGCTGGTTACCTTTCTGATTCTTTTGAAGATATGAACTATTTCCCTTCATTTGAAATTATTTCAGTTAATTCAAATAATGACTTTAGATTCGAAGATAATAGAAGGACGGTTTCCGCAAGTGGTGTTGAATACGTAATGAAACATTTTCAAACCGCTTTAAATGTTAGTAATACATTGATTAAGCCACCAATTAGTAGTGCAATCAATGAAATTGCATGTGAAGAAGAACAGCTCGAAGCTTTCAGTTTATTATCTCAATCATCACAAAGCCAAGCTTTGACGCAAATAACACTCGTCGGTGATAGCCATATGGGGAAATTATCAACTGCACTTAAAGCTCTGAATACTCCTTTTTCTGGTGGGATGATCATGAACGGTTCTGGATTTGCTCAAAAGAAATTTGCGCTTTGTAAAACAGAATATTTTGTCCCTCTGGAAAATGCACCTTCTAGGCAGCTTTGGGCTTCCGCATTACTAAATATAAAATCTCATGAGAAGTTAGGTCATAATGAACAATCAATTATTATTAGTAATATTGGATTGCAAACGCATCAAAATGCTGCTCGATTTGCAGCTTGGTTACAAGCGCAAGATAGTAGAATTAATAATCCATTAGGATTACAAAATTTTGTAGATTTTTTCCATGAAGATCAATCTGAACAATTATCTATATTGATATCACTAAAAGACAATGGGCATAATGTAATCGTGGTCTCAGATCCGCCCTTTTCTCAGTACTTTGATGAGTCAAAATCTGCTTCGAAAATAATCTATGCATATCATAGTGCACTTCGTTATGTATTGGAGCAGTTCGATATTCCTTTCTTTGATGCAGCTAGATTATTTGACGAGGAAATTACTGAGCCAATGGAATATGTTTCGAACGTATCGTATTCAGATGGTCAGCACGACTGGATCCATGGTAATGAGCTCTACTATGAATGGCTCTCTAGGAAGTTATTAAAATTCACAGAAAAAGTTTAAAAATGTTCGATTATAGGATTAGTTCTTACAAGACGAGATCATTAATGTTCTTTGGGCAATATCTTGGAGCCATTGATGATCTCCGTCATTGTGTAAACAGTCACCAATCCGTTGTTCGATATACTATTGCTTTTCAGTGAGTAGTGATTGTTGATTCATATGTGACAAGTAGCAAATCAATTGATATTAGTAGTCCTAAATACAGGTACGATATTGAAATAGACATGATTACAGTAGGCAGATAATATTCCTTCAGTCGTTACAATTAGCGGTTCTAATAACATAGCATTTCAACTAAATCATATTCTAAAAAGTCTGCCAGAGAGAGCCAGTCGTTTCGCTCTTGAGCAGCAAGGATCAATGGTAGAATATTTATTATAGATTGTTGATTCCTATGACTTATCAATTCAGTTTCAAGTAAATCAATGCATTTGTGAAACTGTTGAGCTGCTTCAGCTTCTTTCCCAGACCTCATAAGATTAGATGTTTTTACTAGTTGTGATACGAGTATGGATGTTGTCATAATGTTAACTCTTTGAATGTTGTGCCTTCGATATAAGCGCTTTCTAAGCTAGATTGATAAAAATTAACTTCAGGTTTAGACGCTATATAAACTTCTAAGCTTCTTAAGTATGCTCTAAAATTTAACTCTGTAGCAACTCTCTCACCTCTGCCATTTAAAACCCAATGATGTTTATGGAATTTTAATGTTACTCCTAATGCACCATCATCCCAAAAAGCATGTGTTTTGTTACCTGGATAGCAAAAGTCACAACCTAATAATGTTATATTTTTAATGTTTAAGTAAACAGCAAGATCTATAGCTGGATGGACAATACTTCCACTGCTAAATAATTCTGTTTTAGATAAAGTTTTATCGCTGTATGTCCTTCCTTGTTGGAATGCATTGAATCTAGAACCGCTCCATTTTTTTATAACATCCAAAGAAGACGTTGGGAAATAAACTAAATTAATACTAGGAGATATATTTTTAGGGAAATATGCTTCAGTAATATGATAATCGAGAGTAATAACAATATCTGGGATGATGTTTCTGCTATTTAAGGCTTTTAAAGCGGTATCTACAGCGATGAGTAAAGGTTTCTTCGTTTCATTTAGGCTTTGAAGGCTTAGCAAATAATCATAATGCTTTTCGAGTGTAGGCCCAGTTGCAATAATTAGAGCTTCTTGATTGTGGTATTTTTTTTTTAACTCTGAGATGTCACTATCCAGCTTTAAGTAATTAAGGTTTTCAATAAATCTAGTGTTGATTTCTCGCCGTTGTTTTTCGTGATTACCGTTCACATAATCAATATTTTTATCATAAATGATTAAGTCTCTTATTCTAGCATACTTATCATTAACAAGGATTAAATCAGGTGTAGATGATAAATACACTTTATCCAAGGTGTTTATATTTATCGGTTCTAACAACTCAACTTTTCGATTTGTTAGCCATTCAGTTTGATCTGTATAACAAATCAATAGATTGAAAAGTGACAAGCTGAATAAATAAACTTTAATTTGCAATATTGATTCGTTATCAATCAAAAAAGAAGGTAAATCACCCATTCCAATACCGTAAATTGAAACTGTTTGAGTATTTTTAGGTAAAGAGTTGATTAACCGTTTAGCTTCATTAACTCTATCATGACGGCTACTTAACTGTATGCCATCTACGCTAATTGTTTGAGTATTGCCAGTTATTAATTGAGCATCAAAATGCTCAATTGATTGGTTTTTTATTAATGGTGCTAAAAGTGGCCATCGGCTTTCAATAATGTCCATGTTTTTAGTGAATAAATCACTCATCATGAGTCCCTAGGTAGTAAATAAAAATTAGCATGTAAATTGGTTTTAACACAATTAGGATTATACATTAATTATCAAGTCTGTTGTGTACACTGGATGTAATCAGGGTAACCACATGGGTGTACGTTTTTCGCTCACAATAATTGATTTCAATGTAGAATCACTTCCAATCATTCATGAAGTGATAACATTCCGAATAAATGTAGTTTGATAAATACCTTCGATTTGTTCATAAAACGTTCGCGATCTCACCCTGTGGATGTAATGCTTTTGACTTTAGAGGAGCATATTTAAAAATAAGTGACTTTTTTAACACGTTTAGGGCGATTCTGTTGTTCGTACAATTGCCATACTTGCTTAAAGTCTAAGGCTAACTCAGTGACATAAAACTCACCAGAAGGGTAGGTCTTAACCACTTTCGCGCCGCGAATAATGCCACTGACGCTGGACTTAATATTGTCGTCAGTTAATAACCACTCACTGACATCGCTGTTAGCTGAAATCTTTTGACCATAAACTTGTTCAGCGAGTTCACGGTAGGCGGCAATTTTCGACGCTTGCATTGCCATTAAAATACGGTGAGACGCTTCAGGGCTAGGTTGCGTCGCTAGCGGTGCATAACCTACCGCTGTTAACGTAGGGAATGAAGAGGGCGCTTCAGTTTCCCACTGCACATATTTATCTTTATTGACGCAGCCGCCGAGTAGCACCAAAATCATAACGAACATCAGTGACTTCATAGCTTATCTCCCAATACGGTATAACGGCTATCGCCTTTTTTCTCATGACGGTACAGCAAACCATTACGAGATTCGATTAATTCAGACTCTTGTAAATAACCAGACAAACTTGACGCAGCGACAAAAGATTGCACTGCCGATAAAACGCGGTTGTTGGTGACGTTTACAACGCGGCCATTAAACACAATGCCCTCAGGGGTCATGGTCATGGTTGACACTAACACGTGTGCCACAGGTAAACCGGATGGCAATAATTGCCAATCACGGCTTAACATAAATTCGCCTTGCTCCGTAGCACGCAAGCTGGTGGCGACATTCATATCCACTAAATTAAATTCGTGCGCATGAAACGCGGCTAACAAACCTTGTTGTAATTGTAAGGCCAGCTCATTGGTGGCATTTAAATTATTAGCTAAAACAGGCGTAGTGATTAATAACGGCTGATCAGGGCGAAGTGCATCATTTTGCACAACCAATTCATTGACTAACTTTTCGGCCCATACATTAATCTGGCCTTTTGGCGCCAAGCCGGCATCTTGAATGTCGTACGCTAATTGCTTATGAGAAACGTTATATTCATCTTTAACTTTGACGTATTTGCCATCATTATTAAACGCTAAATTATTCGCCGGGTTAGGCGTTTGGCTACACGCTGCGACAGACAACAACGCAAGTACAGCAACTGGGGTGATAAGCCTGTTAATCATGATGATTCCTTTAAAAATGTCGCCGACGCGATATGTTGCATTAATGGCACTCAATCAAAACGTGCAAGATTGATGCTTAAGCCATTATTGACTGCGACATAGCCGTCAATGAACGCTAAATCTGTATCGGCAAATAGCGTAAAAGCTTTACTAGATTTAATCCTTAAAGGCTTAAATGCACATAAATATGTTAGTGGCGCGATTTTTGCTTAATTTATACTAATTAAACACTATCGCGTTAGTCGTAATATTTTATGTGCCTTAATAGGCAAAACTGACGATTTTTTGACATTAGGACATCGTATGCCGACGCAAACAAGCCTTATTAAACAAGCAACCAGCCATAAAGCATTCGCGCTTGCACTGATGTTACTGTGGAGCTTTTTTCAGGTTAACACGGCATTTGCAGAACAAGTCGAGGTCACCGGCAGAGCTAAAATTGTCAATGGCGATATCGATAAAGCCCGCGAAGATGCCATCAGTCAGGCATTAAATTATGCGAGCTTAAAAGCGGGGGTTAATTTTTCCAGTGAGCAATCAATCGATCAGGGGCGATTAACCCAGGATACGTTTCAAATTCAGCGTATGGGGTCGGCTAATAATGTTGAGTTGATGAGCGAAATGATCAGCCAAAATACCATCACAGTGGTTTTGCAATTAGAACTCACCGAACCAGAACCTAACGCCCAATGCAAAAGCCAATCATTAAAAGCCGCGATTATGTTGCCGCAATCTTATCTTCAAGATCGCGCTCAGCTTCGATACGGGCAACTGGCCAATTTTGAACAACAGATAACCGAAAAACTCGGCAAGATGATCAATGCTCAGTCTCGTTATAGTTTTGCTCGTGTACACGCCAATGAAAAAATTGATAATACTAACCAATTGGTTAATTTTAGAGGTTACCGCATCCCGACATGGTTAGGCGAAATCACCGAAAGTCAGTACATACTACAACCCGATATTATTGATATTTCAACTGAGCCTGCCGAAAGTGGTTTTTTAGGTTTCAGTGAAGAATACCCACTAAGACAATTCATGATAAAACTCACTCTTTATCATGGTATTAGCGGCGAAGTGGTGTGGACAGAAACTTTTGCCACATCGGCACCCTGGGAATTTGAAAAACAAGAAGTGGTGTCACCGGCTAATCAACGTTTTTGGCGCTCATCCTACGGCCAGTCTATTATTGAAATCTTTCAACAAAGCATACTGACGTTAGATAACCAGTTAAATTGCAGGCCACTATTAGGCCAAATTGTTGCCAGACAAGGCGATAGAGTTATCATCAATTTAGGCCGCAAAAATGGCGTAAAAATGGGTGATAAGTTTCAGATAGTATTGCAAAAAAATATCCCAGATCGCTTAAACACCATGCGCCCCATCGCCAGCAAAAGCCGAGCGAGTGTGGTAATCGAGCAAGTCAGTGAAGACAGCGCCACAGCCATATTTGACGGCATCGATGCAGCAGACAATATCCAAGTAAATGATATCGCGATTAAAAACTGATCATCATGACCGTCATGCATAAGGTTAAGAGTAAGGTTAAGAGTTCAAGCTAAGAAACTAGGCTAATAAACCAGGTTAAGAAATAAGCAGTTAAATTTAAAGGGTTTAAATCAATTATAAACTCAGTATAATCACAGGGTCTCTCTATAGCTCAACAGGATAGAGCAGCCGCCTCCTAAGCGGCCGATCGGGGTTCGAGTCCCTGTGGGGAGACCATATATTTCCTTTCTCATTTTCAAGCTTAAGCTTTCATTTTTTTTAGTCGACTTCCCTGCCTCATTAGTTATCTGGTTTATACTCACTGATAAGCGATTTATTTACTTTACAATCAAGTAGTAAATTGCTTTCTAGTCTCTTATAGTAGCTTTATGTCCATCTATTAATTTCTTGGAATAATTATTGCTGTATTTCAATTGTGATAATTTTTTGACAGTGAATGTATAGCAATGTATCTGCTATTGATTTAAAGAAGGAATTCAACGAATGCAATTGTTTGATTTATCGTTAATTGGAAGGGAGTTTCCTTTACTCTATAGTGATGTTTCGAGATTAGCTTCCGAGCTAAATACGATAGTTGCCAACTCACGTTTTTTGGTTTTAGGCGCAGCTGGTACCATTGGTCAAGCTGTGACAAAAGAAATCTTTAAAAGACAGCCAATTAAACTGCATGTTGTTGACATTAGTGAAAACAATTTAGTTGAACTTGTTCGGGATATTCGAAGTGCTTTTGGCTATATTACAGGTGATTTTCAAAGCTTCGCGCTTGATATTGGTTCTATTGAGTATAATGCGTTTATCAAGACTGATGGTCAGTATGATTATGTGCTGAACTTATCAGCCTTAAAGCATGTACGTAGCGAGAAAGATCCTTTTACCTTGATGCGAATGATAGATGTAAATGTGTTTAATACCGACAAAACTATCCTGCAATCTATCAACTCGGGTGTCAAAAAATACTTTTGTGTTTCAACTGATAAAGCCACAAACCCTGTTAATATGATGGGATCATCGAAAAGAATTATGGAGATGTTTTTGATGCGCCGCAGTCATCAGTTAAGCATTTCAACTGCGCGGTTTGCTAATGTCGCATTCTCAGATGGTTCCCTTTTACACAGTTTCAATCAACGTATTTTGAAACAACAGCCGATTGTGGCACCTAATGATGTGAAGCGTTACTTTGTTACGCCACAAGAGTCGGGTGAGTTATGTTTAATGTCTTGTTTGTTAGGTGATAACCGTGACATTTTTTTCCCTAAACAAACTCAGTCTTTACCGCTGGTTTCTTTTGCAGATATTGCCGTTAAATATTTGGCCCAGTTAGGTTATGAACCTTATCTTTGCAAAGGTGAAACCGAGGCTAGAGAGCTAGTTCATTCTTTACCGAGGCAGGGGAAGTGGCCTTGTTTGTTTACTCAAAGTGATACCACTGGTGAGAAAGATGTTGAAGAGTTTTTTACCCACAAAGATGTGCTAGATATGGATCGTTTTACTGATCTTGGGGTGATAAAGCATTCTGCTGAATTTGATGAGAAACTGTTGAATATGTTTGAACATGAAATCAACACCATGAAAAGAGAGCAAGCTTGGACTAAAACACAAATAGTTACGTTATTTAATAAAATGATCCCTGAGTTTGACCATAAAGAAACCGGTAAATACTTAGATGGAAAAATGTAGGAAATTAGATGAAATCAGCTCATATTTGTCAGTTTATTCGTGATATTTATAAAACAGATCAGTTTATTCCTTTGCATGCGCCAACATTTGCAGGCAATGAGAAACGCTATGTGACAGATACCATTGACAGTACTTTTGTGTCTAGTGTTGGTAAGTATGTTGATGAATTCGAAAACAAAATAGAACACTTTACAGGTACAGCTAAAGCGGTTGCGGTTGTTAACGGGACCGCAGCATTACAGACAGCATTATATATGGCCGGAGTTGAACGCGGTGATTTAGTTTTTACTCAGGCTTTAACGTTTGTAGCCACCTGTAATGTTATTTACCACCTAGGTGCAGAGCCTATATTTATCGATGTATCAAAGACTAGCTTAAGTTTATGCCCTGATGCGTTAGAAAAATATCTTAACCAGTATGCCAGTTTAACGGATAAAGGCTGTGTTCATAAACTTACAGGACAACGGATAAGAGCAATTATGCCAATGCATACATTTGGTCATCCTGCTGAAATGGATGAGTTGCTAGTTATTTGTCATCAATGGCAGCTGATTATGGTTGAGGATGCCGCTGAAAGTTTAGGTTCGGTTTATAAGGATAAACACACTGGTACTATGGGCGAATATGGCGCCATTAGCTTTAATGGCAATAAGATTATTACTACCGGTGGTGGGGGAGTGGTGCTTTGCGCTAATCAGCAAAGTGGCAAACGAGTAAAGCACATTACCACGACAGCCAAAGTACCTCATGTTTATGAGTTTTATCATGATGAACCAGGGTTTAATCATCGAATGCCTAATCTGAATGCCGCTTTGGGATGCGCTCAGATGGAAGTTATTGATGACTTTCTAGCAAGTAAGAGGTTACTTGCGACTCAATACAGAGAGTTTTTTGCAGGTTCTGATATCAAGTTTGTTGAAGAACCTAGCTATGCAAAGTCTAATTATTGGCTCAATGCGGTGATATGCAAAAGCCTCGAGTCGAGAAATACATTACTCAATGAGACTAATGATAGCGGAGTGATGACTCGTCCAGTTTGGATGTTAATGCATCATCTGCCTATGTTTAAGAATGCACATCGAGGCGACTTAAGTTATTCGGAATGGCTTTCTCAGCGCCTTATTAACATTCCTAGTAGTGCCTTAATTTTAGATAAATAGTATTTGATAAATCCAAATGACGTTGAGACTAATGTTAAACCACAAGGGTAGAAAAAATGATGAGTCATGATTTTAAAATTATTGATGTCACCGACAAAGATGAATTGATCAATTATTATGATGCCATTGCTGAGTTGTTTTTGGAGTCTTTCGAAAAACCTTTGTCAAAAGAGTTATGGCAATGGGCTTATTTAGATAATCCATTTGGTGATCCTATAGTGTCGATGGCTTTTGATGGTAAAAAGTTGATTGGTCATTATGCAGTTGTCCCGATGAATTTAGAGTCTGAAAGTGGATCTGTTTTGGGCTTTTTATCCATGACCACAATGGTGGGAGTCAATTACCGAAAACACGGACTGTTTCAAGAGTTAGCTGAGCGTGTATATGACTATATTCAAGCATTTAATCAACCAGCAATGGTATTTGGTTTTCCCAATGAAAATTCGACACCTGGATTTATAAGGCGACTACAGTGGGTCATTTCGGATGAATACCGAGTGATGCAAATTACTAAACCATCAATTGATTTTGCTACCGAAAAACTTGCCCGAGTGAAAACAGCTGATTCTTTAACGCTAAATATGGAAAAGCAGTATATTAGATACTGGAGAACCCATAAACCTAATCAGCAATGGAATTATATCAATGGATTAGGAGTGAAACCTTTGGAGGGTGTTTCAGATATAATGCACTTAGGTGCAGGAGGAAGTTTGCACGATTTATCATTTGAACAAGATTACAATATTATTTTACCTATCCAAGAAGATGACATGTTACCTGAAGGCGTGAATACTTCATTTCCGTACCGCTTTGGGTATCGAACTTTTAATTTGGCAACCGCGCCAAATATCTTTGTACAGATGTCGATGTCGGATATATTTTGATGAAAATTTTAGCGCTGACGTCTATTCGGTCTGATTATGATTTGTTAAGTCCTTTATATGCTCGACTACATAATGATGTTGATATTGAATTGAAATTATTAGTTGGTGGCACACATAACTCGGCAGTACATGACTATACGGTTAATGATATTCATCGTGATGGTTTTGATGTGCTTCTTGAGATTGATAGTTTAATTAATAGTGATACGGCTAAATCTAGACTTAAAAGCGCATCCATTTTATTGTTATCGGCTGTCGATGCTGTTGCCGCTTTTTCGCCAGATTTAATTATTTATGCCGGTGATAGAGAAGATGTCATGGTTGGGGCATTACTGGGTGGTTATTTATCTATTCCTACCTTGCATTTTTATGGTGGAGACCATGCTAGTGATGGTTATATAGACAATCCTATCCGTCATGCTGTAAGTAAGTTATCAACGGTGCACTTTGTCAGTACAGCTTTGCACAAAGCACGTTTATTGGCGTTAAAAGAGCCTTCAAATCGAATTTTTGATGTGGGAAGTATTGCACTTGATAAGTTTAAAAATATTGTACCGATCGCGGGTATAAAAGATCTCATTGCGGGTAGAATTGTCGACAAACCTGCTGCGTTGGTTATTTTTCACCCTATAAAAGATGAAATAATAGAAGCCCTTGATATTATCACTAACATGCTAATGACTTTGATAAAAAATGGTTATCATTGTTTTATCGGCTCGCCAAATAGTGATCCTGGCAACGCTATAATTATTTCAACATTGTCAGGTTTAGCGGCCAAATACTCTGAAATAACACTATATGGAAATTTACCTCGAGGTCAGTTTCTTAATCTTTTTAGTGCATGCAATATCATTGTGGGTAATTCATCAGCGGGTTTGCTTGAATCTGCGAGTATCCCAATACCTTGTTTAAATGTCGGGTTACGCCAAAGAGGGCGAGATTGTTCGGATAATGTTTTGTTTGTGGACACATCAATAGAGGCTATTCAAGCTGGATTAAATGAAATCGCTTCAGCTGAGTTCACTGTGAAAATGGAGCGTGTTATTAATATTTATGGTGATGGCCATTCAGCGGATAAAGCCCATAATCTCATAAAATCAATAGATTTTAAATCGCTTCTGAATAAACCTGAGGACCCTTTATATGTTGAATAAAAGCGTTTTAGTAGTTGCTCCTCATGCGGATGACGAATCGCTTGGCTGTGGTGGAACTTTATTAAAGCACAAACAAAATGGTGATGAAATTCATTGGCTAATCGTAACTCAGATGTCCTCTGTTTGCGGTTATTCAGAAGAAGTGATACTAACGCGGCAAGATGAAGTGTTGGCAGTTACTCAGCAATATGGTTTTAAATCGGTCCATCAATTATCATTTTCGCCAGCATTATTAGACACAGAATCAAAAAGCAATTTAGTTGATGTTTTTTCTGCAGTAATGACTCAAGTAAAGCCGCAAATAGTCTATACCCCATTTCGAAATGATGTTCACAGTGACCATGAAGTGGTATTTGATGTTGTTGCTTCGACTACTAAATCTTTTAGATACCCTTTCATTGAAAAAATATTAGCTTATGAAACTTTGTCTGAAACTGATTTCAATATCAAGCCAGGGAATACAATGTTTAGCCCTAATATATTTGTGGATATCTCTGCTTATGTGGAAGAGAAAATATCAATTTTGAAACTGTATAAATCTGAGATTGATGAATTTCCATTTCCGCGAAGTATAAAGGCTATTAAGTCTTTGGGACACATAAGGGGTGTACAAGCTGGTTGTGATTCAGCAGAAGCGTTTATGTTGCTAAAAGAGATTATAAAATGAAGCCAGTATTAGTCATAGCAGAAGCAGGTGTTAATCATAATGGCTCACTTAAAATGGCTTTTAAGCTCGTTGATGTGGCTGTTGATGCTGGTGCTGATATTGTAAAGTTTCAAACATTTAAAGCGAAAAACCTAGTGACCGCTGATGCATGTAAAGCTCAATATCAAATAGAGGCTACCGGTAATCAAGAGTCGCAGTTAGCTATGTTAAAGCGCCTTGAATTAAGTTACGACGCTCACCATCAATTACTTGAATATTGCGCTTCAAAAAATATTGAATTTTTATCAACAGCATTTGATTCAGAAAGCTTAGCGTTTTTAGTCGATGAAATTAAAGTTAAGCGATTGAAAATTCCATCAGGTGAATTAACCAATAGTCCGTTTGTGTTAGAGCATGCTCGTACAGGATTAGATATTATTTTATCAACTGGCATGGCTACGTTAGAAGAAGTCAGAAACACCTTAGCAGTCATTGCTTTTGGTTATATAGCTCCACTTGATAGTCAACCTTCATTGGCAGACTTTGAGCTGGCTTTTCAATCTAATGTGGGTCAACAAGTACTATCCGAAAAAGTGACCATTTTACATTGCACCACAGAATATCCTGCACCGTTTGATGAAATTAATTTAAATGCCATGGATACATTGAAACGCAGTTTCGGTTTGCCTGTTGGTTATTCAGATCACAGCCAGGGGATTACTATTCCGATTGCGGCAGTGGCTAAAGAGGCTGTGGTTATTGAAAAACACTTTACGCTAGATTGCTCCTTACCTGGTCCAGATCATCGTGCCTCTATCGAACCTTTGCAATTAAAAATGATGGTGGAATCGATCAGGCAAGTTGAAAAAGCCTTAGGTAACGGTGTAAAAAATCCCACTATTTCGGAAGCTAAAAATATAACTATTGCCCGAAAAAGTATTGTGGCACAAACCGATATAAAAAAAGGAGAACCTTTTAATGTCAGTAATTTGACAATAAAAAGGCCCGGAAGTGGTATGTCTCCGGATATATTTTGGCAGCTTACTTCTGGCCAAGTTGCATCAAAATGCTATCAGTCAGGGGATTTAATCGATGAATAAGCCATTAATCATGATTGGTTCTGGTGGCCACGCAAGCGTATTAATGGATTTACTCCAGCTTAACGGGTGTAATGTTATTGCATATATTTCACCTGATAAAAATAATAATCAGCTGTTTGAATCAATACAGTACTCAAGTGATGATGGCGATATAAGTCAATTTAATCCCGATGATGTGCTTTTGGTGAATGGGCTGGGTAGTTTACCTAAACAAAATAACCGAGAAAAAGTGGCGGCATTTTTCTCTAAATTAGGTTTTAGTTTTGCAACGGTTATATCACCACACGCGATTGTATCTTCATCTGCATATTTGGCACAGGGTGTGCAAGTTATGTCTGGAGCCATTATCCAAACGGGTGCGTATATTGGTGAAAACAGTATTATTAATACCGGTGCTATAATTGAGCACGACTGTAATGTTGGTGCGAATAACCATATTGCACCTCGCGCGACACTTTGCGGCAATGTAACTACACAAGATGATGTTCATATAGGCGTGCATGCCTGTATTATACAGGGTGTTGATATTGGTAAAAATGTCATTGTTGGCGCTGGTGCTACAGTCACAAAAAATATTGAAGATAAAGCCATTGTTTATGGGCACAGAGCATTAATCATAAAAAGGAATGAAATGTTATGAAAAAGCATTGGAAAGATGTTGCTTTAGCACCTAAACAGTCTATTCGTGATGCTTTAGAAATCATTAACCTTCATGCTCTGCAAGTTGCTTTGGTTGTCGATGACAATGATCAACTGCAAGGTGTTGTTACAGACGGTGATATAAGACGAGCTTTATTAAACAACCTTACTCTTGACCAGTCTGTGGCTCTCGTAATGAACCGCAATCCAATTATTGCGACGTTTGATACGCCCAAGCAAAAACTCATCCGCTTAATGGAGCAAAAAAGTATTTTAGCTATTCCATTGATTAAAGCTGGAAAAGTGGCAGGTCTTCAAACCTTAAAACAGGTGTTGAATCAACCTTACTATGATAATCCTGTGCTTATTATGGCGGGTGGCTTTGGCATGCGTTTACGTCCATTAACAGATAACTGCCCTAAGCCAATGCTAAAAGTAGGTAATAAACCGCTTTTAGAAATGACGATTCTTAATTTTGCTAAAGCTGGGTTTGTGAATTTTTATATTTCAACTCACTTCATGCCTGACCAGATTAAAGACTATTTTGGTGATGGCAGCCGACTCAACGTCAATATTACCTATATCCATGAAGATGAACCGTTAGGCACTGGTGGAGCATTAGGCTTACTGCCTGATGATATTCCTGCGTTGCCGCTTATTATGATGAATGGTGATGTATTAACAAAAGTTGATTTTCAGCGTTTACTGGATTTTCATAATGAAAATGAAGCTCATGCGACTATGTGCGTGAGAGAATACGAATATCAAATTCCTTATGGTGTGATTAATGGCAAAGGTAATACTGTTGTGAGTATGGAAGAGAAGCCAACTCAACGCTTTTTTGTCAATGCAGGTATCTATGTCGTCTCACCAGAGATAATCAAACAAGTGAGTGTCAATCAAGTGATTGATATGCCGACCCTGTTGGACAATAAGATTCAAACGGGCGGTAATGTGTTAATGTTCCCATTGCATGAGTATTGGTTAGATATCGGTCGGTTAGATGATTTTAATCGTGCTCAAGCGGATATATGCGCATTAGGAATGAGTGAATGATTTCCGCTGTAGTGATCGGCTTGGGTGGCATTGCCACTCGGCACCGAAAAAATATAAAACAGCTCTTACCAGGGGTAAAAGTTTATAGCTTGTCTGCCAGTGGCAGAAGCATCACTCTGCCGATAGAGTATGCTGATGCTGTTTTATCGAGTATGAGTGAGGTTATTCTGCTAAATCCTGACTTTGTCATTATTGCTTCACCATCTTCGTTACACTCTCAGCATGCTATTCCGTTAGTTGAAGCTAATATTCCGATATTAGTTGAAAAACCTATCGCCGCGACAACGGCTCAAGCTAATGCTTTGGTCGTGGCTTTTGTAGAACATCGCACCCCCGTTGCCATTGGTTATTGTTTACGTTTTATGCCCGCAGCATTAAAGCTTAAAGCCATCATCGACAGTAATTTGCTGGGTGACATTTATCATTGCGCTTGTAACGTTGGACAATACTTACCAGATTGGCGCCCCAGTATAAATTATTTATCTACAGTATCTGCCAACGCAGAGTTAGGTGGCGGGGTATTATTAGAGCTCAGTCATGAGTTGGACTACTTACAATGGATATTGGGTGATCTGCAATTTGAACATGCAATATTACGTAGTTCAAATGAGCTTAATTTAAATGTTGAAGAGATAGCTGATTTAACTTTATCTACGGATTCAGGGATTATATGTCAGCTCCACATGGATTTTTTACAGCGCATACCGCAGCGTAAATGCCAATTCATGGGGCATAAAGGTCGTGTGGAATGGGACTTAGTTGAAAACAGTATCACTGTGTTTAATCTGCAAGGAACGCAATTGATTTATTCAGAACCTACTTGGGATAGGAACATAATGTATCTCGACATGCTTGAGTCATTTATTGCTCAAATTCATAATGATTTAAGCGATAACTCGGCAGTTTCACAAGCAGCTAAAACAATTGCATTAATCGATACTGTGAAAGACCAAGCGTGTTACAGAGGGCGAATATGAAAACATATGGATTTATTTTTGCTCGGGGCGGGTCAAAAGGATTACCCAGAAAGAACATCAAATTATTACACGGTAAGCCACTTATTACTTATTCGATAGAAAGTGCCATTTTGTCGCCAATGATTGATAAGGTTTTTGTATCAACTGAAGATACTGACATTGCTGCTATAGCAACTCAAGCAGGTGCGGAAGTGATTACTCGGCCAGCTGAATTAGCGAGTGATACCAGCCCTGAGTGGCTATCGTGGCAGCATGCCTGCCAGTGGGTAAAAGATAAATATGGTGACTTTGATTATCTAGTGAGTTTACCTGCGACAAGCCCACTGCGAAGTGGCGAAGATATATCTGCTGCAATTGTTGCACTTTTACCCGATTCACCCAATAGTTTACCCACCTTTGATGCTTGTATTTCGGTAACGCCTGCCAATCGTAGCCCATATTTTAATATGGTGGTTAAGTATGAGTCTGGACAGATATCAGTTGTTAATCCATTAGAGGGCAATTTCGCTAGAAGGCAAGATGTACCAGAAGTTTTTGATATGACAACGGTTGTTTATAGCACGACGCCTAAATATGTATTATCGAGTAAAAATTTATTCGATGGCAAGATAACCAGCATTGAAGTGCCAAAAGAGCGCGCAATCGATATTGATGATATTTATGATTTTATGCTGGCGGAAGCCATTTTAAAGAAAGGGTAAAACATGCTGTTTAATAAGCGAGTTTTAGTTTTAGGTGCCGGTGGCTTGTTGGGGAAAGTGGTTGTCGATGCACTTTTAGTCAATAATGCAGCGGTGATTGCGACAGACATTCAAACCGAATCTTTGTTCACTCATTTTACCGCGGATTATGCAGGTAAGCTTGAAATCACATCCCTTGATGTTAATAACGAAGCTAACGTGGTGTCATTTTTTAATGATCAGCAACGTATCGATGGCGTAGTGAACTGCAGTTATCCTCGCAATAAAGATTATGGGAAAAAATTATTTGACGTTAGTTTAGCGAGTTTTAACGATAATGTGTCTATTCATTTAGGTGCTTCTTTTTTGATAATGCAGCAAAGTGCAGCATTATTTTTGCGACAAAACTCCCCGTTATCAATTGTTAATATTTCCTCTATCTATGGTGTTGTAGCCCCCAAGTTTGAGGTGTATGAAAACACCAATATGACTATGCCAGTAGAGTATGCGGCAATTAAGTCGGCTATTTTACATCTGAATAAATACTTTTCGAGTTTTATGCGTGATAGTCGTTTTAGAGTGAATAGTATTAGCCCTGGTGGATTATATGATTCGCAGCCTCAGGCATTTTTAGACAAATACAAACAACTAACGATGGGGGCTGGGATGTTGAATGCGACGGATATGACGGGAGCCATTTCGTTTCTTCTTTCTGAACAATCACAATACATGACTGGTCAGAACTTAATTATAGATGATGGGTTTTCACTCTAAATATGTTGAGTAAATTTAAATTCTGGTTTACAAGCTACCGTATAGGTCCTGATATACCGTTAACGCACTTTCTGCTACATTCAAGACGACTTGGTCATTGGTTATGCCAAAAAAAATTCGCCAAGTTTGATGATGGAAGTGAAATGCGATATGGCAGTTATGCTATTTGTACTCAGCATATCTCGATAGGTAAAAAAGTTATCATTAGGCCATTATCTATGTTGTTTGCTTCAGAACATGGGGATAGTAGCTCCAATATTATTATCGAAGACTATGTCCTAATGGGGTCCGGTGTTCATATTTATACTGCCAATCATTGCTTTTCAGATCCTACTTTAGCGATTTATTTTCAAGGACATGAAAAGGTGAAGCCAGTGAGGATCTCTACAGGAGCTTGGTTGGGAGCCAATTGCATCATTTTACCCGGTGTGACCGTGGGGCGTAATAGTGTTGTCGGAGCTGGGAGTGTTGTAACAAAAGATGTGCCAGATAATGTGGTGGTTGCAGGTCAACCCGCAAAATTGATTAAAATTATAATGCGAGCAGACTAACCGATATTTTATGACTTCACTAGTTGATAGAATCAGTGATACGATTTTGTCAGCATTTAAAACGTTCACGGAATAAGGACATGGGATATTTATGCCGCCAGAAACTGAGATTTTAAATGTATTTGCGATCAGTGCTTTTGATGAGTATTACTTGCCTAGTATTAATCGCTCTATGTTTGAAAAGTTCGATTCTAAAAGCTTATTTGATAAGCAATTCAAGTCTTCTTTCCAAAAAGAAGATACTTTATACATCATCATTGGCTTAGACTCTGGTTTACTGGCTAACTATGTATTATCGATGCCGTTAGCAAAAGGATCTCAATACCTTTTTGTTGAAATTGATGAGGTAATTGAATTACTAAATATTGATATCCCTCCAGAAAAACATCAGGTATCAGTATGTAATTATACAGAGTTTGAGAAAATAATTTATGATGATCGGATCAATATATTTCTCGTTAAAAACCAATATGTCTTGCATCGTTCTTTAGCTGCTTCGGGTGATTATTTATTTCAATATTCTTGTCTTGCTATTAATGTGGAAAAACTAGTCAATGATGCTGTTTTTGAGGTGAGTATTGGTTTTACACAAAGAATATTTTTTAGGCAGCAACTAAAAAATATTTGCGAGAATCATACTCCTGTATCTGTATTAAAAGGTTCGTTTGATAATATGACAGCTATTATCGTAGCTGGAGGTCCATCTTTAGATGAAACTATTAGTTGGATTAAAGATAATCAATCAAAGTTAATTATTTTTGCAGTATCAAGGGTGGCTGGTAAGCTTTATGAAGCGGGAATCATTCCTCATATAATTGTGTCTGTCGACCCAGAAGATTTTAGTTTTGAAGTTAACCGAGGAATGATGAGGCTAGCCGAGAAGTGTCTTTTTGTTAATGCCTATCATGTGAGCTCTAGGTTGTTGTCTCAATGGCAAGGGTATTCTTTGTATATGGGATCACGATTAGCCTGGTCACAAACTGCCGACCGAGATAATATTCAAACAGTAGGCCCAACCGTAACCAATACATCTGTTCACTTAGCTATTAACCTTGGGTTCCAACAGGTGTTATTAACAGGGTCAGATTTTTGTTTTTCGCCAGCAGGTTTTACTCATGCAAAAGGCTCGCTAGAGACGGGCTTGGGACCTAATTTAGGTTTTATTGGTGAATGGGTCCAAACTTATGCTGGTAACTTTGCAGAGACTGTGGTGCAATTGAAAATGGCAGCAGAATCTTTAGCCGATGATGCAGAAAATAATCCGCATGTTTCAATTATAAATTTATCTGAAAATGCCACAAAAATAGACAGTATTCCCCATCGACATTTCCAACATATTGAACTTACGGAATGTGATTTAACTCCGCTGAGTCTGCTTGATAAGATTATTAAACTTAACCCGCAAAAAAAGTTACATGCAGATTATAAAGCCGTATTAATCCAAACTGAACAAGCAAACAAAGTGTTTAATGTTCTAGCTGATAAAGCCAGCAAAGCTTTGGCTAGTATAGAGTCTGTTAATTATGAAGATGCTGAGCTAGAAGCCATATTTGAAGTATCGCAAAAGTTGGAATCTATTGAATTATTTATAAATACCAATTATGCTGACTTTGCTAAATTGATTAAATTCTATGGTTATTACGAGTTTTCAAAGTTTTTGACTACTAAAAAAAGTGAAGATTGGGACCAAAAGCATTTACTTGAAATGTCGAAAGATTATTACTGTGCTTTTAACGATATTGCATCCGATCTTATTCTACAAACAGACAAAACAATCTCAAGAATAAAGTCAAGGTTGCAAGAGCTAGCCCAAAATATCGAGGTAACTAAATTAGCTAAACAGTGGAGGGATGACCACCAACCCGGTAGAGTGTTTGGTTGGTTAAAGATTAAAGAACGACAAGGCTTTATTTTTGAATCAAGCAATTTACAAGTAATTGAATCTTTAAAGTCAGAATATCAGGAACAGTTTGAAAGAAAGCCGACTGTGTATATTGATGTTGTTAAAAGTCAATCTGCGACAAGAAAGGTTTTAGAGAAAATTTTGTATCTGGTTCATACAAAACATGTTGAAGGGCTAAAATATATGGTACGCAATTTAGCGCTTCTCGTTGATACTGATAAGGATACCAATTATTTGTATCATTTAGCTTACTCGAATCAGCTTTTGTTACAGAATAACCCTCGTCAAGCATTGGATGTGTTACAAACTTATAAAGGTTTGCACGATGAATTGTATTTGAAATTAACCTTAAAACTAGCTTTAATTCTTCTAGAATTAGAATTAGCGAGCCAAACACTTGAGAAAATAATTGGATATAGTGAACAGTATATGCCGCAATATGCCCATATACTTCGATTGCAAGGAAAGCTTAATAGCGCTGTTAATGTGTATCTCGATTACCTTGAAAGATTTCCTACAGATGTAGTTACTTGGTTAAAATTAGGTTTATTTATGATTGACGTTAATGAAGTCGACGCTGCTCAAACTGCTTTCTCAAAAGCTCTTTCCTTTGATCCTTCTAACCATGTTGCGAAAGAGTATTTATCTAAAATAAGACAAAAATAAGCTAAGCGTCTGGGCAAGTCCATCTCCAGCAGCGCTTATTAGTTTTCTATATTAACGACTCATACACTGGACCTTAAGCATTAAGGCCTGCAAAAATTCCATCTAACGTTATGTCTTTTCAAGATTTTCTTTGTTGTGACTTTTTTGCGTTTATTGTTATATAGCAGAGTATGCGTCCGGGCAAGTACGTCTTCAACTGCGCTCATTGAGCCTTTATCTTAACGACTGATTATGACATCAGGAGTTAACATGGCTACACGTTCACATGAAGATTGGGCTGATTTGATACAACAGCACCCCGCCAGTGGCTTAACGATTAGCGCTTTTTGCCGACTTCATCAGGTCAGTATCAGTACCTTTTATGCCCGTAAAGCGGATATGGCTAAAACGAGTAGCCCAAAGACTGCGCAGTTTGTTAAGGCAACACTGGCTTCACCGACAGCGATGACAACCCAAGCTCAACCTTCCGCTTCAGCCCAGGCTATCCATTTTCAGCATCATACAGGGCTATGGACTTTCCCCAGTTCCTTACCCCCACGCTACCTGCTTGAGATTATTAAAGGCCTACAAGCATGTTGATGTTTCGTGAGCTTCCCAGTGTTTATCTGCACCGTGAACCGGTGGATTTTCGTAAATCGATAAATGGCTTAGCTGTTATCGTTGTATGCGTCCGGGCAAGTACGTCTTCAACTGCGCTCATCGAGCCTTTATCTTAACGACTAATAATTACAATCAGGAGTTAACATGGCTACACGTTCACATCAAGATTGGGCTGCTTTGATACAACAGCAATCCGCTAGCGGCTTAACGATTTCAAATTTTTGTCGTGTGCACAAGCTTAGTCTTAGTGGGTTTTACGCCCGCAAAGCGGACATGGCTAAAACGGGCACCCAACAGATAGCGCCGTTTGTTAAGGCTACCGTGACATCGCCGACAGCGATGACAACCCAAGCTCAACCTTCCGCTTCAGGGCAGGCTATCCATTTTCAGCATCATACAGGGCTATGGACTTTCCCCAGTTCCTTACCCCCACTCTACCTGCTTGAGATTATTAAAGGCCTACAAGCATGTTGATGTTTCGTGAGCTTCCCAGTGTTTATCTGCACCGTGAACCGGTGGATTTTCGTAAATCGATAAATGGCTTAGCTGTTATCGTTGAGCAGCAATTATCCTTACAGGCCACCGACGGCAGTGTGTTTGTCTTTTGTAATAAAGGCCGTGATAAATTAAAAATCCTCTACTGGGATAACACCGGCTTTGCACTGTGGTACAAACGCCTCGAGCAGGATAAGTTTAAGTGGCCGACGAAAAGTATTGATGAGTGCATGAGTTTATCTGAGCAACAGTTTCATTGGCTGTTATCTGGCTTTGATGTACAGGGACATCAGCCTGTGAACGGCTTGAATTACAGTTAATTGATCGCCATTGAGAAGGCTGTTTTCAATAATTAGATCACTGCTTTAGCCTTATCTAAGGGGATGTTTGGTATAATAATGCCATGAAACTAAACCCTGATAACTTACCCAATGACGTTGATTTACTTAAGCAATTATTGCTTGAGACGTTGGCGGCTAAAGATAATGTTATCGAGTTGAAAGACGTTGAAATCGCCGAACTTAAACACTCTGTGCAGCGTTTGCTTGAACAATTTCGCTTAGCCCAGCAACAGCGTTTTGGGGCGAGCAGTGAAAGTCATGACTATCAAGGTGAGTTGTTTAACGAAGCTGAAGTCACAGTTGATGAGCTTGCTGAGTTAGCAACCGATGCAGACGAGTCTGTTTCTCCTAAAAAACAGGCTAAGCGTAAATTACTGCCTAAAGACCTGCCACGTGAAATCATTATCCATGACATCAGTGATGAAGATAAGCAGTGTGAGTGCTGTGGCCATCAGCTGGCATTAATGGGGAAAGACAGCAGTGAGAAGCTTAAGTTTATTCCGGCGCAAATCAGTGTGATTGAGCACGTTAGATTAAAATACAGCTGCAAGCATTGTGAAACAAAAGGAACCCAGGCCAATATCAAACAAGCGCCCGTGCCAGTCAGTCCTATCCCTAAAAGCGTGGCGACGC